>JAYOUT010000036.1:0-7173 GCA_038151055.1 Luminiphilus sp.
TTGCCGCGGGACATGCGCTCACCGTCTTTGATTTGGTCGAAGCGGCTTGTGCGGCGGTCGCCGCTGAGGGCGCCTCGATTGCTACATCAGCGGCTGAGGCGACAGAGGGCGCCGATGTGATCATCAGCATGCTACCCGCCGGCAAGCACGTCGCGGGCACGTACCTCGGCGAAGGCGGGCTCTTGGCCAAGGTATCGACTGACACACTCATTCTCGACGCCAGTACCATCGATGCGGCGACCGCGCGTCAGGTCGGTGAGGCGGCTGCCGAGCTCGGTATCGATTTTATGGACACCCCGGTGTCAGGCGGTGTGGCGGCTGCTGCGGCCGGTACCCTAGCCTTTATGTGTGGCGGCAGTGCTGATGCATTTGCTCGGGCCAAGCCGATTCTTGAAGGCATGGGCAGTGCGGAAAAAATCTTTCATGCCGGGCCCGCCGGTGCTGGGCAGGTGGCCAAGGCGGCCAACAATATGTTGCTCGCAGTGCATATGATCGGCACCTCTGAGGCGCTGGCCATGGGTGAAGCGCATGGGCTGGATCCGGCCGTGCTCTCAGAGATCATGAAGGCCAGCTCCGGTAACAACTGGTCCTTGCAGGTCTACAACCCCTGGCCCGACGTGATGGAGGGGGTGCCCTCCAGCAACAACTATCAGCCGGGTTTTATGGTCGATCTGATGGTCAAGGATCTGGGCTTGGCCTGTGAAGTTGCAGAGAGCTGCGGGCTCAATAATCAGATGGGCAAACAAGCCATGGCGGCCTATTTAGACCATCAGGGCGAGGGCAACGGCCCTCGGGACTTCTCTTCGATTTTGGAGTGGGTCAAAGCCCAATAAGCCGCATGCGGCCTTAGTCCTGTGCGACCCAGTTGGGCCCAAGGCGGGCTTTGAGGGGCCCCAGCCACGGCTCATAGTGCTTCCACTGCTCCAGCGCGGTAGAGAAAATCGGCTGACGCACCTGCTCCGATGACGGCGTTCGCACGTTGCGCTCTGTTTTATGAAATTCAAGGCAGGCCTCTTCAAACGGGAGACCGCAGAAGTCAAGCATCCGCCGCACCTGCGTCTCAAGGTCAGCCACCACGTCCTCATGCTGTACCCGCAGCACGTAGCCCGGGATGACCTCATCCCAGTGATCCATTAGTCGCACATAGTCCAGGTAGTACTGGGCAATGTCGTCCAGGTCGTAGCTGAACATCTGTCCCTCGGCGAAGAGCTGCTTGAAGCCCGAGAAGCAGCAGGACATCGGGTCCCGACGCGCATCAATAATTTTGGCGTTGGGCAGCATGAGCCTGATGAGCCCGATGTGGCGGAAGTTGTTGGGCATCTTGTCGATAAAGAAGGGCGCGCCCATTCGATGCACCTGTGTGTCGCGGATGTATTCTTCTCCCAGCGTGGCAAGTTGTTCTGCAGACAGGTCCGCCAGATTAAAAGGATACTTTTGATTGCCCTCTCGTTGACCCAGCCGGCGCAGTTTGCCGCTGATCGACAGCACATTGGGTAGCTCCAGCGTGCCGTCGACCATGCTGTGCGACGAGAGAATCTGCTCCAGCAGCGTCGAGCCTGCGCGCGGCAGCCCGAGAATGAAGATGGGGTCAGGCGCGCCGTGGCCGGTCTCACGATCGAAAATCTGAGCCGTGCAGGCGGCGATTTGGTCCTCGCACTCCTGAGTGGTGCCCTCTGCCTTGTATTGCAATTGCGCCTTCTTGATCGCGTTGCCTTTGGCGTAGTGGTGAAAAGACTGTTGGTAATCCTTCCGATCCTCAAACGCTTTGCCCAGTGCGAATTGCAGGTACACGCGATCCTGACCGCCGAGATGAGGGTTCTCATCCAGCGCCTGCATTGATGACAGCTCTGCATCGTCAAACTGGTATACCTTCAGGTTAGCCAGCGAGTACCACGCGTCGCAATAAAAGGGCTGTGACTTCAGTGCTGCACGATAAGCGGCGACCGCATCCTCTGACCGCCCTCCTGTCTTCAGCGCGTGGCCTTTCGATACATTTGTCACCGGATCGTTGGGCACGCGGCTCAGTATCTTGTCGAACAGCTCAAGCGCCGACTCGTAGTCGCCAAGTTGCATGCATTGAATGGCAAAGAGCGACTGAAGTTGGGGGTTATCCGGCGCCTGCTCCAAGAGCGTTTTGGCTTCGTCTACAGCACGCTGGAATCGCTGTCGTTTGCTCAGAATTTGGACGTAATCAATCCGCGCCTGACGGTGGTTCGGTTCAAACTCAACCGCGCTCTCAAGGAGAAATTCAGCGTCTTCCAATACGCCATGGCGCACTGCGATCTCGGCCAGTACCCGCATGCCGTCAATGTGCTGTGGATTCTGCTGCATGAACTGCCGGCAAAGCTGTTCGGCCTTGTGAAGCTTACCTTCGTGCAGGAGATCCCAGCTGGCCAGCAAGTTTGGCGGGAGGGCTTCCAGCCACTGCAGCCGCTGATTGATTTGCGCCACGCGCTCCGGCGAATCACGTCCTAGCAAGTCACGTTGGGCGACCCAGCTGGCTTTAAGCCCCGGATTCAGATGGCAGGCGGTGGCATAGGCATTGAGTGCCTCGGTCGCCATATTGGCATCTCGGTAAAGGTGCCCCAGCTCCTGAAAGGCTCTGCCGTAGGACGGGTTTTGATTAACCAGCTCGCGCAGCACGTTTTCCGCGCCGGCAAAATCGCGCAGCAGGCGCAGACCCACGCCCCGCATATATTGGCCCATCAGCGACTGTCGTGCGCCCTCTGGAAGGCGATCAAGCGTCTCGAGTGCGGCGGCGACCTCCCCCCGCTGTAGAAGCTGTTGCACGGGGCCCAGGGCGTCCGGGTTATTACTGGAGGGGCTTGCAGTCATGAGTGCGTGTCACATCGCGATAAAATGGGCAGACAAAAAAAGTGCCCCGATTGGGGCACTTTTTCAAGAGGTGTCTCTAGCGACTGCTTGTTAGAAGTCGAAGGAGACCCGAACACCGAGCGTGGTGGGCGGTGCCAGCGCTAGGCGCTCGCGATCGTTGACGTAGTTCGCACCGGTAACCACTTCTTCATCGGTCAGGTTGGTGACAAACGCCTCGATCATCCACTTTTCAGTGGTGACGCCAGCGGTGACATTCGCCATGGTCCAGCTGGGTACGTCCATCCGGTTAATGGTGATGATGTCGCTGTACGAACTGCCAGAATGGCTGATGCTCGGCATGACGTGCGCCGTCCAGCCGTTGCCCATGGTCCACTCGTAACGAGCCCACACGTTGCCTTGGAACTCTGGCGCGTAGGCCAGCTCGAGCCCTTCCTTCACGTCCGTTGACGGCGTTAAGGTATCCGTGATTTCGGTATCCAGGAACGAGAACGCGGCACCCATGGTCAAATTGTTGGTGGGTGCCCAAGTAAGGTCACCCTCGATGCCGGTGACTTCGGCGTCGGCAGCGTTATCCGAGAAGAACAGGTTAACAATGCTGGTGTCGAAGATTGTGGTCTGCAGATCCGAAATGTCGAGGAAGAAAATCGATCCATTGAAGCGCAGGGTGTTACCCAGCATATCGAGCTTCCAGCCCAGCTCCATGTTGATCAACTCATCCGACATCACTTCGAATGGCACGGTGTAGTCATTGGCTGCTTGGTATGCGCCGCCAGGACGGTTCAGCAGGCCGGTGCGGAAGCCCTCCGACCAGGTGACGTACCACAAGTGGTCATCATTGGGCCGCCATGAGAGTGTGACCTTACCGATGACGCCGTCATCTTCAGCCACGTCGGGTGCATAGATGCTGTTGACGATGCGCTGATAGTTGGGGTCGTCTGTCGACGGGAGGTTGTCGGGGGTGTAGACCGGGCTCGCCTCGTAGGGGAAGAAGCCGGAGTACGTCCAACGGATGGACTTATCACCGTCGTACAGATCGTTAATGTTAGTACCGAACTTGTTGTAGTCGGTTCCTGACATATTGTAGAAGGAGCCGTTTGCGCTTCCCGCCAAGTCGACTTCGTACTCGAACCAGCGCAGGCCACCGGTAATCGACAAGCGATCGGTCAGATCAAAAGTGACCTCACCAAAGACGCCCATCCGGTCATCCGTACGGATAATGTCATTTCGGAAGATGGTGTCTCTTGGATACGGACCCGCTCCCACTTTGTAGCCGCCTTGGCCATCGTAGGGGTAGTTGTAATTGAGTGGGAATCCGAACCCTGTGCCGTTGTAGCCCCCACCCCACGAATCGACGAATTTGTTGCCCGGGTACGAAAAGTCGACCATCTCGGTCAGTTCCATTTCGCTAAAGAAGCCGCCAGCGGTTACGCGCAAGCGCTTGTCTTGATCCGTGCTGAAGCGAATCTCGTGGCTGGTGAACTCGCTGTCCACCTTGTTCGTGGTGTACAGGTTGGGTGCTTGACAGGTGCCTGTTGGCAGGTTGTCAGGTGCGTACGTCGTGTAAGAGACGTAGTAGTCACAAATGTAATAGGGAATGTACTGACCGATAAACAGGTAGTCCGAGTAATCGGTGCGCTGGTCCGTCTCGCGCTCGGTGAAGGCACCGGTGTACAGGACTTCGAGGGCGCCAATACGGCCTTCAATGGTCCAGTGCACGTTGGTGTACTCGTCTTCAACGAACTCCTTTTCGAAGCGCTGAATTTGATAGTCGTCGCTCAGGTTCGGGTCGGTGTAGAACGTGCCGTCACTCTCGATCTTCTGCGCCATGGCGCCCGCGCTGATGCGCCAGTTGTCATTGATATCCCACTGGGCTGCAATGCGGCCGCCGCTGTAGGTGGTGTCGTTGAAGTCGTCCTCGACGAGAGCGCTGTTGTTCGCCTCAAGGAAGTTAACGTTGCTCAGGTCTGCGCCAGCCTGGAAGCCGCCTCTGAAGCCCACTTCAGTGCCGTTGGAGCGGACTGTGCTGCCAGGTCTGAAACGAGCACTTTCTGCCGCGGTGCGCGTACCTGCGACGTTATCGATGTAGCCGCCTTTTTCGTCGGTGAAGACCACACCACGGATGGCGAAGTTATCGCTCAGCGGGATGTTCAACATCGCATTGATGTTGTAGTTCGCTTCACCGTCTTTCATGGTCGACGCGCCGGCTTGAACGCGTCCGTAGAAGCCAGAGGGATCAGGTTTGTTCGTAATCAAACGCACCACGCCCGCCTGCGAGCTCGCACCAAACAGCGTGCCCTGCGGACCCGCGAGCACCTCTACGCGGTTGATGTCAGTGATGTAGATATCGAGGTTACGGCCGGGCTGCGCCATCGGCTGTTCGTCGAGGTAGAGCGCTACGTTGGGGCTCAGACCTGCCACACCTGAGGTGGTCAGGTTAGGGGTGGTCGATGCCACACCCCGGATATACATGGTGCTCTGACCGGGACCTGCGCCACCGGCTGATACGTTGGGCAGCTCGATCAGGTAGTCAGAGAAATTCGATACGCCACGCTGGTTCAGCGACTCTTCTGTCAGTGCCGATACCGCAACGGGTACGTCCTGCAGACTGGCTTCCTGTTTGGTCGCGGTCACGACAACTTCTTCCAGCTGCGCGTGGACCGGACTGGCCACTAGTGGCAACAGCGCTACGCCGAGCGCGGCCGCTAGCGGCGTGCGTTGAAAACGTTGGGGATGAGACATACTGACTCCCTTTTCTCTCATGGCTTGGAAAGATGATTATTTTTCGAAAACTACAACGGCGCAGGCTACCTGTTATGGCCCCTATCTGCAAACCACCGACTTGTTCAGAACAAGGCGTTTTAAGGCCTTTTGAACCGCTTCGGGTACACTGTTGCAACGCCTGAGGTAAGAGCCCGCCATGTCCCAGCCAAACTCCCGTCGCTTCGGTATCGATAAAGCGGTGTTTTTCCCTGCCCTGATTCTGCTCTTTGGTGCCATCTTGATGGTGCTCACCATTCCCGAAAAAGGAAGCAACCCGTTTGCGGGGTTACAGGCGCTCATTGTAGACACCGCGAGCTGGTTTTATGTGCTAATCGTGACGCTAATTGCAGTGATCGTCGTTTATCTTGCGCTATCTCGGTACGGAGATATCAAGCTGGGGCCAGACCATGCCGAGCCCGCGTATAGCTACATTTCGTGGTTTGCGATGCTGTTTTCTGCGGGGATCGGCATTGGCATGATGTTTTACGGCATCGCCGAGCCGGTTATGCATTTTCTGGCGCCACCCACTGGGCCAGGTGGCACCCCCGCCGCAGCGACCGAGGCCATCCAGATCAGCTATTTTCACTGGGGCTTTAATGCTTGGGCGATCTACGCCATTGTCGCGCTGATTCTCGGTTACTTCGCCTACCGGCATGAGCTGCCCCTGACATTGCGCTCAGCTTTCTACCCCTTAATTGGCGAGCGCATTCATGGACCGATTGGTGCATCGGTGGACGTGTTCGCAGTCATCTGCACGACCTGCGGCATCTCGGTGAGCCTCGGCCTCGGGGTGTTGCAAATCAACACCGGGTTTAACTACTTGTTTGGATTGCCCATCGACGTCTGGGTACAGGTCGGGCTGATTTTTGCCACCATGGCGCTGGCAACCGTATCGGTGATCCTCGGCTTGGATACCGGCATTAAGCGTCTGTCCGAGATCAATATCGTTCTGGCGATCCTGCTTTTGCTACTCATCTTACTGACCGGACCGACGGCGCTGCTGCTGGCGGGCACCCTGCAGAACTTTGGCGCCTATGTGGCGGGCCTGATTCCGCGCACGCTCGATATGTATGTCTATGAACCCACGGATTGGTTCGGTGGCTGGACGATATTCTATTGGGGCTGGTGGATTAGCTGGGCACCCTTTGTGGGTGTGTTTGTCGCGCGGATCTCCCGCGGCCGCACCATTCGTGAGTTCCTTATCGGCGTGACGTTGGTGCCGACGCTGTTCATCTGCCTTTGGATGGGCGTCTTGGGGGGCAGTGCCCTAGAACTCATCACCAATCAGGGGTTCACGGAATTGGGGACCGGCGTTCAGGAAAATCCGGCAGTGGGGTTGTTTCGCTTTCTGGAGTTTCTGCCTGCCACCAAGATATTGAGCGTGATCTCCCTGATGATGATCGTCATCTTCTTCGTGACCTCGGCGGATAGCGGTGCCATGGTGCTGAATATGCTCAGCGCCAAAGGGGTCGACAACACGCCTGCCTTGCAACGTATGATCTGGACCTTGGTCATTGCGCTGGCGGCGTCGCTGTTGCTACTGGGCGGTGGGTTACAGGCGCTGCAAACCGCGACGAT
>JAYOUT010000036.1:7273-20092 GCA_038151055.1 Luminiphilus sp.
CGGGCTGAAGTCCATCTCGCCGAGGGCGGTCAGGACTATGACGTCATGGGCTGGTCGCAGGATCAAATCGTTGTCGATATCCTCGGCCGCTATGAAGACCACCTGCATTTTCTGCACACGGTCAGGCAGTAGGGACCTTAGCGAACGATCGTAACGGGGTGAATCGGCGCCTTGGCGCGGTCGGGGTTGATCTCAAGCATGCGCGGGATCATGGCATTGAGCGCGGCTTGCCGATTTTCAGGTGCCGGGTGCGTGCTGAGAAATTCAGCTGGCCGCTCGTCGCTGAGATCGCTCATTTTTTGCCACAGAGTGACCGCGGCCTCGGGGTCGTAACCCGCCTGAGTGGCGAGCACCATGCCCATGACATCCGCTTCGTTCTCTGCCTCGCGGCTGTTGGGCAGGGTGAGCGCGACATTCGCGATGACCGCCGCTCCTGCCATGGCAGCGCCACTATTATCTGAGGCGGCGCCAATGACCGCGACACCGGCCGCAGTGGCCATTGCGCGAGACATTCTTTCTGCCGTGTGATTGGCCAGAGCGTGAGAAATTTCATGTCCCATGATCTGTGCGAACTCGTCATCGGTAAGGTCGAGCTGATCGAATAATCCGGTGTATACGGCCATCCTGCCGCCCGCCATACACCACGCGTTCACGGTATCCGCATCGTCAACGATGGCCACGCTCCACTTCCAATCGGCGCTCTCAGGAAATTCACTGACTGCGATCGATACCAGGCGGCCCGTTATCCGGGCAACTCGCGCCACGGTCAGTGGGTCATCAACCAGTTTGTCCTCATCATCCAGTTGCCGAACCGTGTCGAGATACGCGGCCTCAGATTCAATAATGGCGGCGTCAGGCGAGATCAATATGAACTGACTGCGGCCCGTTGGGCTCACCGCGCAGCCGACCAACCAACATAAGGTCAACGCGGTGAGCACCCTTTGAATCAAACGGCTATTCATTAGTTAAAACACCTCGTGATGTTGCTCATGGTGTTACTGCGACCCAGTGACTTTTTTGACAACAAAAGTGCTCGGCCGTTCCGCGTCAATGGCACGGTCTGACGCTGGCTGATGACGCATCAGGTATCGCCATGGTCGGCAGTAAAGGGTAGGCAATCGTGGTGCTGAGAGTGCTTCAGCCGGGCTCGGATTCTGCGCCTGCGGTCACGCGTAACAAGCCGCGATATACCCCGCGGGCATTCGATTCGCCGGTAATCACGCGATAAACATCTTCGCTAATAGGGAGACTGATGCCTCTCTCGCGGGCCAGTTCAATCACGGTTGGGGCGCTTTTAACGCCCTCTGCCACCATGTGCATGCTGTCGATGATGTCGTCGATCGAGCGGCCCTTGGCCAGCTCTATCCCGACGTGACGGTTCCGGCTCTGTGGGCTGGTACAGGTGGCGATCATGTCGCCCATGCCCGCGAGGCCCGCAAAGGTTTCTGCCTTGCCGCCGAGTGCTTCACCAAGCCGGCTCATCTCGGCCAGCCCGCGGGTAATGAGTGCCGCACGGGTGTTGTCACCCGCACCGAGTCCGTCGCCCATGCCCACTGCGATGGCAATGATGTTCTTGAGCACACCGCCCAGCTCGCAACCAATGACATCCTGATTGGTGTAAACCCGAAACAATCCAACGTTTAACGTGGGCTGTAGCGCCAGCGCGGCGCTGTGGTCTTCAAGCGCGAGCACGCTGGCTGCGGCCTGCCCCGCGACGATTTCTCTCGCCAGATTGGGCCCTGTTAACACGCCCGGAATGCGACCCGGAGCCACCTCCCGAATGATTTCTGTCATTCGCATTCGGCTGCCTTTTTCCAGCCCTTTGCTAAGACTGATGACTGGGATCGAAGCGGGTAGATGCGTCAGAGCGCTCGACAGCACTTCTCGAAAGTGGCTACTCGGCACTGCAATTAACACGGCGTCTGCTTGGTCTACCGCGTCCCGAATGTCTGTGGTCGCGCTCAGCTTGGGGTGCAGGGTTGCGTCGGGCAGATAGCGCCCATTGGTGCGGTGCTGGTTGATTTCTTCAACGATCTGGGCGTCCCTAGCCCACAAGGTGGCATCGCATTGGCGGCTGATGACCGAGGCGGTCGTGGTGCCCCAGGAACCTCCGCCCAGGATCGCGATCTTAGAGCGTTTCACGGGCAACGTCCCTCAGGGTGCTGGCGCCGCGGTCGGCAATACTCAGCGCGCGAATGACCTCAAGGCGCCTGATCAGCTGATTAAGTGATGCTGCCTGGCGAGATCTGCCGTCGGCATCGTTGATCAGTCCCCGACTCGTCAGCATTTTCCACGCATTAGCAAAGAGCAGTTTTCCAATTGAGGCCTCGCTGCTGATCCTGCGCTGCAAGTATGCCTGCTTGCCATAGCTCATGCATCGCTCGATAAAAGCGTCTTCTGCTATCGGCTCTCCCTCTGGCTGGCGCATCAGAATGTCGGTGCCAATGCTGTAGGCCTCGGCAAAAATACTGAGCGCCACGTGCCCCAGTTTGGGTGACAGCCGGTTCATGATCAGTCGCGCATTGTCGGGGCTCTCGCTCAGCAGGGCCTGCCAGTCGGGCTCTTCCCGGCATAGCTCCGCGTCGATTTGCTGCTCGAATAATTGGGTGTCGGGGTAGAAGAATTCGAACTTGAAAAGATCCCGTAGCTCTTGCACTTCGGACCAGAACAGGGAGAGGGATTTGCTACTTTCTCTTTGCTCACTGACTGCCAGTAGCGCCAGTTCGGCGACTGCGCGGGTCAGAAAGAAATGCACAATGGTATTGCGGTAAAAGCTGGCAATCGGCGCCTGCCCCTCGGCGATACCGTAGACGGTTTCCGGGCCGCCCTCGAATCGGGTAATGATGCCCTCGTCCATCATGTTGGCCAGAAGACTGCCGATCTCTTCGGCGTAATTGAGGTTGAAGTCTGGCGACAGCCGCACGCCGCGGGCCGTCGCCCACTCGGTCATCACCAAGACAGCTTTAACGATTTCTGGCTCGGTTAAGGCCCTTGGGAAAGCGCCTAGTAGCGCTGTTGAAACCACCGCCGGGAAGGTGGCGGGTGTCACACGGTTGGCCTCTACGGCCACCTGAAAAGCGATCTTTGAGATCGCCAGCTGATCCTCGGGGTCAGGCGCTGCGTCGAGGCGCACAGGCTCTCCGAAGTCCACGTGAATCCGGCCCATCGGCCGGGCAAGGCTCTTTAGATAGCGCACCATCCAGCCGACTGATTCGGGCGCCTTGGGTGTGCCCGACTGCTCCCGCGCGTACTCTTCCGCATCTCTGACGAGGTCATAGGAAACCGACACGGGGATGATGTGAATATCACGTGAACCCGCGTGGTGCGCGCCCTCCAGTACGTATTTGAGTAGCCCGTATTTGGGAGGCATCAACTTTCCGAGCCGTGAGCGGGTACCTTCAAAGGACCAGGTCATCGGGAAGCGTTTTTCCATCAAATAGCCGATGTACTGTTTCAGGCTGAGTTTGTAGACCTCGTTATCCTGAAAGCTGCGGCGAATGAAAATGCCCCCGGCCCGCCTCAAAAAAAATCCCAGAATCGGGATATTCAAGTTGGCACCCCCAAAGAAATGCGGCATCGGGAAGTCATTGTCGAACAGGATTTTCGGTACCACGAAGCCATCGATATAAGTTTTGTGCGTCCACAAAAGCGCCGAAGGATAGTGACGCACGATGTGCCGGATGCGTTCGATATCACTCGGGTCGTAGTGCACCGTTTTCTCATAGCCCAGTCCCAGACAAATCTCACAGAGCTTTGCCCAAACGTCGAGCCAGAAGCGAGTGGGTATCGAAATCATCTCCCGCAGGTACTCACTGGCCTCGGCCCTGACTGCTTTGGTGGGCTGCTCCCGCTCGTTGGCAATGCCCAGCAGGCTGGCCTTGAAAGCGCGGTTGTTGCGAATACTTTGATGGACGTAGCGCGGGACTTTATAGCGGCCACCAATCAATTGGCGCTCTGCGATGTCGATGACGACAGCGGCTTGCCTTGCAACAAACAGCGCAAAATCCTCTGGCTCACTTGCGCCTGATAAACCTGTCTTGGCTTGAAAGCGAGCGGCAAGCTCGCGATTCGCTCCGGGTTCACCCCTCGTCAGATGCACCCGCTCGGGGTTGAGTCGAGCGACGCGATCAGCCAACCAGCTGGGAGGTCGTCGTTCTCCGCCACTCAGTACATCGCGGAGTCTGGGTCCCGTCCTAGTGCTCCGCTCGGGTTGCAGCCAAGACACGCGCAGTGGCGCCACCATGGCATCGGGGTGCCGTTGAAGCGCCTCTGCTACGGTGGCCACATTCAGCGTTTTGCGGTCATCACGCAGATCCAGCAACACGATTGTGTGCTCGGTTTCCCCGGTGTCATGCAGGGCAATCCATTGCTCGAGCAGCTGTCGCTCGAATCGACGTGTTGTATCCAGCACAAAGATGACGTTATCGGCAGCAGGAGGCCACGGGTTGTTGGCAAGCTGATCCTGCAGCGCCGTCGTCAGACTCACTCAGTGCCTCGTGGCCGGAGCCTCTGAGTCAAAGCCGCTCTGAGGGCTGGCTGACCGCGCCCCGTTGGGTGCAGCACCACGGGTTGACGAGTCGCGCTCTTGACCTTCTGACCCGTTGGCTGATTGCTTGAGACCCACTTTCCGGCGCCGACCGCGAACCTCGGGCCGCAAATCGTCGGGCGTATCGCGCCGCACTCTTGCGGTCTCTTCGGCTGACAGTTCCGGCTGACCCAGCGTTCTCAAGAACGCATTGCGCACTGCGGCTACATGCTCATCAATGTTTGCCACAGACCAATCGGCGGTCTCGATGGCTGGCAGCACATCGATATGAACGGTACCGCTTCGGAAAATTTTGTCGCCCTTTGGGGAGATATCGCCAGAGTTGTGAATGACGACCGGTACAATAGGGACGCCCGACTGAATCGCCACGTGGAAGCCGCCCTTTTTAAAGGCGCCCAGTTTTCGCGTTGGGGCGCGAGTGCCCTCGGGCGCAATCACAAGACTTTTCTTTTCTTCCTGCATGGCCTGTACCAGCGGCTTCATGGTCTCAATCGCCGCTTGGCGGTCGCTGCGATCGATGAAGACGACGCCCGCGGCACCCATCAAGGGGCCAATAAGCGGCAAGTTTTTGAGCTCGCGTTTACCCACCCCCACAATATCCCTGCGGATCAAACTGGCCATGATGAGCATGTCGGCATTACTTTGGTGGTTGAACATGAAGATCGCCGGGCGCTGTTTCCAAAGATGTTCCCGGCCCCGGACATCCAGGTCTAATCCAATCAACGCGCTGGCTGTCTCGGCAAACAGCGAAATCGAGAAGTTGATGGAATCCCGCCTTGAACCGCTCAAGGCATAGAGGGGCAAGCCCATGATGAAGCTCCCCACGAGCGACCCGGTGGCGGCCAGCGAACGCACGACCTGGCTGCTCGTGGCGTTGCCTCGGCTGCTGAAGTCAGCCATCGCCCAGCCCTCCTCGCGGGCGATCGCCTTCAACTCGCGATTGCCGTTTAACACCACCGGACGACCCGCTGTTTCCAGCAGTTCAATGTCGTCGGTGCTGTCGCTGTAGAAAAAGCAGTTGTCCAGATTGGTGCCCTGCTGCGCGGTAAAACGCTCTGCGGCGTGAACTTTGCCAATGCCAAAACAAGTCGGCTTTACCACACCGCCAGTAAATTGACCGTCTTCAACTTCGAGATCCGTGGCGTACACATGCTCAATGCCCAGATCTCTCGCTGCGGGCAGCACCTGATAGGGCGTGGCCGAGCTGATGATGGCGATGCTGTGGCCCGCGGCACGATGGGCTTCGATGAGCTGCCGCGCCTCTGGATAGATCAGTTTGGCAATGGCTCTGCGAAACAACCGCTCGCTGTTGGCTATGTAGTCTGCCTCTGAACGACCGGCGAGGTACTGTGCATGCACCGCCATGAGTGCAGAGAAGCCGAGGGATCCGATGCCAAAGCGAGTAGCCGCTTGGGTCAATTGCAACAGATCAGCAGGCGAGATCTCGCCTCGAGCAATTTGATCCTTTAAAAATGCAGTCGCGGAGTAGCCCGAGATGATGGTCCCGTCAAAATCGAACACCGCGCAGGTCTCAGGGCCTGGCTCGGCATCAGCAATGTTCTGCAGCAGAGTGGAAAATGACACGACAGACTCGACTTGGCGTATTCTGGCTACCAGACAGTAATAGCACCTTACACGCCTGTTTGTGACAGCTCCAAGCGTAAAAAACCCACAAGCTGGCGCGTCTTGAGCCCTGATGAGCCGGTCATCGCAGATCGTCTGCGATGTGGCGGTTAGTCGTAAGAGCGTAATAGGTGGGCGCATCCAACCGGCGCGTCCCCGCCATGAGCGTCGGATGCGAGGGTCGGATGCAAGGGTCGAATAGGGTGTCGCTGACACAGAGATAGGTCTCAAGAAACGATGGATTACGGCTTCGTCACGATACTCCCTACCCTGCTTGTGCTCGGTCTGGCGATTTGGAGTCGTCGCACGCTCGAATCGGTGCTGGCGGGGGCGCTGTTCGCCTTTTTCATCATGGAGGGGATCGGTTTTCTCGATGCCATGGCCGAGGCCACTCTGGCGACTTTGATGACCGAAGAGGTGGCGTGGGTCATGCTGGTCTGTGGGCTGTACGGCGGTTTTATCGGTTTGCTGGTTAAAGGCGGGGGATCCTATGCGTTTGGCCAGGCGGTAATGAGCCGTATCGAAACCAAGCGCGGCGGCCTATTGGCTACTTGGGGCCTCGGATTGGTCATTTTTCTGGACGACTACCTGAACTCATTGACGGTCGGCGCCACGATGAAGGCGGTGACTGATCGCTTTCGCACCTCTCGCGCCATGCTGGCCTACGTGGTGGACTCAACAGCCGCGCCGCTGTGCTTGCTGGTGCCACTGTCGAGTTGGGGTGCTTATTTTGCGAGCCTGCTTGAGCAAAATGGTGTGGCGCCAGAGGGTCAGGGGTTGTCGGTCTTTATAGAGACTATTCCCTACCTCTTTTACCCCATGGTGGCGCTGCTCATTGTCCCGCTGGTCGCCCTGGGCGTTATTCCTTTGCTCGGTGCCATGCGACGCGCTGAGGCGCGGGCTGAAAACGGAGATCTCGGCGTCTTTGAGGACAACGCGCTGGCGGTGGAAGAGAACGCACGCGGCGGCATGAGCGTGTTTTTCTTCCCCATTGTTGCGATGGTGTTCTTCACTGTTTTTCCAAGCATCGACCTACTGCGCGGGGTTATCGCAGGGATTCTGGTGACCTTTGTCCACTACGCCCTGGTGCGTGTGATGACTCTGGGCGAGTTATTTGACACCTGTATCGACGGCGTGAAGTCCATGGTGCCGGTACTGGCCATGCTGCTGACCCTGTTCGTGTTTGTCGAAGCTAACGATCGCCTGGGTCTCACCCCTTATGTTATCGAGGCCGTGTCTCCGTTCATGACGCCGCAGTTGTTGCCGGTTGTGGTATTCATCACGGTGTCACTGTTGTCGTTTACCACGGGCTCTAACTGGGGTGTGATTGCCATCACTATGCCGATTGCCTTCCCCCTGGCGCAGACCTTCGAGGTCAGTATCCCGTTGGTGATGGGGGCATTGTTTTCCGCTAGTGGCTTTGGCTCCCATGCGTGTTTTTATTCCGACTCCACGGTGCTCTCTGCGCAAGGCGCGGGCTGCCGGACCCATGAGCACGCCATTACCCAACTGCCCTATGCATTGTTGGGCGCAACCGTCGCCGCTATCCTTTTTATTGTGATGGCGTGACTGTGCCGGTGGAGGCTGACAGTCTGAGCTGTTGCAGTTTCGGTAAACTTATTGCAGGAGGCTGTCTCTGGCAGCCCTGTGAGCTCAAAGCCTTGTGAGCTCAAAGAAGGTTGAGAGAAATAACGATAATGAAACGCCTAAGATCGCTTTGGCTTCGCAACCAAATCAAACCGCTTGTGGCTTGGCGGGCCATGCGTGAACTGTTGAAAAACCCGGACGATACCACTCAGGTGTTCCACATCATCGAAGCGCTGAAGGGCGATAGCTTGGGTGCCGCTGTCACGCGTTTAAGAGCCACTGAGCGGGGCCGCGCGCTGCTGCGAAGAAAGCCGGACATTGTCAGCAAGCTGAATGACCGCGAATGGCTCCTAAGCCTCCCTGCCGGCAGTATCGGCAGGGCTTATTATGATTTTGTACACGCCGAGAATCTCTCGGCCGACGGTTTGATAGCCTCCAGTGACACGTCCGCGCGCGAAGACATTTATCGCCTGCTGTCTGAGGATGAAATCTGGTTGGCCGATCGACTGCGGGACATTCATGACCTGCAGCATGTCATGACGGGCTATGGCCGCGATCCGGTGGGTGAGCTGAGCCTGCTTTCCTTTATGAAGACCCAAACCCCGAATCGCGGGATCAGTTTTATTGTCTGGATTGCAAAGTTGAAGTATCTCCGTGAGGTGCCGCAGTTTGATGTGCGACCGCTGATCCTTGAGGGCGCCAACATTGCCGAACGGGCCGTTTGGATGGCCGAAATTGAGTGGGAGGAGCGGCTTGCCGAGCCACTCGATGCGGTGCGAGCGGAGCTGGGCTTCGAGCCCCCACAAGGATATCAACGCCTCCGGGAGCAAGCGCCACAACTATTGTATGCGGCGTGAGCCCCGGCAGACTTCTGCTAACCTACTTTCATCAATTTAATCGGGCCACCAGCCCTTTATTTGGACGACATTCATGAATTTTGAGTTTTCTGAAGAGCAACAGTTACTGCGCGAGCAGGCGCGCGGGTTTCTGTCGGAGCACTGCTCAACCTCGGTTGTCCGAGCGGTGCTCGACGGTGATGAGGACTGGGATGCCGGACTCTGGCGAAAAGTCGCCGACATGGGCTGGACCGCGACGGTTATTGATGAAGCCTACGGCGGCCTCGGCCTGAGCTACTACGAGCTGGCGATCATTGCCGAGGAAATGGGCCGCAGCGCAGCACCCCTGCCGTTCAGCAGCTCGGTGTATCTGGCGAGCGAGGCGATTCAGCGCTTTGGCACTGAGGCGCAGAAGTCGGAGTGGTTGCCGAAGTTGGCCAGTGGCGATTGCGTCGCGACCGTGGCGATGGCAGAGCGCCCCGGCCGATTGTCCCTGGAGGGGCTTGAAACCCACCGCAGTGGCGCGCAGATCTCCGGTAAAAAGGTGCCCGTCCCGGACGCGTCCGTGGCGGATGTTGCGGTCGTGCTTGGCCGTTCCGAAGCTGGCTTGGAGGCCTGCTTGGTGCCCCTGCAGCAGAGCGGCGTCTCGATCGAGCCAGTTATCACCTTCGATACCAGCCGGGGCCACAGTGCGCTGACACTGGACGGTGCTGACGGTCAGGTGCTGGGAGAGAGGGCATTGGACGAGGGCGAGTGGGAGCGCTTGATAGAGGGTGCCGCCGTGTTGTTTGCCTGGGAGCAACTCGGTGTCGCCGAGTCTGCACTGATTCAAGCACGTGACTACGCGTTACAGCGTTTTGCCTTTGGCCGCGCCATTGGTTCTTATCAAGCTATCAAGCACAAGTTGGCCACCATGTACGTGAAAAACACGTTGGCACGCAGTAACGCCTATTACGGCGTATGGGCGCTTGCTGAGGGCAGTGAAGAGTTGCCGCTGGCCGCTGCGACTGCGCGTGTTGCCGCGATTCAGGCGTCGACGTTTGCCGCTGAAGAGAACATTCAGACCCATGGCGGTATGGGTTTTACCTGGGAATTTGACTGCCACTTCTACTACCGCAGAGCAAAGTTACTTAGCTTGGTCATAGGCAGTGAGGCGGTTTGGCAGGACCGGCTGGTAACCGCTTTGAACGATCAGCGCGCAGCAGCCTAGAGGAGTGAGCAATGGACTTTAACGACACCCCTGAAGAAGCCCGCTTTCGTGAAGAAGCCTCATCGTGGCTTGCGGAGAACGTACCGACTGATGAGGCCTTTCGGGCGCTGACGCCGCTTGAGCAGGCCAAGCTCTGGCAAAAAAAGAAATATGACGCCGGATGGGCTTGCATTGGTTGGGCTCCCGAGTTTGGTGGCCGGGGCGCTTCAGCCATTGAAGAGGTGATCTGGCGGCAAGAGGAATCTCGCTACGACTTGCCGGCAACATTTTTTCTGATCGGCCAAGGCATGATCGCACCGACGCTGATGGCCTGGGCGAGCGACGAGGCGAAGGCGCGTTATCTGCCGCCGCTGGCGAGCGGTGAAGAAGTCTGGTGTCAGCTCTTCTCTGAGCCTGCCGGCGGTTCTGATCTGGCCGCGTTGCGGACCAGAGCCGAGCGCGACGGCGACGACTGGGTGATTAACGGCCAAAAGATCTGGACGTCTGGAGCGCATTTTTCTGACTACGGCGTCATTGTGGTGCGAACCGACCCCACCGTGCCAAAGCACAAAGGCCTGAGTTATTTCTACATCGACATGAAGGCGCCGGGTGTCGAGATCAAACCGATCAAACAGCTGACCGGCGACTCGGACTTCAATGAGGTGTATTTCACCGATGTTCGGGTCTCTGACAGCCAACGGCTGGGCGAGGTCGGTCAGGGTTGGCAGGTGTCACTGACAACACTCATGAACGAGCGCGCTGCGATTGGCGGTAGTTTTGGTCAGATGGATGTCTCTCTGGCACTGTCCCTCGCCAGCGAGCTGGAGATCGATGGCCGGCCCGCGCTTGAAGACGCCTCAGTGCGCGCCAAATTAGCCGACTGGTACGTTCAGGAGTCGGGTTTGAAGTACACCGGGTACCGCTCCCTGACGGCGTTGTCTCGCGGTGAGTTACCGGGCCCTGAAAATTCCATTGGCAAACTGGTGGGTGCACCCAAGATGCAGGCGATGTCTTCCTATCTTATGGATCTCTTGGGTGCGAGCGGTGCGATTTCTGACGGCGAGCTGGCTGCCAAGGCGGGCATCATTCAGCGGGCCTATATGGGCGCGCCGGGCCTGCGGATTGCCGGGGGCACTGACGAGATCATGGCCAACATCATCGCTGAGCGGGTACTCGGGCTCCCTCAGGAGCCACGGCTGGATAAAGGTATTCCATTCACTGAGGTGCCCACAGGGTAAATAACTCCGGTTGAGTCGGGGCGCTGGGACGCGCACACTCAGACCATGAGTCAGGAGACCACCACCCAGTTGCTCGGGTTGCCAACGGAATATGGCGTGCCGGGTGAGGATGCCAAGGCATTCAGCGCGGCAGACGTAGACCAACGGTCAGCGTCGCGTATGCTCAGAGTGCTGATGCTGTTCGCGTGGGCGCTGGCGGGAGCAGTCGTGGTTTCCGCGTTCATGGGCTACGGAACACCCCTATCCAATCGCCTGGCCTTTGGCTGGTTCGCCATTTTTTCTGTTTTGCTCCTCGCTTGGCCCAAGCTGAATCTGGCTTGGCACCGCGGCATTGCAGTGTCGATTCTGATGTTGATCGTGGCGCGCTGGTCGATCTCTTGGCTGGCTGCAGAACCTGCCGATGCCATGATTGGCGTGATGATCGGCCTCCTCTACACGCCTGTCTTGGTCATCATTACCACCTTGTTGTGGGGTCGGCTCAGTCTTTACATCGGTGCAGCCACCGGTCTCGTGATGGGTGGGGTCGCCTTTGTCGGCAGTGGCCGCGAAGTGCTCGCCGATGCCTATCTCGCCGACTGGCGCATCGGCCCGCTGGTCTTGTGTGTCTACGGCCTATTCTCTTGGCTGCTCGGTATCTGGGTGCGCGAGCGAGACGAACTCCGTGAGACGGCGGAGCGGGTTGAGCGACTGCGCAAAGCCGCCAACACCGATACCCTGACCGGCATTGCCAATCGACGCGTAGCGGAACGTGCGCTTAATTTGTTTGCAACCGGGCAGCGACGTTATGCGGTCATGATGATCGATATTGACCACTTCAAATTGATCAATGACCAGCATGGTCACGATACGGGCGATCGCATCTTGCAAAGGATCGCTGAGATCCTTAAAGACCGGATGCGGGTTCAGGATACGGTGGCGCGCTGGGGTGGTGAGGAGTTTCTGGTGATCGTGGAGAGCGTCACGCGGGACGAGGCGGCGTCAATCGCCGAATCGCTGCGTGGATTAATCGAGCGAGGCACCACCGAGATACTGGCGACTACCATCAGTATTGGTGTGGCCCACAGCAACACCGGTCAAGGTGTTGACCAGATTCTCAAGCGTGCCGACGAGGGTTTGTATGCGGCGAAAAATTCCGGTCGGAATAAAGTCGTCACCGTCTAGCCCTGGCACCGCGTTTTACTCAGTCAGATCAAGACTGAATTTCAGAAAGACCTCATCCAGTTCGTATCCCAGATCTCGGTATAACGCCTGGCCCGAATAGTTGTCCCGCGCTGTTTCAAGATCCAGCCGCGCAGCCCCCTGCGCCTTGGCCCAATCACTGGCCGCATTCATCAAGGCGCGAGCAATACCTTGCCGTCGTGCCGCTTTGACGACGAAAAGATCGTAGAGCACAAAATAGTCTACGAGATCGACGGAACACAGCGCGGGGTAGAGCTGTGTGAAGCCTAGCAGCTCAGAGCCGTTATCTGCCGCAAAGATCGTTGAGCGGCCCGCCTTAATATTTTCCGCAAGCCAGGCTCGCGCTGCGCCGAGATCTGGTGCGCATTGATAGAACTGCCGGTACTGATCAAACAGCTCAGCAAGCTGATCGAGGTCCGGGGCTGCAGCAAGGCGAACGGTGATGGTGGCGTTCATGTGACTGTCCCTGGGTACTTGCTCGTCAATCTACCGGCTATTACATGATTTGCAAAAGCGCCCAGCTGATTTAACAAAAGCCTGGCCCAATTTACTTTGAGCATGGAATCCAAGCGGGCACCTAATCCAAATGGATGCGGTTTAGCAAAATGTGACAAGCGATAC
>JAYOUT010000037.1:0-19718 GCA_038151055.1 Luminiphilus sp.
TGGCGTTGATCGCCAATGCGGCCGGATTAGACGCTGAGGTGATGCTGGGCGCACAGATCGCTTTCTGGGCCCGAATCGCGTACGTGCCAATTTACATCGCAGGCATCAAGTATCTGAGAAGCTTGGTCTGGCTTGTCGGAGTTGGTGGTTACGCGCTGATGGTCTGGGCAATGCTCTAGGACCACTGCAGTGCCATAAAAAAAGCCGCCCCGTGGGGCGGCTTTTTCGTTAATGGCGGTGGGCCAGGGATTCGAACCCCGGGAACCTCTCGGTTCAACGGTTTTCAAGACCGCCGCTTTCGACCACTCAGCCAGCCCACCTAAACTGTTTGCCGGGAAGCCTCCCGGCGAGGAGCGCGCATTATATCGCCGCGCTCCATTCGATCAAGTTGCTCCGCTAACTGTCAGGCGGCCCGTGGGCCTCTTGGGTCGTTGCTGGCGCGCGGGACGTTTTGCTCAACGATCGTGACCGGTGGCGCCTCGGATTGCCAAAACAGCTGACCTTCTTCGGTAGATACTTTGGTCTCAGTGACAGGCTTGGGGGCAACCCGCGGGTCGTTCACCGCGCGGCCCGCTTCGTCCACACCGGCTGTCGAGTGAGAGTCCTGCTCAGATGCTTCCACCAGCTCTGTATCTGCCGTCTCGGTTGATGTCGGCGTGTCCTCTACAGCGGCAGGCTGTAGCGTCGTTGCCTCGGGTTGCGCTTCGATTGGCGCCTCGCCCACTTCTGCTGCCAGTGCTTGTTCGACGACCGCCTCACCCATCTCTCTGGTTTCTGAGACTTCTAGAACGTCGGCCTCGGGCTCCGCGAACGCAGCGCTCAGCGCCTCGGAGGAGGCGACTTCAACTGCGGGTGCTGTTTGTTCAACTGATGCCGGAGTTGCTTCTGCACTGACTGTTTCAGCGGTGCTTTCCGTTGCCTCAGCGGCCACGTCTGAATCTACGGTCTGACGCTGTCTTCGGCGCCGTCCCTCGTTGCGTTTGTCTGCTGGCCGTCGTCGATGCGACTCACCTGCGTTTTCTGCCACAGCTTCGGTCGCTTCGCTGTCAGTGTTGTTCTCGGTTGCGTTTTCCGTCGCGTCGTTGGCCGGTCGGTCATTGTGCCGCTGACCACCGCGACGCCCACGCCTGCGCCGCGAGCGCTTGGGCTGCTCGTCGTTTTGATCACCAGTAGTGCTCTGTGCGCCGGCATCGGCAGTCTGCTGCTGCGTGTTGGTTGTGTCGTCCCCCTCGGGCTTGCGGTTTCTGCCGTTGCGGCGATTGTCGCGATCGTTTCTGCCGCCGCGGTTACGCTGTGGGTTGCCATCTCCTTCACTGCGATCGTCACGCTGTCGATCGCCAGATCGGTTGCGGGACCGTCTGCGATTCTGTTCGCCTTTGCCGCCACGACCGCCCTGACGCTGTTTGGCTTTGTCCTGGGTGTCATCGCCAAACAGAAGTGCCCAGAGGCGCGCCAGAAGACCGGGTTTCTGCGCTGGTTTTTTGTGTCGTTGCCGCTGGCCACCCCGAGATTGCCGCTGGCTTTTTGGTGCCGGCTTCTCTTTAGGGCTGACCTCGGGCGCTGGGGCTTCAGGCGTCACGCCACGGACTAATGCCTCGGGCGCTGACACTGCGGGCTCGTTGGCGGCATCGACAGCTGGTTCGCTGGGCGAGGGCAGATCAATGTCAAAGCTCAGCTTTCTTGACTGGTCGACTTCGTCGTCCCGCAGACGCCGAACTTCAAAGTGGGGAGTATCAAGATAGGGGCTTGCGACCACTACAATACGCACGCCGCTGCGCGACTCGATGTCGTTGATGTCGCCACGCTTTTCATTCAGCAAAAACGCCGATACGTCGACCGGGACGATTGCCTGAACCTCGCCAGTGCGCTCCTTGACGGCCTCTTCCTGAATCAGGCGCAGAATAGCCAGCGCCAGAGATTTGGTGGTGCGGATCGTGCCTTGACCGGTACAACGTGGACACACGATGCCGCTGGTCTCTCCCAGTGAAGGGCGCAAACGCTGGCGGGACATCTCCAGCAGGCCAAAGCGTGAAATACGACCGACCTGAATGCGTGCGCGATCGAGCTCAAGCGCTTCGCGTATGCGGTTTTCTACCGCTCGTTGGTTGCGGTTTGAGGACATATCGATGAAATCAATGACCACCAACCCGCCCAGGTCCCGGAGCCTCAGTTGGCGCGCGATTTCCTCTGCGGCCTCGAGGTTGGTTTGCAGTGCGGTCTGCTCAATATCACCGCCTTTGGTGGCGCGAGCAGAGTTGATATCGATCGAGATCAGTGCCTCAGTCGGGTCCAGTACGATTGATCCGCCTGAGGGGAGGCGCACCTCGCGCTGAAAAGCCGTCTCGATCTGGCCTTCGATCTGAAAACGATTGAAGAGCGCGAGAGGGTCCTCGTAGCGCTTGAGTCGGTTTTTATACCGCGGCATGACCATGCCCACGAATTCGGCGGCCCTGTTGTAGGCGGCCTCGTCATCAATCAGCACTTGGTCGATGTCATCCCGGAGGTAGTCGCGCACAGCGCGGATGATGACGTCGCTTTCCTGGTAGATCAGGACCGGTGCTTTACTCTCGGCATTGGCCTTTGCGATTGAGTCCCATAGCTGCAAAAGGTAGTCGAGATCCCACTGAAGCTCTTCTGTGCTTCGCCCAACGCCGGCCGTGCGAATAATGACGCCCATGCCGTCAGGGAGGTTCAGTTGCGCTAGAGAATCCTTTAGGTCACTGCGATCCTCTCCCTCAATGCGTCGGGATATCCCTCCTGCCTTGGGGTTGTTGGGCATCAGCACCATGTAGCGGCCAGCAAGGCTGATAAAAGTTGTCAGTGCCGCGCCCTTGGTGCCGCGCTCCTCTTTGTCTACCTGAACGATGACCTCAGTGCCTTCTTTGAGCACATCTTTAATCCGCACCTTGCCTTCGTTTTCCGGCGCTCGGCTGCGGTAGTACTCAGGGGAAATTTCCTTGAGAGGCAAAAATCCGTGACGGTCAGCGCCGAAGTCGACGAAAGCTGCCTCCAGGCTCGGTTCTACGCGGGTAACTTTGGCCTTGTAAACGTTGGCCTTGGTTTGAATGCGCTGTCGGTTCTCGATGTCGAGGTCATACAGTCGTTGACCATCGACCATCGCCACCCGAACCTCTTCAGGCTGGGTCGCATTGATCAGTATTTTTTTCATGCTGTGTTGTCCAGTTGACGACGCAACCGGGCGGTGCGGAGGATATCCTCCTGTTATCGCGCTTTCACCATAGGGTGAGTGATCAAATGGCAAGGCTGCGTAACGCACTACCCATGCCGTTAGTTGAACACCCGGTTCTGAAGCGCTCGCTACAGAGCCGGTCTCGCAAATTGCACCGCGCCATCGTGTGTCGCGGGTTTCAAACTGTTTACCGTGAGCCGCTCTTACGGCATTGGGGCCGGAGGGCTGTGCGCGGTAAACTCTCTAAATCCTTTGTCGGGTTAGCAGGAGCGGGAAAGGCTCGTCTCGATCTGGCTTTACAGACAGATGAGCGCACTCCGGGAAGGTCAAAGCGCCACCTTATGGCATTTGGGCGACCTGTTGTCGGAGTGCAACTGGCCCGACGCGCGCAACTTAGCACCAAGAGATGCGGGATTCAACGAATAACCATTGTGAAGAAATCGTAATTCTATGAGCGATAACCCATCGAAACAGGTGCGTTTTCTCGACGTCGCGGAGGAGGAGGCAGGGCAGAGGCTGGACAACTACCTGTTGCGCCATACCGAGGGTGTGCCGAAAACACGCGTCTACAGGGCGATTCGCAAGGGCGAAGTCAGAGTGAATAAAGGTCGGTGCAAACCCGAGTACCGTATGCAGGTGGGCGACATAGTCAGGGTGCCACCTTGGGCTGAATCGGAAGCCCCTGCAACCGCCGCACCGTCCAGGCTATGGGAACAGCGAATCCGCGCTGCTGTGCTGTTGGATCATCCTGATTTTTTAGCCATTAACAAACCGACCGGATTGGCCGTGCACGGCGGCAGCGGTGTGAGGTTGGGACTCATCGAATCTCTGCGGACGCTGTTCCCTGAATGCCGATATCTGGAGTTGGTTCACCGGCTGGACCGGGATACGTCGGGTGTGGTGCTGGTGGCGAAAAATGCGGGCGCGCTGCGCGCACTCCACGACCAATTGCGGAATGATCAGGTAGATAAGCGATACGCGGCGCTGGTGGCGGGAAAGTGGCCAGCCTATCAAAAAAGCGTTTCTGCGCCGCTTGCCAAGCGACATACCCCCTCCGGCGAGCGGATCGTTAAGGTCGCTGCCGATGGCAAGGCCTCAAAGACCGATGTCAATGTGCTTGAGCGCTTGCCTGGTGCCACCTTGATTGAAGCCAAGCCGATCACTGGCCGGACCCATCAAATTCGTGTGCACGCTATGCATACGGGGTATCCGATCCTTGGTGATAGCAAATACGAGACGGATCTCTCGCGACAGCTAGCCAGTGAGGTCAACCTAAAAAGGCTTTTTTTGCACGCCAGAGCCATTTCTTTCAACCTAGGTGGCGAGCGTTACCAGCTGTCCTGCCCATTGGATGCAGAGCTAGAGTCAGTGCTCGAGCGGCTGCGCAGCAAGCGGTAAGTCGACCCCGGCTTCGCGGAGTAACGCGCAGAGTGCAATCAGGGGTAAACCCTCCAAGCTCGTCGGGTCTTGGGTTTCCAGTCTCTCAAACAGTGACACGCCCAAAGATTCCCACTTAAACGATCCGGCACAATTGAGCGGATCATCAATTTCGACGTAGTGGGCGGCTTCCGCTTCGGACAGTCTGCGAAACGTCACCTCACAGGGGATCACTCGCTGCTCGCTGCCCTGTGGCCACATGACCGAGACGGCGGTCCAAAATTGCACCGTCGCACCAGAGCATTTCAATAATTGATCAATGGCTCGCTCCGGTGTCCCTGGTTTCCTCAAAATAGTGTCGCCGAGGCTCGCCACTTGGTCGGAACCAATAATCACGGTGCTGTCGCTAGTGGTTCTGGCGGCGATTGATTCTGCTTTCAGGCGAGCGAGACGGCAGGCCCTGGCCCGGGGCGCCTCGCCGTCAAGCAGGGATTCATCGGTATCAGGGGCTAACTGCTCAAAAGGCAGCCTCAGGCGTGCCATGAGTTTTTGACGGTAGGGAGAGGTCGATGCGAGGATAATTCTCATGGCCATTTCGCTCGTTCTGGTGAAAATTCACGCTGTCTTGATTGTGCCGGATCTCGCGCCGAAGGGGCTTTGACAGCCTATATCGCCATCCGTATCATCCGCGCCCATGAAAACCGGGGCACTGCCAAAACAGGTTGACTTACGCGGCCTGGCAGCGCGCGGGTCGACAGTAACTGGCACCTTATCACCCGCCACTGCAAGGCGGCTGACGGAGGCAGGTGTCGCGCTGGCACAGCCCGCTGACGCAGTGTTTGAGTGCTACCGGGATGATGCATCACGCTACGTGGTCGATCTTACGGTCACGGCAGCGGTGACCATGCAGTGCCAGCGTTGCTTGAATGGTATGACTTTGGCCTTAGAGGCCTCTGCTCATATGGCGTGTGTCTGGAGCGATGAGGAAGCCGCGGAGCTCGCAGAGCGTTACGAGCCCTTGTTGGTAAGTGAAGAGGCAGATCTAAACGACATCGCTGAGGAAGAAATTCTCCTTGCGCTACCTGCCTCCCCGGTGCACGAGCAGGACTGCAAGTCGGACGAACAGTTGGCGGCGCTGTCATCACAGCAGGTGGATGTGGCGCTGGCGATAACGGATCAGCCGGAGGGGGAAAAAGAGAACCCCTTCCAGATTTTGGAGCAGTTAAAGAACTGAGTGGGTCGAGCGGCGTACATACTAACCAGTAGCGGCGTTCATATCAGATCTAAACAGGTGCTAACGCAGTCTCGCGCTGGTAGCCCGAGACGACGATGAAAGGAGGCCATCATGGCTGTACAACAGAACAGAAAGACCCGCTCGAAGCGGGGCATGCGCAGGGCGCATGATGCGATTGGCGGGCCTACCCTGACGGTCGATGAGACCTCAGGTGAGACTCGGCGTCGTCATCACGTCAGTGCAGACGGTTTTTATCGCGGTAAGAAGGTCGTAGAGACGGGCGACGACGAGTAATCGTTTTTGTCGGGTTATGCCTTCATTTTTCCCGGCCAAGGTTCTCAATCGGTCGGTATGTTGGCTCAAGCGGCCGAGGCCTCTCCTCTGGTGCTCGACACTTTCGCAGAGGCTAGCGACGCATTGGGCTACGACTTGTGGTCTCTGGTTAGTCAGGGGCCCGATGAGCAACTGACGCTCACAGAATTCACTCAGCCTGCCATTTTGACCGCCAGCGTGGCCCTCCATCGATGTTGGTTGCACGGCGGAGGCGGCATCCCTGATTTTGTTGCTGGCCACAGTCTGGGCGAGTACTCAGCATTAGTCGCCGCAGGGTCTCTTTCATTGACCGACGCGGCTAAGTTGGTGCAGACCCGAGGCCGGGCGATGCAAAGTGCAGTGCCTGCGGGTGAAGGTGCAATGGCCGCCGTGCTCGGACTCAGCGACGCCGTGATTGACGAAATCTGCGTTACCCATTGTGAGGATGATGCCTACGTGGGCGCTGTGAACTACAACTCACCGGGACAGGTCGTCATTGCGGGGCACGCGGGTGCGGTGGAGGCGGCGGCAGCTTTCATGAAAGAGGCGGGTGCGAAGCGGGTGCTGCCGTTGCCGGTTAGCGCACCTTTCCACACACCGTTGATGCAGCCGGCGGCTTTGGTCATGGCGGAGGCCTTCCAGAGTGTGACATTGCAGGACGCTGACATACCGGTAATCAGCAACGTAGATGCACAGCCGCATCGAAAAGCGGAAGAAATCCGAAGATTGTTGATTCGACAAGTATCGGAGCCCGTTATGTGGACGCAGTGTATGGTGACCTTGTTGCAGGCTGGCTGTCAGCAATTCATGGAGTGCGGTCCGGGCAAGGTGTTAACCGGCTTGGTGAAGCGGATTGACCGATCAGTAACCTGTACTCCGTTGGAGGAGCCTGAAAATCTGAACCTCGCCCTGACGGAGACTGCAGCGTGACTGAATCATCTTCCAAAGTAGCCATTGTCACTGGCGCCAGCCGGGGCATTGGCGCCGCTATTGCGACCAGTCTTGCTCAAGCGGGTTTGACTGTTGTTGGCACTGCCACCAGCGAGGCGGGTGCTTCGGGTATCGCGGAGGCGCTGTCTCCCCATGGCGGCTATGGTCGAGTACTCAACGTGACCGATACGGGCAGCATCGAGGCGTTCATGGATGATGTTAAAGCCTCTGTGGGAGACCCGTTGGTTTTGGTGAATAACGCCGGCATTACGCAAGACAACATCCTGATGAGGATGAAAGAAGATGAATGGCAGCAGGTCATTGATACCAACCTGACCGCGCTGTATCGATTGAGTAAAGCCTGTTTGCGGGGCATGACCAAGGCCAGATGGGGTCGGATCGTTAATGTCACGTCAGTCGTGGGCTCCATGGGTAACGCGGGGCAGAGCAATTACGCGGCGACCAAGGCTGGTGCAGAGGGCATGGCCCGATCGCTTGCCAGAGAGCTGGGGTCTCGTTCAATTACCGTGAACTGCGTCGCGCCCGGATTCATCGACACCGATATGACCCGGGCTCTTGAGGAGTCACAGCGTGACACCCTGCAAGCACAGATTCCCCTAGGCCGGCTGGGGTCGCCGGAGGATGTCGCGGGCGCGGTGGCTTTTTTGGTCAGCGACGCTGGTCAATACATTACCGGCGAAACGTTGCATGTAAACGGTGGGCTTTACATGGGCTAGCCCGCGGTATCAAGGGCTGAATTAGGGTCAAAAAGGGTTTTACTTGAAGCAAAAGCTTGTAAAATCCGACGCGTTTGGCTGATCTGGCCGACACACACCGGGAGCAAAGAGCACGTCATGAGCAATATCGAAGATCGAGTTAGGAAAATCGTTGCCGAGCAGTTGGGCGTCAAAGAAGAGGAAGTCAAGGCTGAGGCGTCATTTGTAGACGATCTGGGTGCCGATTCTCTCGACACAGTGGAGTTGGTCATGGCGTTGGAAGAAGAGTTCGAGACAGAGATCCCGGACGAAGAAGCCGAAAAGATCACCACCGTCCAGCTGGCTATCGACTATATCAACAATAATCTGTCCTGAGCCGGTTCGACTATAAGCATTACGGGGCCGCTCTGCTGACGCAGTGCGGCCCTTTTTCGTTTTAAAGTGTTGGCAGGCCGCGGCATCGCATCCACGGCGTGACTGTTCACGATTCATTCAGAGTGCCGCGATACTAGATCGCGGTGAGAGCCAAGCAAACCCATCGGGGCAGGAGGGGGCGCGACATGAAGGGTAGTAGAGTTGTTGTGACCGGGATGGGCGCCGTAACGCCGCTCGGTTTGGATGTAGCGTCGAGCTGGCAGGGGATTTGTGAGGGGCGCAGTGGCGCTGCGTTGATCGATCAGTTCGACGCCGAGGCATTCAGCACCCGTTTTAGTGCCAGTGTTAAAGGGTTCAGCGTCGACGGATATCTGGAAGCGCGAGATGCACGCCGCATGGATCCCTTCATTCAGTACGGGATGGTAGCGGGGATTCAAGCCTTCACCGACTCAGGTCTGGAGATAACCGAGCGCAACGCGCATCGCGTTGGATGTGCCATCGGTTCGGGCATCGGCGGTATTGGCTCGATCGAAGATACCGCGCTGCTGGTGGAGCAAAAAGGCCCCAAGCGCATCTCTCCGTTTTTTGTCCCTGGTGCCATTATCAACATGATCGCTGGCAATCTATCCATACTTTACAACCTGCAGGGACCCAATCTTGCGGTTGTGACGGCTTGCACCACGGGTACCCACAATATTGGTCTGGGGGCCCGCATGATTGCCTCGGGCGATGTCGACGCAATGCTTGTCGGCGGCGCTGAAATGGCAACCACGCCGGTGGGCATCGGCGGCTTTGCAGCGGCGAGGGCCCTATCGACGCGCAATGATGACCCCCAACGGGCGTCGAGACCCTGGGACGCTGATCGTGATGGCTTTGTCCTCGGTGATGGCGCCGGCATTTTGATGCTGGAGTCACTGGAGAGCGCGCAAGGCCGAGGGGCGAGAATTTATTGTGAACTGACAGGCTTTGGTATGAGCGGCGATGCCTACCATATGACTTCCCCTCCTGAAGACGGGCGCGGCGCAGCGGCCGCCATGCAGCAAGCTCTGACCGATGCTGGCTTGAACGCCAGCGACATTGATTACATCAATGCACACGGCACGTCGACCGAAGCCGGCGATCTGGCTGAATCATTGGCCATTCAAAGCGTGTTCGGAGCCTCTGCGTCTGACCTGGCGGTGAGCTCCACCAAATCAATGATTGGCCATTTGCTCGGCGCAGCGGGATCAGTCGAGGCGATTCTGACCGTACTGGCACTGCGCGATAATGTTGCGCCGCCCACCATCAACCTTGACAACCCCAGTCCGGGCTGTGATCTGAATTACGTACCGCACCTTGCGCAGGAGCGACCGATTCGGCACGCCTTGTCCAATTCCTTTGGCTTTGGCGGGACCAACGGGTCATTGATTTTTAGCTCACTTGACTAGCACCACGGATGGGGAGGCCGCATACATGGGTAGATGGCGCGGTCACCGACAGGGTGCCGGCTGATGATCGTGGGCTGAATTATGCCGACGGCGCTTTTGAGACTCTGGCTTGTAAAGAAGGGTCGATTCAGTGCTTGTCATTGCACCACAGGCGATTGGCAAACGCGTTTGAGGGTTTATCTTTCAGCGATCCCGTCGCGCTAGCCACCGACACCTTTGAGCAGGCAGCGGCATTGCTGGCAGGGGTGGATCACACCGGGATAGCGCGCTTGACCGTGACGCGCGGATCGGGTCCTCGTGGCTATGCCCCATCTGCTGCGGCTAAGCCGCGATGTATTCTTGTGGCACATGAAGTCTCTGATCAAACATCGACCCCTCTGCAGTGTGGTATTGCGCGGACTAGGTGGGCCGCGCAGCCGCAGTTGGCAGGCTTAAAGCTACTGGCGAGAACCGAGCAGGTACTCGCTGCCAGTGAGGCGTTGGCCAGCGGTTGGGATGATGCCGTCATGCTCGATGCCAATGATCGCGTCATTTCAGGGTCCCGCGGTAATATCTTCCTCATAAAAAACGGGTTTGTCGTCACGCCGTGCCTCAACCACTGTGGCATCGCAGGAACACGCCGGCAGCTCATGCTCGAGCACATACTGCCCTCCTGCGGTTTTGAGGCGGCGGTTCGCGAGATCGATCTAGACGAGTTTCGCCAAGCTGACGCCGTCTTCATGACCAATACCGTGGTGGGCCTACGACCCGTTGGCAGTATTGCTGATACGGTATTTGCCAGCGCCTCCGCCGCACAGGCGGTTGAGGATCTGCAGAGGGCGCTAGCGGAGCATCTCAGGTCATGTTTCGGGGCTTAGTCTTTGTCGCAGTGCTGGTCCTGGTCGTTTTGGCGGGCGGTGCGCTTCAACTGCGAGAAGTCTGGCTGCAGCCCATGATCCTGCCGCAGGGTGGGGCGACCATCACTATCGCCCGCGGCGAATCCCTCCAACACGTGCTGCGTCGCGCACAGGATCAGCAGTGGGTCAGTCACGCCAAGTGGATAGGCTGGATCGCGCGCTGGCATGGCATGGACGAGCAAGTCAAAGCCGGTGAGTATCAAGTTGATGCCCCACTCTCAGCGAGCGAATTCATCCAGATGCTGGCGCTGGGCGCGGTGAAACAGTACACCGTTACCCTGCCTGAGGGGATAACGCTGGCAGAGGCGATCGCTGTGTTGCAGAGTCATCCAAAGATCGCCACTACCCCTGCAGCCCAGCTCGAGGCTGACTTGCTTGAGCTGGTGGGTCGGGACGATTCAGCGGAAGGGCTTTTTTTACCAGAAACCTGGGCGTTCAATGGTGGTGACCGTGAGTTCGACGTGCTCAAGCGTGCGCACCGGGCACTGGGTGAATTATTGACGGAGCTTTGGGAACGACGCCCCAGTGACTCTCCGCTGGACTCACCCTACGCCGCGCTGACATTGGCATCGATTGTGGAAAAGGAAACAGGCGTGGCGAGCGAGCGTCCTCAAATCGCAGGGGTGTTTTTGAGACGATTGACGATGGGCATGCGACTCCAGACCGATCCAACTGTGATTTATGGGCTGGGCGCAGACTATGACGGTGATCTGAAAAGGCGACACCTCAGGGATACGGGCAATCGCTATAACACTTATGCCATCGCCGGGCTGCCTCCAACCCCCATAGCATTGGCGGGCGAGGCCGCGTTGCGCGCGGTATTTGCACCCGATGATTCAGAATCACTGTATTTTGTAGCAAAAGGGGACGGGTCTCATGCGTTCAGTGCGAGTCTTGCTGAGCATGAGGAGAACGTGCGCCGCTACCAGCTGAGGCGGCGCGAAGACTACCGCTCGAGCCCGTCACAGCCCAACGCAGGCAGTCAATAACATGACAGGTCGTTTTATTACCATTGAAGGAGGCGAGGGCGCTGGTAAGTCGACGGCGCAAGCGTATCTTGCTGAGCGTTTGGCAGAGCGCGGCATTGCCGTATTGCAAACCCGCGAACCCGGTGGAACACCTCTTGCCGAGGCGATTCGGCAGACTTTGCTCAGTACTGACGGCGAGCACCCGGTGGAAATGGCTGAATTACTACTCGTGTTTGCAGCCCGCGCTCAGCACTTGGCAAAAGTGATTGAGCCGGCACTGGCAGCAGGACAATGGGTGATCTGTGATCGGTTTACCGACGCGACTTATGCCTACCAAGGGGCTGCCCGTGGGTTATCCGCCGACTTAATTGCACAGCTCGAAACGCTGGTTCAAGGAGAGCGCCGCCCCGATACTGTGGTGGTGATGGATCTGTCACCAGAGGTTGGCATGACGCGAGCGAAGCAGCGTGGCGAGCTCGATCGCTTCGAGCGGGAGAAGCCCGCTTTTTACTCGCAGGTAAGAAACGCCTACCTCGCCCGTGCGCAGGTAGATCCTGATCGCTATCAGGTGATCGATGCCGAGCAGAGCCTTGAGTCTGTCCGCCAGGCGCTTAGCAAACTGGTTGAGGGTTGGCTGTGAGTCGGGACGCCGAGATGTCTGCATCAGTCAACGTTCGCCACACCCCTCCATGGCTGGAAGCTGCGCTGCGGCGCTGGTCAGAGGGCAGTGCCGGGCGGCCCCGCGGGCACGCTTTTTTGTTGCTCAGCGAAGACCACATGGAAGCCGCTTTGTTGGGGGAGTTGCTGTCAAAAACTCAGTTATGCCAGGCACCTCAAGAGGTCGCCGCGTGTGGTGAATGTCACAGTTGCAGAGCGATAGCGCAGGGGGCTCACGGGGATCTTCTGGTCGTCTCTCGGCCAGAGGGGAAAAACACCATCGGGATCGATCAGATCCGAAGTGCTGCGCAGTTTCTTCAGCAGACCGCAATGTACGGGTCCCTCAAAATACTGCTCATCAAAGGTGCCGATGCGATGACGCTGGCAGCAGCCAACAGCCTGCTCAAGACGCTAGAGGAGCCGGCAGGGAATGCTCTAATTCTATTGACGACGGCGGAGGTTTGGCGGCTGCCACCGACCATTCGCTCTCGTTGCCAGCGGTTCCCATTGCCCTCCTGTAGCCCGGAACAAGCAGTCACGTGGCTCATTAGCGAGCTCGATTGCAATCAGTCCGAGGCAGAGCGTCTCGTCGAGATGACCCAATGCCAGCCCGTTTCAGCATGGGCCATGCAGCAGGCGGGTGAGGTGTCAGCTCGGGATTCGCTGTGGCGGAGTTTTGAGCAACTCGGGGCGGGAGCGCCCGGTGTGCCCGCGGATTGGAATGGGGTTAGCGCCGGTCAGCTGGTGTCTGAGTCCCTAGTGTGGGTTGAGCATCACACCCGAGAATCCATGATGAGCAGGGACCGGCAACAGGGGGAGCGCTGGCTGGTATTGCATCGCTGCTTGACGGAGGTTGCGTCGAGGTTAAAACAAGGCGCGACGCCCGCCCATGACATACTGACCGCTGAGTTGAATCGTCTTTTTCGAAGCAGATCTCATGATGCCTTTCCTGAGGTGGCGACGCGCTTTCTCGAGGGTCTTGGCAGGTTAGGGGTAGCCGGTTAAGGTTTCGGCATGAGCGAAGCAGATTCTCAGGGCGTGTTGACGGTTACCATTCAGGACAAGTCGGTGCTGTATGGCGCGTACATGTCATTTCTTCACAACGGTGGCTTATTCGTGCCCACTAACCGCTCTTATCGCTTGGGCGACGAGGTGTTTATGCTGCTGACACTGATGGATGAACCCGAGAAGCTACCGATTGCCGGAAAGGTCGTGTGGCTTACTCCGCAGGGCGCGCAGGGCAATCGACAGGCAGGCATTGGGGTTGAGTTTTCCGATCAAGATGTGGGCATCAACGCCAAAATCGAGAACTACCTCGGTGGAGCACTGTCTTCGGAGCGGGTGACTCACACACTCTGATCAGGCAAAGCTCACTGGCCGGGGACTCTGCGCGAAACAAAGCCCAAACCCATAAAAAAGCGGGCCCCGAGGGGCCCGTAGTCATAGACTTTTAGGAGTGGTGCATCCACGGGCACACCTGTGGATACACAAACCGGACACTTGGGATATCCGGCGTCGTCAGGCTTCTTGAGGGGCACTGCGACAAATTCATTATGACGCAACTGTAGAAATTTACCAGAGTGGCATCCGGTTTTATGCAGTCATTGCGGCAAATTACCCAGTCAAAAGCCTCTATTTCTCAGTAATAAGATAAATAAAAAATTATAAAACATTGATTTTTATGACTTTAAAATTCACCCGCGTATTTCAGGTGAATTCTAGCTTTCCGTGTTGCCGACGCGGCGACTAACAGCCTCTAATCAGCCGTCAGCACTGGCTGAAGCCGTTGAAACACCACATATTTTATGACACCATCGCGCGCCTCGTTGGTACGCCCAGTGATGGTCCGCTCAGGGAATCAAAGCGGAAGTGGCGGAATTGGTAGACGCGCTGGATTTAGGTTCCAGTGTCTTATGACGTGAGAGTTCAAGTCTCTCCTTCCGCACCAACTTTTCGAGTCGCCGGCCTGAAAGGTAAGTCTCAGCCGGGAATGAACCGAGGAGTCACTGGGTGCGAACATATCCCAGGGCGAACCAACAATCGTTGCCTAATCATGCTCAGGAGCACTTCAATGCGCGTTTCTGTCGAAACAACCTCCGGTTTGGAACGGAGACTCACTGTTGGTGTCCCCGCCGACCGCGTCGACTCGGCCGTTAACAAGCGGTTACAGGACGCCGCTCGAAATGTTCGGTTACCTGGTTTCCGTCCCGGCAAAGTGCCGATGAAGGTGCTGCAACAACGGTTCGGCCAGGGCGTGCGTCAGGAAGTCTTGGGTGAAGTGATCAGTCAATCGTTTCAAGAGGCCGTCATCTCTGAAAACCTGCGGCCCGCGGGGCAGCCCAGTATAGAGGCGCGCAAAATGGACGCGGGGCAGGACGTAGAGTACACGGCCACGTTCGAGGTCTTTCCTACTGTGGAAGTCAATGCGATTGACGACTTGTCGATAGAGAAGCCTGTAGCCGAGGTGACTGACGCTGACATTGACGACATTGTTGAGGTGTTCCGGAAGCAGCAGGGTAAATTGGTGACTGCCGAGAAAGCGGCCGAAGAGGGCGATACGGTCGTGATCGATTTTCAGGGGTACCGCGACGGCGAGGCCTTTGACGGCGGGACAGGCGAAGGCACCTCGCTGGAGTTGGGCTCGGGCAGGATGATTCCCGGGTTTGAGGACGGCCTGGTCGGGAGCAGTGCTGGTGACGAGCGAACCCTTAATCTGACATTCCCAGAGGATTACCAGTCTGAAGAGCTCGCTGGTGCTGAGGTTGAATTTAAGGTGCAGATTTCAGAGGTGCAGACTCTGGAGCTGGCCCCGGTCGATGAGGCTCTTTTCGCACAGTATGGCCTTGAGGAAGGCACCGAGGAGTCATTCCGCGCAGAGGTGAAGCAGAATATGGAGCGAGAGCTGCGTAATGCCGTTGAGGCCTCTGTTAAGAATCAAGTCATGGACGCTATCGTGGGCGCGCATGACGAGCTGGAGCTGCCGGCCTCGCTGATCTCGCAGGAAATCAACGCGATGAGACAGCAGATGTTCCAGCAGTTTGGCGGTGCTGCGCCTCAGGATCTTGATCTGACGACTATTCTGCCCGACGAGATGTTCTCGGAGCAGGCTGAGCGTCGCGTCAAACTCGGTCTTATTGTTGCAGAGATGGTTAATGAGTTTGAGTTGACCGCAGAACCTGCCAAAGTGCGGGAAGCGATTGAAGATATCGCCTCCACGTACCAGGATCCTGAAGAAGTGATTAATTGGTACTACTCGGAAAACGAGCAGCTGGCGGGCATAGAGTCGCGGGTCCTTGAGGACGCTGTCGTTGAGAAGCTTCTCGCAGGGGCGGCCATCGCCGAGGTGGAATGCAGTTATCAGGATGCTCTCGCCAAAGCACGACCCGCAGCACCGGGCCAATAAACGCTCACAGGGAATAGACATGAGTCAGAACAGTTTCGACGGAGATCCTCAGGCTTTGGGCCTGGTGCCGATGGTGATCGAGCAAACCTCTCGAGGCGAGCGCTCCTTTGACATCTACTCCAGACTGCTTAAAGAACGCGTTATTTTTATCGTGGGGCCGATCGAAGATCAGATGGCTAATCTGGTTGTGGCACAGTTGCTGTTCTTGGAGTCGGAAAATCCGGACAAGGACGTGCATTTGTACATCAATTCCCCTGGCGGTTCGGTCACGGCGGGGTTGTCCATCTATGACACGATGCGTTTCATCAAGCCCGACGTCAGCACGATGTGCATTGGTCAGGCGGCGTCGATGGGTGCTTTTTTGCTGAGTGGTGGCACCAAGGGTAAGCGTTACATCTTGCCCAATGCGCGAACCATGATCCATCAGCCAAGCGGAGGCGCACAGGGCCAGGCGACAGATATCGAGATTCAGGCGAAGGAAATCCTATTCCTGAGAGAACGCCTCAACAGCCTGCTGGCAGAGCACACCGGCCAATCGATGGAGGTCATAGAGCGCGACACAGAGCGGGACCGCTTCATGAGCGCCGAGCAGAGCGTTGAGTACGGGCTGGTAGACGAGGTCATTGCGAGTCGCTGAGGCGACCCGTTGCGGTCAGGCCTCTGACTTGCAAATACCTATGAAACGTATCAAGGTTGACAGAGTTCGGTCACAGCGGCGCGGGATCACCTCATGACAGACGAAAACACCTCTGGCGATAACGGCAAGTTGCTGTATTGCTCGTTCTGCGGCAAGAGCCAGAACGAAGTACGCAAGCTGATTGCTGGGCCATCTGTTTTTATCTGCGATGAATGCGTTGACCTGTGCAATGACATTATCCGCGAGGAAATTCAGGAAGCGAATAATGAGGGCGAAGACGCCAAGCTACCCATCCCCGAGGAAATCAACGAGATACTGAACCAGTACGTGATTGGTCAGCAGAAGGCCAAGCGGGTGCTGGCGGTTGCTGTGTATAACCACTACAAGCGTCTGCGCAACTCGGCACCGACTGCACGCGGATCTGAGGATGTTGAACTGAGCAAGTCCAATATTCTGTTGGTTGGGCCTACCGGTTCTGGCAAAACCTTGCTGGCAGAGACGTTGGCCCGACTGCTGGACGTGCCGTTCACGATTGCAGATGCCACCACCCTCACAGAAGCTGGCTATGTCGGTGAAGACGTCGAAAACATCATTCAAAAACTGCTGCAGAAATGCGATTACGACGTAGACAAAGCGCAAATGGGCATTGTTTACATCGATGAGATTGACAAGATATCGCGAAAGTCTGACAACCCTTCAATCACCCGCGACGTGTCCGGCGAGGGTGTTCAGCAGGCACTGCTCAAGTTGATTGAGGGCACGGTTGCCTCAGTCCCGCCTCAGGGTGGGCGTAAGCATCCTCAGCAGGAATTCCTTCAGGTGGACACCAGCAACATCTTGTTCATCTGCGGCGGCGCATTTGCCGGTCTCGACAAGGTCATACGCAACCGTTCTGAGAAGGGCGGCATTGGCTTTGGTGCCGAGGTGAAGAGTAAGGATGAGACGCGGAACTTCGGTGAGACCCTGTCGGATCTGCAGCCGGAAGACTTGGTGCAGTACGGCTTAATCCCAGAGTTTGTGGGCCGACTACCGATTATCGCGACGCTCGAGGAACTGGATGCCGAGGCTTTGATCAGAATTTTGACCGAACCTCGCAATGCGCTGACCAAGCAGTACGCGAAAATGTTCGAGATGGAAGGCGTGGAGATCGATTTCAGGGAAGACGGGCTACAGGCGGTTGCCGAGCGGGCCATGGAGCGAAAAACCGGGGCTCGCGGGCTGCGATCAATTCTCGAGGGCATTCTTCTCGAGTCCATGTACACCATCCCGTCGACGCCCGATGTGGCGAAAATCGTCGTTGATGAGTCTGTCGTCAAGGGTGACTCCGAGCCGCTATTGGTTTACGAGGCCCCCAGTCAAGCCGCCGCTGGCGCAGAAGAGTAGACGATCTGTCAGCTACCAACTGGCTGTAACGCCAAGCGATCCGTTTTTCCCTGCTGCCAGTAGCAATATTGGCTCGGTATTTTAAACGGCGCATTGCCCTTTAAAACGCCTCGATGAGCCCCCATAGTAGATGTCAGCCAGGGAGTTCAAGATGACGGATCAAGACCACCAGTTGCCATTACTGCCTCTACGCGACGTCGTCGTGTACCCACACATGGTGCTGCCACTCTTTGTTGGCAGAGAACGTTCAATCGAGGCTCTCGAGCACGCCATGCTGGATAACAAGCAGGTTTTGCTTGTCGCCCAGCGCAATGCTTCAGACGACCAGCCCGGCGTAGACGACCTCTATCAGGTCGGCACCGTGTCGAACATCCTTCAGTTACTGAAACTCCCCGATGGCACCATTAAGGTGCTGGTTGAGGGCAGCTATCGCGCTGCGGTGATTGCTATCGACGACGACGAGCAATTTGCTGTCGCGTCCGTGAGGCAGATCGAAGCCGATCCATTGGCCGAGAAAGAGGCCGCGTCTTTGGTCAAGACGACCGTCGATCAATTTGAGAAATATGTCGGGCTGAGTAAAAAAGTACCTGCGGAGGTCCTGACCTCGCTGTCTGGAATTGACGAGCCGGGGCGGCTGGCGGATACGATTGCCGCGCATATGGGCGTCGACCTTGAAGAAAAGCAAAAAATCCTTGAAATAGCCGACGTTCAGGGCCGGCTGGAGCATTTGCAGTCACTCATGGATGCGGAGATTGACCTGTTTCAGGTGGAAAAGCGCATACGTGGGCGTGTCAAAAAGCAGATGGAGAAAAGCCAGCGCGAGTACTACCTGAATGAGCAGATGAAGGCGATTCAGAAAGAGTTGGGGGAAATGGATGACGCACCCAACGAGATTGATGAGCTTCAGAACAAAATCAAAGAAGCACGTATGTCGGAGGAGGCCTTTGAAAAGGCTAACGCCGAACTGAGCAAGTTAAAGATGATGTCGCCGATGTCGGCCGAGGCCTCGGTCGTCCGTGGTTATCTGGATTGGATGGTCAGCATCCCATGGGCCAAGCGCAGTAAAGTGCGACACGATCTGAAGCGCGCACAAGCGGTGCTCGATGAGGATCATTTTGGCCTGGAAGAGGTTAAGGAGCGCATCCTTGAATACCTCGCGGTGCAAAAGCGTGTGCGCAAACTCAAGGGCCCTGTGCTGTGTCTGGTAGGGCCACCCGGCGTGGGCAAGACCTCGCTCGGAGAGTCGATTGCCCGCTCGACCAATCGCAAATTCATTCGCATGGCCTTGGGTGGCGTCCGGGATGAGGCTGAGATTCGCGGCCATCGCCGAACGTACATCGGCTCCATGCCCGGCAAGTTGTTGCAGAAAATGGCCAAGGCGGGCGTGCGCAATCCACTCTTTTTGCTCGACGAAATCGACAAAATGGGGATGGACCACAGAGGTGATCCTGCTTCGGCGATGTTGGAGGTCCTCGACCCCGAGCAAAACCATGCATTTAACGATCACTACCTTGAGGTGGACTATGACCTCTCCGACGTGATGTTTGTGTGTACCTCAAATACGATGAACATCCCTGGACCGCTGCTTGATCGCATGGAAGTGATTCGGATACCGGGTTACACCGAGGACGAAAAGCTGAACATCGCACAGCGCTACCTGATCCCCAAGCAGACCAAATTGAATGGCTTGAAAGCCGGTGAAATCGAGATCTCCGAGGAGGCCTGTCTCGATATCATTCGCTACTACACCCGGGAGGCGGGTGTGCGTGCGCTGGAGCGTCAGATAGCCAAAGTGTGTCGAAAAATGGTCAAGGCGTTCGCGCTCGGCGAGCGAGAAGCGGGTCAAAGCGTGACGCCAGATATGCTGTCGGACGTCCTGGGCGTGCGCAAGTACAGTTTTGGCACCGCCGAAAAAGAAAACAAAATCGGACAGGTCACAGGGCTGGCGTGGACTTCGGTCGGAGGAGAGTTGCTGACCGTAGAGGTTGCGGCAACACGGGGCAAAGGGCGAGTCGTGAAAACGGGCTCCCTTGGCGATGTGATGCAGGAATCCATTCAGGCGGCCAATACGGTGGTCCGAGCCAAGTCACAATTGCTGGGCATTCCCGCTCGAACCTACGACGCTCAGGACATCCATATACATGTGCCCGAGGGAGCTACACCCAAAGATGGCCCGAGCGCCGGCATCGCCATGTGTACCGCCCTAGTGAGTA
>JAYOUT010000038.1:0-18353 GCA_038151055.1 Luminiphilus sp.
GGAACAATGCCCATTTCTCCGCGCAGAAATAAACCCCAGAGCACAACAATGGCCAGCAAGAAATTGGCCAACGGGCCGGCCGCCGCGATCGCCGTCCGATTGCCCACTGACTGCCGGCTGTGCGCTCTAGACAGATCAGCTTCATCTAACTCGGGGTCGTGCTCGTCAGCCATGCGCACATAGCCTCCAAGCGGAATCGCCGCCAGAACGTACTCCGTGTCGTCTGCACCCCGCCATCGCAGCAAGGGGCGACCGAATCCAATTGAGAACCTCAGCACCTTTACGCCTGCGCGGCGCGCCATCCAGAAATGTCCGTACTCGTGAATGCCCACCACGACCGCAAACGTGGCCAGCGTGACAAGAATGGTCTGCGCCAGATCGATCATGTCAAATCCTCAAGCGGCACCGGGAGGGTTATCTGCCGAAACAGCGGCGCGCGCATGAGCTCTTGCCAGCTGGTCCAGTGCTTGGACCGCGTCGAGCGTCTCAGGTTCCGCCAAATCGATCGATTGCAAGGCGCGGTCAATGACCCTGTCGATGTCAGTAAAACGGATCTCGCCCGCCAAAAATGCGGCTACCGCGACTTCATTGGCCGCACTGAATACGCACATCCCGCCCGGGCGTGCGATAGCCCATTGGGCCAGTGCCAAGCAAGGAAAAGCCTGCAGATCCGGCGCCTCGAAGTCGAGCCGCCCTGCCGTCACCATATCCAGAGGCGCCACGCCCGCATCAACACGTTCCGGCCAAGCCAGACAGTAGGCGATCGGCGTGCGCATGTCGGGCTGCCCCAGCTGAGCGAGGACAGAGCCATCGCAGTAACGAATCATGGAATGCACGAGGCTTTGCGGGTGCACCACAATCTCGATCTGCTCGGGTGTTCGATCAAATAACCAGCATGCCTCTGCCAGCTCCAGACCTTTGTTGGCGAGTGTCGCCGAGTCGACCGAAATCTTTTGACCCATTGACCAATTCGGATGCGCGCAGGCCTCCTCGGGTGTCACGGAGTGCAGTGATTCCCGCGACCGGCCTCTAAACGGCCCGCCAGAAGCGGTCAGAATAATTTTCTCTACGTTCGCCATATCGGGCAGACCATTGCTGTCGACCGGCAAGCACTGGTGCATGGCGTTGTGCTCGCTATCCACAGGTAGCAACGTCGCGCCGCCCTGTTTCACAGCCTCCATGAATAAACCGCCTGCACTGACCAGCGCTTCTTTGTTAGCCAACAAAATGACTTTGCCCGCTCTCGCAGCGCTCAGGGTAGGACGCAACCCAGCGAACCCGACGATGCCCGCAACGACCGTGTCGACGTCGGATTGCGCAACCAGGTCGTCGAGGGCCGCGGCGTCAGACAACACGTTTACTGAGGGTAGATCCGCCAATGCGTCAGAGAGCTGGGCAGCGGCATCAGGGTCAGTCATGACGGCATGACCGGGGCGATGCTGCCGACATAACGCAGCCATTTGCTCTACCGACCGGTGCGCCGATAACACCGTCGCCTGATAGCGATCAGGATGGCGCTCAATGACATCCAAAGTGGACTGCCCTATTGACCCGGTCGCACCCAGTACCGCGACTCGCCGCACGGCTCAGTACCCCACCAACAGCAGGCCGAGCGTGAAAACGGGTGCCGCGCCGCAGATACTGTCGAGCCGGTCCAATACGCCGCCATGACCCGGCAACAATGAGCCAGAGTCTTTCAGTCCGACCTCTCGCTTGAGCAAACTGACCGTCAAGTCACCCACTACTGAAGCACCAGCCGTCGCGAGAGCTAATGCCAACAGCGAGCCGAGCCCGAGATGCAGATACGAGGGCGGGAGGTTGTACCAGAGCAACCCGGCCATAGCGGCGACGCAAAGCATGCCTCCCCAGAACCCTTCCCAGGTTTTAGCAGGGCTGATGGCCGCCGCCAGTGCGTGCTGTCCAAAGCGACGCCCCGCAAAATAGGCGCCGATATCCGCCGCCGCCACCGTGAGAATGAGGAAAAAAATAACCAGCGGGCCGTTATCCAAGGTCAGACAGACCACCACGGCAAACCAAGTTGCGGCCAAGATCAGCCACCCCATAACGGCACGGACCGCCGCCCGCCCCCATAGCCACTTGCCAGCGGGATAGGACTTCAATCCCAGTAACATGGCTGACCAGAGGAATGCGCTGGCCGCCAGAAGCGGCTGCATGGCGATCTCCGACTGATGTCCAGCGAGACCCATGCTCTCCCACAGCCCGAAGCACGCGAGCCCCAGCGGCAATACAAAAGCGAGGCGCTGTGTCGCGGTTTGCGCGCCGACCAATGCAGCCCACTCCCAGGCGCCCGCACAGGCGACCATGCCAAATAAGACAGCCTGCACCTCATAGGGGGCAAACAGGAGGGTCGCAATGAGTGCTCCCGCAAGGATCAGCGCTGTCGTCACTCGTTGCCGGAGCATGGTGTCGGTTCCCGCTCTTATTAGTATTGATGCAGTAGCGGCCGAACTCCGAAACGACGTTCTCTCACGGCATAGTCAGCTAATGCCAGGTCCAATACTGTCTCGTCAAAGTCTGGCCATAGTACCTCGGTAAACCAGAACTCCGCATACGCAAATTGCCAGAGGAGAAAGTTCGAGATGCGCGTCTCTCCTGCTGTCCTGATACATAAATCCGGGTCCGGCAAATCCGCGGTAGCCAGTCTCGCCGAGATGGCATCTTCATCAATGGCGTCGGGGTCTAAGCGCCCGGCGGCGACATCGCGCGCGATGGAGCGGGTCACCTCAGCAACGTCCCACCGGCCACCGTAATCCAGCGCCAATGTCAGTGTCGCCCGGTCACCAGCGGCCGTTGCCGCTTCTGCTTTGGCGATCAGCCGCTGAAGCCGCGGACTGAAGCGGTCGCGGCGGCCAATCACCCGCAACCGCACACCATCTGATATCAGCTTGGCGACTTCATTGCGGAGATAACGCGACAGCAGCGCCAGCAATGCCCGCACCTCGGCCCGGGGCCTGCCCCAGTTTTCACTGGAAAAAGCAAATAAAGTTAAGTAGCGGATGCCGCGGGACTCGCAAGCGGACACAATTTCGCGGACGACTTCAGCGCCGGCCCGATGCCCTGCAACGCCCGGATAGCCCTCGCGTCGGGCCCAGCGATTGTTGCCATCCATAATAATGGCAAGGTGTCTGGGTACGGTGCGAAGTTGAATCTCTGAAGCTTGCAAGGACTAGACTACCTTTATTCAAATGGCCATGAGGTCGGTTTCTTTGACCCCCAGTGCTGCTTCAACCTTGGCTACGTAGTCGTCGGTCAGCTTCTGGATGACATCTTGACCCCGACGCTCCTCATCTTCAGAGATCTCTTTCTCTTTCAACAATTCCTTCAGCATGCCCAGACCGTCCCGTCGAGCGTTACGAACCGACACCCGAGCAGATTCGGCTTCACCGCGAGCCTGCTTGATGTAGCCTTTGCGGGTCTCCTCGGTCAGCACCGGCATGGGAATGCGAATCACATCTCCCGCTGTCGCCGGGTTGAGCCCGAGGTCCGATTTGAGGATGGCACGCTCGATATCGGGCGTGATGGCCTTGTCGAAGGCCACCACACTCAAGGTACGCGCATCTTCAATATTGATGTTGGCCAACTGATTGAGCGGCGTTTCAGCGCCGTAGTATTCAACGCGAATGCTGTCCAGCAAACTCGGGTGTGCGCGGCCAGTGCGGATTTTGTTGAAATTGTGCGAGAGCGCCTCGAGGGCTTTGCCCATGCGGTCCTCGGTGTCCTGCTTAATATCGTCAATCATTGCAATAATCCTGCCTCGCGCTTCTGGGCCTTCTAGGCCTGAATCAGCGTTCCCTCGTCCCCGCCGCGCACGATGCTCAGCAATGCACCTCGCTGAGACATGTTAAAGACGCGGACGGGCATATCATGGTCCCGCACCAGACAAATCGCAGTGAGGTCCATCACACCAAGCTTCTTGTCCAACACTTCGTCGTAGGTCAGCACGTCATACTTGACTGCGCTCGGGTCCGTCACGGGGTCTGCGCTGTACACACCATCGACTTTGGTGGCCTTCAGCACGACATCAGCCTTAACTTCGATACCGCGGAGGCAGGCTGAAGAGTCCGTAGTGAAGAAGGGGTTGCCCGTGCCGGCCGCGAAAATCACAACGTCGCCATTGGAGAGCGCACGGATCGCCTTGCGCCGATCGTAGTGCTCGACCACACCGCTCATCGGAATAGAAGACATCGCTTGGGTCGCAATATTGGAGCGCTCCAGAGCATCGCGCAGTGCGAGGGCGTTCATCACGGTAGCAAGCATACCCATGTGGTCGCCTGTGACCCGGTCGAGGCCTGCAGCATTGAGCGCGGCACCGCGGAACAGGTTGCCGCCCCCTACAACCAGACCCACCTGAACGCCAATGCCCACCAGCTGGCCAATTTCCAGCGCTAGTTGGTCCAGTACTTTGGGGTCAATACCAAACGCTTCTTGGCCAGTGAGGGCCTCGCCGCTCAGCTTGAGGAGAATGCGTTTGTAGACTTTTTCTGCCGCCATTTATGCCCCTCTCGCGGTACAGCCTCGATATGCCATGCTACCGGTGGCGGTGCCCTTGTTCACACGGAAACCTTGGTGATTGTTCTGGTATGCCTCTCTCGTTGACCGCCATGCGATCACCGCAATGACTCAGTTACCGAGCTGAGCTGCCACCTCTGCGGCGAAGTCGACTTTCTCCACCTCGATACCCTCGCCCACTTCGAACCGAGTGAAGCCCACCACCTCTGCGCCTGCGGACGCCACCAGCTTGCCCACGGTGGTATCGGGATCTTTAACAAACGCCTGCTCAGTCAAACTATTCTCTGACAGGAACTTCCGAATCCGTCCGTCGATCATTTTTTCTACGATTTCAGGCGGCTTGCCGGAATCCTGCGCCTGGGCAGCGTAGATCTCACGCTCCTTGGCGACCTGCTCCTCCGGCATATCAGCCGGGGAAACAACCTGCGGATTGACCGCCGCCACATGCATCGCCACGTCCCTCGCCAGCTCCTCAGAGCCGCCTTTCAACGCGACCAAAACAGCGATGCGATTGTTACCGTGCACGTACCCGCCGATAACACCGTCACTGGCGCGGTGGTTCACAACGCGGCGGACACTGATGTTCTCGCCAATCTTTTGCACCAGAGCCTGTCGGGCATCTTCCGTCTCACCGCCTGCAAGGGTCTCTACGTCGCTGATCTGCTCTTCAAACGCTTTCCCGACAACCGTGCTCACGAAACCTAGGAAATTCTCGTCGCGCGCAACAAAATCAGTCTCGCTGTTCACCTCCACCATGGCGCCAAAACTACCGTCTGCCGCGGTCTGAATCGCCACAACGCCATCAGCGGCGGTGCGGCCTGCCTTCTTGGCTGCCTTCATGCCACTGGACTTACGCAACGCTTCGATCGCAGCGTCGATGTCGCCTCCCGCTTCAGCGAGAGCTTTCTTACACTCCAAAAGCCCCAAACCGGTTCTCTCGCGCAGTTCCTTAACCAATGCCGCAGACATGCTTATTCCTCATAACGCCGCCCGTGAAGGCGGCAAATAGTTGATGGTTCAGGGGTCATAGACCCCCTAATCGTGCCGACAAGAATGTCAGGAGGCAGGCTTCTCCCCTGCGTCCTCGGGTGCCTCCGCAGGGGCTGCTGACTCTGCCTCCGCACTGGCGTCAGCGCTGTCATCAGCAGACGCGTCAGCGGGCTCAGGTGCGGCCGTTTCTGCGGCTACCTCGGTCGTCTCTGCCGTTTCAGTGGCTTCTGGGGCAGCAGCGGTTTCTGCTTCCGCCTCAGTCACCTCAACAAACTCATCAGCCGATACCACTTCTCCCGCTGCCGCTTTACCCGCCAGCACGGCATCAGCCACCGCAGTGACGTACAGCTTGATCGCGCGGATCGCGTCGTCGTTGCCGGGGATCACGTAATCGACGCCATCGGGATCGCTATTGGTATCGACGATGCCGATAACCGGGATGCCCAGCTTGTTGGCTTCGGTTACTGCAATGCGCTCGTGGTCCACATCCACGACAAAGAGCACATCGGGCAGACCCGACATTTCCTTGATGCCGCCGATGGACCGCTCAAGCTTTTCCTTCATACGAGAGCGCATCAGCGCCTCTTTTTTGGTCAGCTTGGCGAAGGTGCCATCCCGCTCCTGCTCTTCAAGCTCACGTAAGCGCTTGATCGATGAACGAATAGTTTTGTAGTTAGTGAGCATGCCGCCCAACCAACGATGGCTGACAAAGGGCATACCACAACGCCGTGCATGCTCCTCGATGATCTTGCCGGCGGCACGCTTGGTACCCACGAACATGACCTGGTTTTTATTCTCGGCGAGCCGCTTTACCGTATTCAGGGCGTCGTTGAACGCCGGCACAGTGTGCTCGAGATTGATGATGTGAATTTTGTTCCGTGCCCCGAAGATGTAAGCATCCATCTTGGGGTTCCAGAAACGGGTTTGGTGTCCAAAGTGCGCACCTGCCTGCAGCAAGTCACGCATACTTACCTGCGTCATAGTCAAACTCTCTGTTTGGGTTAACCTTCCGCCCTGTCCTGCGACTCCAACCGTAAACCGGCACCCGGGTCCGCACTGTTGATAGGGCGTGCTATTTGCCTAAATTGGCGTTCTCGGACTGCTCCGAGGGCGCGCTTTATACCACAGCCGCGAGGACAGTAAAAGCGCGTCCCAAAAGGGGCCAAGAGTCGGTTACACTCTCGCCCCTTTACGATCCCATAGCCCGGTAGCAGCTGATGAGCACCGTCGTACCGAAAACCGCCTTCGAAATTGACGCGATGCGCGAAGCAGGCCGCCTCGCTGCGGAGGTGCTCGAGATGATCGGGCCGCAGGTCGATGTGGGCATGACAACCGGGGAAATCGACCGCATCTGCCACGATCACATCGTAAACGTCCAAAAAGCGGTACCGGCACCGCTCAACTACAAGGGCTTCCCCAAGTCGATCTGCACGTCAGTGAACGAAGTGATTTGCCACGGTATCCCGTCGGACAGCAAGAAATTGCGCAACGGCGACATCATTAACATCGATGTCACCGTCATCAAAGATGGCTGGCACGGTGACACCAGCATTATGGTGGGCGTGGGTGATGTCGCGCCACATGCAGAGCGTCTGATGCGTGTCACGCAGGAATGCCTGTATCAGGCGCTAGCGCTTGTGAAACCCGGGGCTTCTCTGGGCGATTTGGGCCATGTGATTCAGCAACACGCTGAGTCCAACTATTACTCCGTCGTCAGGGAGTATTGTGGACATGGCATTGGTCAGGTTTTTCATGAAGAGCCGCAGGTGCTCCATTACGGCAAACCGGGCACCGGTCTGACCCTGGAGCCGGGCATGACCTTCACGGTGGAACCCATGATCAATGCCGGCAAGCGCTACACCAAGTTGAATGCGCGAGACGGTTGGACCGTGACCACACGGGACGGCAGGCTGTCAGCACAGTGGGAGCACACCATCGTTGTCACGGATTCGGGTTGCGAAGTGCTCACCCGGAGACGGGATGAGCAGTTCCCCTTCTAATAACCTGATGGTATCGCCGACCGCTCAACTTGACTCATTGCTCTCACAAGGCACCAATCCGGCGCTGGTAGCGCGGGATTTCCTGCAAACCGCCAGATCTGAGCTGACCGCCAGTTTTACCCCCGGTCAGGCCATCACACCCTTCCTCCGCCAAACCAGTGACATGGTCGACGCAGTCCTGACCCGACTGTGGTTGGAGTATGTGGGTGCCGAGTCGACAGCGGCTTTAATTGCCGTCGGTGGATACGGCAGAGGTGAGCTGTTCCCGCAGTCTGATATAGACGTGCTCATCCTGACGCAAGACGCGCCAGACGTTGACACAGCGGGTCGGCTCGAGCGTTTTGTGACCAGCCTGTGGGATACCGGACTGCAGATCGGGCACAGCGTCAGGACGCTGCAAGAGTGCGAGGAGTTGGCGAGAGAAGACCTGACCGTGGTGACGACGATGATGGAGTCGCGTCATTTGTCAGGCGAGACCAGTTTGATTGAGCAACTTACAGATATCATCAAGCCCTCCGCCATGTGGTCGCCCAACGACTTTATTCGCGGCAAATTGGGCGAGCAGCAGAGTCGCCACGATCGTTACAGCAACACCGAATACGCGCTGGAACCCAATATCAAGAGCTCCCCCGGTGGGTTACGAGATCTGCAGGTTATCGAATGGATCACGTTACGGTGCTTCGGCGTAGGTCTGAGCGAGGTTGACGAACCTGACTTCTTAAGCGAGCCCGAGCGCGAGCAACTAAAAAATGGACAGGAATTTCTCAGTCAGGTTCGCTTCGCCCTACACAGCATGACCGGTCGCGCCGACGACAGGCTGCTCTTTGACCATCAGAAAAAACTCGCCGCACTGTGGGGCATGGTCGACGGCGACACCCTGGCGGTCGAGCAGTTCATGCAAGTTTATTTCCGGTGGATGAAAACGCTCAGCCAACTGAATGAGCTGCTGATCGAGGTTTTTGAGCATCGCCTGGCCGACGCTACCGCTTCTGATGTTCGCGTCGTCGATGATGACTTCGAGGTCAGCGACAGTCGCATCAGAGCTCGTCATGACACTGTTTTTCGGGACAACCCCAGTAACCTGCTGCGAATCTTTGTACTCGTCGGCAATGACCCGCTGGTGGATCGCATTGAGCCTAATACCCAGCGGCTGCTCCGGCGGGACTCGCCGCTGATTGACGCACCCTTCCGCGCCTCGCCAATCAATCGCGACTTGTTTATGCAGGTACTGGGCGTACCGCACAACATGACCAAGCAACTGAGGCGGATGTCCCGGCATGGGGTATTGGGTCGATACTTGCCGGCTTTTGGCAGCATCATCGGGCAAATGCAGTTTGACTTGTTTCACGCCTACACCGTGGATGCCCACACCACCGAGGTCATTGCCAACACCAGGCGCTTTATGCGGGCGGATTACACCGACCGTTTCCCGGTGTCGACCCGGATTGCACGGCGGCTTCGCGATCCCCGATTACTCTACATCGCGGCATTGTTCCACGACATCGGCAAGGGCCGTGGCGGTGACCACTCAGAGCTCGGGGCGGTGGATGCCGAACAATTCTGTATCGATCACGGGCTATCGCAAACCGATACGCAGCTCATTGTATGGCTCGTAAAAAATCATCTGCTAATGAGCCACATTGCCCAGCGGCGGGATATTTCCGATCCCGAAGAAATCCAGCGCTTTGCCGAGATTGTCGTGACGCAAGAGCGCCTCGACTACCTCTACACGCTCACCGTGGCCGACATCGCTGGCACGAACCCCGAGCTCTGGAACGCCTGGCGCTCATCACTCATGCGCCAGCTGTATACCGAGACACGTCGGGCCTTGAGCCGTGGCTTGGAGAACCCTCTCGCCCGCGAAGAGGTCATCCATATGACCAAGCGCAGTGCGGCCGAGGCACTGGAATACCGCGGGTTTCTCGAAGAAGAGCTCCATGAACTGTGGTCGCGACGAGGCGAGGATTATTTTCTACGCGAGCGCGCTGAAGACATTGCCTGGCACACCGAGGCGATTGCGGATCACAGTCGGCATGACGGCGCACTGGTACTAGTCAAGCAGGCCAGCGAATCGCCCATCAGCAATGCCACGCAAATATTCGTCCATACCCAGGACGAGCCCAATACTTTCGCAAGAATCTGCGCCGCACTGGAATCGCTCGATCTCAGCATCCACGACGCGCGCATCTACAGCGATACCGATGGCGGCACGCTCGATACTTTTTTTGTGTTGAAGAGTGATGGTTCGTCATTGGACAACCATCCCGACAACTTTGACGAGATCGGGAATAAAATCAGGTCTAGCTTGGCCGACAGCGCTGTTAAGACGGTTTCTCGGCACACGCCCCGGACGGTCAAAGCGTTCACCATCCCCACTACCGTGCAATTCTCCTCAGACGAATCGGCTGGTTTGACGATACTGGAGGTGACCACAGCCGACCGACCTGGGCTGCTCGCTCGTCTTGGGTCGATCTTGTCCGCCCGGGAGGTCTCTATTCAAGGCGCAAAAATCCAGACATTGGGGGAGCGGGTTGAAGATATCTTTTTCCTTGCCGATGCCTCTGGCGGACCATTGCAAGATGCGAAGCTGCTCTCCGATTTGGAAGAAGAGCTCATCACGGCGCTGGGGGTTGGACAGGCCAGTGGAGAAACCACGGAGATGTCGATTTGAATGCAGGTCTTGGGACACTGCATCCCTACCCGTTCGAAAAGCTGGCAGACCTATTCAAGGATGTCATGGCGGATGCGTCTCAGGTGATTCCACTGACGATCGGCGAACCTCAACATCCACCACCTGAGCCGGTACTGAGACTGCTGGCTGAGCATAGTCATTTGGTCGCGCAGTATCCCGCCACAGCGGGTCTCCCTGCGTTGCGCGCCAGCATTGCAACGTGGTTGGCGCAGCGATTCGCGCTACCCGGTGTCGATCCGGAACGCCACGTGCTGCCGCTCAACGGCACGCGCGAGGGATTATTCGCCATTGCCCAGACCGCTGTTACCGGGGGAACGCCGGGCGCAGTGATCTGCCCCAATCCCTTCTATCAAATCTATGAGGGGGCAGCCCTGCTGGCAGGAACCGAACCGGTGCTGGTGAACTGCGGTGCTGAGACCGGCTTCTTGCCAGACTTTGATCGCGTCACCGAAGATACCTGGCAAGCCTGCGATTTACTGTTTATCTGCACGCCAGGGAATCCGGCAGGCGCGGTCATGCCCCTGCCCATGCTGCAGCGGTTGATTGAGCTGGCACATCAACATGACTTTTTGATTGCCAGTGACGAGTGCTACAGCGAGATCTACCCCGAGGAAGGCCGGCCTCCACCCGGCTTACTCCAGGCCGCCGCCGCAATGGGACATGAAGAGTTCAGCCGTTGTCTGTGCTTTCACAGCCTGTCCAAACGCTCTAACTTACCGGGCCTCAGATCAGGCTTTGTAGCAGGCGACCCCCTGTGGATAGAGCGTTTCAAGCGCTATCGCACATACCATGGCTGCGCCATGCCACCACACCACCAACTGGCCAGCGAATGGGCATGGCGCGATGAGCAACACGTGATCGAGAATCGGGCGCGTTATCGCGAAAAATTTGCCGCGGTGACGCCGATTCTTGCGGCTAGCTTGAAGGTGTCAGCACCCGACGCGGGTTTTTACCTCTGGCCTGAGACACCGATTGATGACGAAACCTTTGCGCAACACCTGCTGAAGCACGCAGCCGTAAAAGTACTTCCCGGCCGCTACCTTGCGAGGGATACAAGCCTCGGCAACCCCGGCGAACATCGGGTTCGACTGGCGCTGGTTGCCGAGCTCAAAGACTGCGTAGACGCCGCGGAACGCATCGCCCACACCGTCAAACAGGGTTGGTGATGACCCGAGCGTCTCACCTCACTGCATCCAAGCTGGCGGGATCCAACCTGGCGGGGTCCAACCTGTCGAAAGCCGAGCGCATCGCCTACATCGACGAAAAGCTTCAGGCACTCTATCCCGAGACCCCTGTGCCCCTGGATCATACTGACCCTTACACCTTACTGATCGCCGTATTACTGAGTGCACAATGCACCGATGAGCGGGTCAATCAGGTGACGCCGGGACTGTTTGCAAAAGCGGATTGTCCGGAGGACATGGTGACGCTGAGTGTGGAGACAATCCGCGGCATCATCCGCCCATGCGGACTCTCACCGCAGAAGTCCAAAGCCATTCATCGCTTGAGTGAGCTATTGCTCGCCGACCACCAGGGCCAGGTTCCCGCGGATCTCGAGGCACTGGAGAAGCTGCCTGGAGTGGGCCACAAGACAGCGAGCGTGGTCATGGCACAAGCCTTCGGCATGCCGACCTTCCCGGTGGATACGCATATCCATCGACTGGCTCAGCGTTGGGGGCTGACGCGAGGCCGCAATGTGGTTGAGACAGAGCGGGATTTAAAGCGCGCCTTTCCAAAAACTCGCTGGAACGCGCTTCACCTGCAAATCATCTTCTACGGCCGAGAGTACTGCACTGCCCGCGGCTGCGACGGGCGGGTTTGCGAAATCTGCACCACCTGCTATCCCGCCAGAAAGCATCCCAAACGGTGCAACAAAGCCTGAGCAACAGCGCGATCATTGGGCAATTCTGCTAACCTGCGCGGCCTGAAGTGAGGTCTGCTCCGCCCAAATGCAGGCTCGCCCGGTAAACCGCATCAATCTAAAAGACGTGTAAAGCTATGAGTGTGCCGACCCTATTCGGGATCCCAAACTGTGACACCGTCAGGAAAGCGCGGAAGTGGCTGGAGGGTCACAGCATTGCGCACGAGTTTGTTGACCTGCGCGAAGATACGCCCGCCGCCGACCAAATCGCCACCTGGCTTGAAGCGCTCGGGGCAGATCGTCTCATCAATCGTCGCAGCACCACTTATAAGCAATTAGATGAAGCCCAACGCGCAGGACTGCAAGGCGATGAGGCCGTCACGCTGTTACGTGAGCACCCCACACTCATCAAGAGACCGGTGTTGGCATTAGACGGTCGTCTGTCGGTGGGTTTCTCCGAGCAAGACTATGCGGAACTGTTCCATGTTTAAGTCAATGCCAGAGGACATGACACAATGAGCTCGCTTCATGGTTTTGGTCTGGGTATCGCATCCACGAACGCCGAGGGGGCCATACTGGACACGTTTTATCCGCGTCCGTTGGCACCTGTGAGCGGCGCCGTGGCTGACGCCTTGCAGGGTGTTGCAGGCACGCTGGACACGGCTCAGCTGAGGGAGCTGGCTGCCTCGTTGCAAACAGCGGGTGAAACCGCCCTCGCCGTTATTGCAACGCAATTAACCGAGTCAGATCAGCAGATTGTTGCCACGCCGCTGACAGATAACTCAGCCCCTGCAACCGTTGAGGAGGCGTACCTCAAACTGCACCTGATCTCCCATCGACTGGTAAAGCCTCATGAGACCGATCTCACGGGTTTGTTTGGCCTGTTGCCAAACGTGGCGTGGACAGATCAAGGGCCCATCGACTTGGCCGAGTTGGCCCATAGGCAGCTCGAGGCGAGGATGAAAGGCTCAGTGCTGGAAGTCTCCAGCGTCGATAAGTTCCCCAAGATGACAAACTACGTTGTGCCCTCCGGTGTGCGGATCGCCCACACCGCCCGCGTGCGATTAGGTGCTTATTTGGGTGAGGGCACGACAGTGATGCATGAGGGCTTCATTAATTTTAATGCCGGCACGGAAGGTCCCGGCATGATCGAGGGTCGCATCTCTGCTGGCGTATGGGTGGGTGAAGGTTCTGATCTGGGCGGCGGATGCTCCACGATGGGCACGCTCTCAGGGGGCGGCAACATTGTGATTTCAGTGGGCAAGGAATGCCTCATTGGTGCCAACGCCGGCTTGGGCATCCCGCTTGGCGATCGATGCACGATAGAGGCCGGCTTGTTCGTCACAGCCGGCACCAAAGTCAGCGTGCTGGATGAAAAAGGCAGCACGATTGAAACCGTCTCCGCACGCACGCTGGCAGGCCGGGCTGACCTGCTGTTCAGACGGCACTCCAGCACTGGCGAGGTGCAATGCCTGACTAACAAGAGCGCGGTCGAGCTCAACGAGATGTTACATGCCAACAACTGATGACCGTGATCCAACGCTGACGCTTGCGAAAGACCTGATCGCACGGCCATCTGTCACGCCGGAGGATGCCGGTTGCCAAGCGCTGATGATGACGCGTTTGCAGCAGATCGGGTTCGCGGTTGAACCCATGCGCTTTGGCGATGTGGACAACTTTTGGGCGACTCGCGGCAAGGCAGGCCCGCTTTTAGTTTTTGCCGGCCACACGGATGTTGTCCCACCCGGTGACGACGCCCGCTGGGATTCAGACCCCTTTACCGCCACCGAAGTCGGCGAGGATCTCGTCGGACGAGGCGCGGCGGACATGAAGGCCAGCCTCGCCTCGATGGTGGTGGCATGCGAGCGCTTTGTCTCTAAATGTCCTAACCATCAGGGGCGCATTGGCTTTCTCATTACCTCTGATGAGGAAGGGCCCGCCCGCGACGGTACGGTCAAAGTGATGGACGCCCTCACCGCCCGCGGCGAAAAAATCGACTGGTGCGTGGTGGGAGAACCCTCCAGCACCCGTGACCTCGGTGATCTGGTCAAAAACGGTCGCCGCGGCTCGCTGAATGCGACCCTCACCGTTCATGGCACACAGGGCCACATCGCCTACCCGCACTTGGCCGACAACCCCATTCACCGAGCTCTGCCGGCTCTCGATGCCTTGAAAAACGAGGTCTGGGATGCGGGCAATGACTTTTTTGACCCAACCTCATTACAGATTTCCACGGTTCAGGCAGGTCAAGGTGTGACGAACGTCATCCCCGGACAGGTGGATGTCTTATTTAATCTGCGATTCAGTACTGAAGTGACGGCCGAGTTCATCAAGGCGCGTTGCGAGGCTATTCTCGATCAGCACGGGCTGGATTACGACCTGCGATGGTCACTGAGTGGTGAGCCCTTCTTGACCGAGCCTGGCGCCCTGCTCAAAGCAGTCACCGACAGTATCGATGCGGTGACAGGTCGCCATCCCGAGGTCTCCACCGGTGGCGGCACGTCGGACGGGCGGTTTATTGCGCCCAGTGGTGCGCAGGTGGTCGAGGTCGGTCACGTTAACGAAACCATTCATCAGTGTAATGAGCGCGTTAAATTGTCAGACGTGCCGCGGCTAACCGACATTTATCTAGGCATTCTCGAACGCTTATTGGTTAGCTGAACTCACCGCCGCAGTGACAGCTGTAAACCGCGCGAGGCCCATTGCTCCGATTCTGCGACCACAAACTGCTCGACAAACGCATCAAGTGCTAACTCCAAAGGGCGGGCATCGTCTGGCAAAGGCGGCAGCAGAATGGTCAGACCGCCGCCGAGTTGGGCATCAAGTACAGCGAGTGCACCACGACTCAACCTGATCAATGCATCCACCGCTTGGCCACCCAAGATAGCCTCGGACGGCTGTCCCGACGCTGTCGATACAGCGCCATGCACCGGTTGACTCACCGGCAGCGCCAAGGTGATCTGCTCCACAGGGGACCGCTGGCGTAAAAGATCCAGCATCAAGCCCTGCCCAATGGTCGTAAATAGCGAAACATCGTGCCACTCAGCCGGACTCAGCGCTTCGGCACCGGTTTCCCGGATTTCGCTGACGGCGTTGCGCTGCGGCTCGCTGCCCGCCAATTGGCCACAAAAAATGGGCATGGGGTGACGGGCGGCCAATCGAAGTTCCTCAATACACATCGACTCTATGCCAATCCAGAAACCCCTTCGCTTCACCTCACTCACCCTACTTTTGACCGTCCACTGCCGATGATGGCCGAACATACACGTCAAAGCGCACTGACTTACCGGTGAGGGAATGCGAAGGTGACTGAGTGCCCAGCGCTGTTGCACGTGCGGGACGTTTCACGACAATGCGCGATGCACTTTGCTGCCACGCCCACTGCCAAAGATCCTCGCCGTCATCACCCGTGTCGGCCAGGCGTTGCAACAGCACTGCTTCTTTCTTTACCGCTGCCGCTTTCTTGCGCTCGGGAAACATCGGGTCAAGGTAGATTACTGCGCCCTCCGGGACGCGGTGCAGCCGACTGTCCGCAGCCAGCACATTCATCCGCTCTGCCGCCTCCCGCACCTGATCATAGCCACTAACCAGCGCCGCATTGCGGGCGGCATTCAGCAACCAGGCCAGCACTGGTACGCGCTCGCACAGCGTGACCTGACAACCAAGGTCAGCGAGCACGAAGGCGTCGCGACCCAAGCCGCCGGTCGCATCCCATACTTGGGGTTGGCGATCTGCCTTCACACCGACCGCTCGACCGAGCAACTCATTCTGTCCACCGCGCCGGCGATGTCGCATCGCGGCCGAATCGAATTGCAGACGCACAGTCGTTCCGTCCAGCACCAACCAGGCGTCCATCTCACCCACCACCAAATGCAACGTCGAAGGCTCAGCAGATGGCAAGTAGGGGTAGCCCAACGCCTCAGCTGCCGCCTGAGCACGCTTGGGGGATTCTCCCTGAACCGGGACAACCGGCAGGAAACCTGAGGGCGATGGCGGCGAATCCGCAGCGGTCGTTTGCATTGCTTGAGAGGCCATGATTGACTGAAGCTCAGTCCGTTACAGTCATTATATGAGTCAATTCCCAACAGGGTTAGCCGCCGCATACCTGTCACTTGGCATGCTGTTGATATCAGGTTGTGCTCAGCTGGATCAGTACGACATCACGGTCAATGATGTCACGGTCTATGAGCCCGCCACGATCATCAAAGTGGAGAACGTCGCGGATGCAGCGCTGCGCGGCTGTCTGCAGCAAACCGCCTTGGATCTTGAAGCCACCACCCCATTGGCATTGAAGATACTCAACTGCAGCGAAGCGGGCATCCAATCTCTGGATGGCCTGGAACAATTTTCGGCACTCAGTTCCATCAAGCTGAGCAACAACCAGATCCGTAACTTATTGGTGCTCGAGCGCTTGGAGTCATTGGAGCAGTTATGGCTGGACAACAATGATATCGTCGACCCCATTCCGGTGCTGAGAATGACGACGTTGCGCATCCTTAATCTAACGGACAATCCGGTGCTGCAGTGCCCTAAGAAAAGCGATATCCCCACAAGTTTGCAGCTCAACCTGCCGTCACACTGTCAGTCGTCATGACCTACTGGCTCTACAAAGCCATTGCCTGGCTACCGTTGCCCGTTAAGTATGGCCTATCCGCCATCGCCGCTTTCTTGCTGGCGCGCGTATTCCGATACCGAGCACAGGTCATAGAGACCAATCTGCAGAATGCCTTTCCGGAGCGCGATGCCGCCTGGCGTCGCGACATCGCCTTAAGGTTTTATCGTCAGTTCACCGACGTGACGATGGAGATTCTCCACGCATCGCGTATGCACCTGCCCGACTTCAAACGAAGAGTCACCGTTGAAGGCCTTGATGAACTTGACCGCATGACCGAGGGTCGCACCCGATCGGTCATCGTACTGACTATTCATCTGGGGAATTGGGAGTGGATGATGCACGCGGCCAACGCCCATGGCGACATTGCTATCGATCCCGTCTACCGGCGCCTGCACAATGAGGGGGCAGATCGATTTGCTTACGAGGTGCGCAGCCGCTTCGGTGGTGAACCCATTTTGATGGAGAAGGTGGCGCGCAACGTGCTGAAAAATCGACGCCGATTTCGCGCCCTCGTATTGGTCGCTGATCAGTCACCGGGAGAACGCGACAATGTCTATTGGACAGAGTGGTTGCATCAGCCAACGGCGTTTTTCCGGGGGCCCGCGACCATTGCGCAGCTCACGGAGTTCCCCGTCATGTTCGCTCGCTGTCGCCGGAAATCCCGAGGGCACTACCACCTGAGCCTGATCCCAATTGTCGAGTCGCCCGGTCAGATGACCGAAGAGGCGATTATCGAGGCCTACATCAGGGCCGCCGAACAAACGATTCGCGAGGAGCCTGAAAGCTTTCTGTGGTCAAACCGGCGCTGGAAGCATAAACCCCCGGATCAGGACGCTTGAGCACTGACGACAGCCGGCTGCCGAACGGCGTTGAGATCTATCCAATCAAACCCGGTCTCTTGTGTTGCATGAATCACCGCGCAGGCGTCCAATTGGCTCCATCCCGCTAAAGCGGCATCTGCCAGTTCAGGTTGGTTGTTTTGCTGACTGATGTGCGCCACGAACAATACCTTCAGTTTTGACGTGTCAGCATGCTCAAGAAACTGGCGGGCTTGGGCATTGGCAAGGTGGCCAAAGTCACCGCCCACCCGGGCTTTGATCGATCTTGGGTAGGGCCCTTCCGCCAGCATAACGGGGTCGTGGTTGAACTCCAGAACCATCGCATCGCAACCGGAAAAAGCGGCCACGACGTGTGGCGTAATACTGCCCAGATCAGTCAGCACACCGAGTTTGCTCCCACCACCCTGCAAACAGAATTGAACTGGCTCGCGGGCATCGTGTGGCACCGGTTCGGCCGCGACATGAAGATCTCCCACATCGAAACGATCTCCGGGCCTGATCACGACTGCACGCTCAAGTCCTTGCAACCGGCTATTGCTGGCGGTTCCCGCCGTCAGAAAAACAGGCAGCGAGTGCGCTTTGGACAGCGCCACCACGCCTCGACAATGATCGCTGTGTTCGTGAGTGACGAGAATTGCGTCGATATCTTGTGCGGAGAGCCCGCGATGATTGAGTCGCTGCTCGACGTCTTTTCTCGGTAAGCCACAGTCAATGAGAACCAGCGTCTCACCCGTGTCGACCAGCGTCGCGTTCCCCTTGCTACCACTTCCGAGGGACGCGATGCGCATCAGGTAATGTTCCCTCGCAAAATAGTCAAAAGCGCCTG
>JAYOUT010000039.1:0-18160 GCA_038151055.1 Luminiphilus sp.
AGACCGCGGCTGTAACCGGCACCCTCGCCAATATCTTTGAGCGTCGTCTTGGCCGTGCCGCGCTCATTGACCAACTCGATCGCCACCTCGAACATCCGCTGATCCGACAGCGCCGTTCGCTCAGCCTGAGTATTCCCTGCCGATGACTCGGTGATTACGGCATCAGTCATTTCCCCCTCCAAAGCCCAGGTGTTTTTGTATGGCGAGCCTTCCCGCCGCTACTTCTTCCCGGAGCCGTTTTTTGTCGATTTTTCCTACGCTGGTTTTGGGGATGTCGTCTACGACGGCCCAGTATTCAGGCACCCAAAACTTTGCCACCTTATCCACTAAAAATGAGCGTAACTCGCCGGGCAAGGTCTCACCATCGCAGTCTGACTTGCTGCGCACAATGGCCAGTGGGCGCTCCTGCCAACGCGCATCGTCAACCGCCACTACTGCCACCTCTGCCACACTCTCGTGCTTCAGTAGCACATCCTCAAGGTCTACCGAAGAAATCCATTCACCGCCGGACTTGATCACATCCTTGGTGCGATCCGTGAGCTGCACGTAGCCCCGTTCATCTACCATGCCCACATCGCCGGTGCGCAGCCAGCCGTCCTCGGTAAAGGCGTGGGTCTCCTCATTGATATAACTGCCGGTGACCCACGCACCCTTCAACTGAAGCTCACCCACTGTCGCACCATCCTGCTCCAGCAGATTGCCCTCATCATCCATCACCCGCACTTCGATACCGGGGACAGGTCGGCCGCTTTTCAGTCGCCAATACGTATCTGTCTCGCCATTGAGGTCTTTGGGTGGGTGCGACAGCACGCACATCGGACTGGTCTCTGTCATCCCCCACCCCTGAATCACGGGTACATTCCATCGGTCTCGGACCGCCTCGATCATCGACGACGGCACAGCGGACCCTCCCGATACGATGGCCCGGAAACAGGACAAATCCAGCGGCGCCGTTTCATCCGCCAGCAATAGATCGCCCAACAGGGTCGGCACCATTGCGGTCAGTGTCGGCCGGGCTGATTCGATCATGGTGCGTAGATGGGGTCCCTGCAGGTGCGGGCCTGGCATCACCATATCTGCGCCAGACATCCAGCCGCTATAGGGAAAGCCCCAGGCATTGGCGTGGAACATCGATGGCAGCATCAGGATCACGTCTCGCTCCTGCACCGCGAAGCTGTCTACTGAACGCGAGGCCAGCGCGTGCAGATAGGTGGTTTTCTGGCTGTAGGCCACGCCCTTTGGGTTGCCCGTGGTGCCACTCGTATAGCAGATACCGGCGGCCGCGTTCTCCTCAGGCTCAGGCCAGAGGAAAATGTCCTCCGCCTCGCGCAACACTGACTCGTAAGACAGGGCGCGTGGATCATTTAGCGCGGCAACAGCCTCGTCACCGCCCCCCGACACAAGCACGTGCTCGACATTGGGAATCAGTGGCAAGACCGGCAAAAAGCTGTCGATTAATCGCGCATCGAGCATCAGGAATCGGTCAGCAGCGTGATTAATGATGTAAGCGATGTGCTCTGTCGAAAGCCGACAATTTAGGGTATGCAGCACTGCGCCCAGCGACGGCACCGCCAAATACGTTTCAAGATGCTGGGTGCTGTTCCACATGAACGTGCCAACGCGGTCACCGGGCACGATACCCAAACGCGTCAACGCATTCGCAAGGCGGGCACTGCTCGCATCAATGTCCGCGTAACTGCGCCAGTGAATTTGCTGACCATCATAGTCACCGACGCGACTGGTGCAGAAATGCCGCGCACCGAACCGGTGGAGCGTTTTCACCCCCAGCGGGGTATTCATCATCGTGCTCGTCATGGTGTTAGCCATGCCGCCTACCAGTCCCCCGCCGCCGCGGCTTGTGCCTCGGCCAGAAGCGCCGGCACGTCATACTCTAGGCCTCGCGCGTAATCAGAATCGAGTTTGCCGGCGACATGCAGACCGTAGGCACCCTCGATAATCGCCGCCAATCGCCAGAAGGCCAGCGCCATATAGAAATTCATATGGTTAAGCGGCCGGCCCAATGACTCTGCCCAACGACCGGCCAGCTCTCGTCGACTCACCACACCCGCACGCCGTGACACCGCCTGCAAGTTGCTAAAAGCAGGCGGCTCCTGCGTTCGATAATCGCCCCAAAACATGAGCATGAGCGCGACGTCCATGTAACAGTCGCCCACCGTGGCGAGCTCCCAGTCGATGATCGCGAGGATCTCCGGCTGCTCCTTGGAAGCCAACGTATTATCAAGGTGGTAATCCCCGTGAATGACGGCGGGCGCCGACGCTGTGGGCACATTGCGCTGCAACCACTCTCCCAGAGAGAAGAGCTCGGGCAAATCCCTGACTGCGTGCTCACTGCGGACGCCCAGCCAGCGCTCGATCTGACGCTCGACGAAGCGTTCGGGACGCCCCAGCTTCGCAAGCGCTTCCAAATCGGTGGGCACGGCGTGGAGCGCCGCCAGCTGATCGATCAAGTCCTCACCAAGACGGTTCACACTGTCAGGCGAGTCGGCATAGGCTGACGGCAAGGCATCAGTCAGCGCCACACCATCGACCCATTCTTGCACCAAAAACGGCCTGCCGATTACCGTCTCATCATCGCACCAGGCCAGCACACCCGGCGCCTTGACCGGATAATCGGCTATCGCCTGCAGGATTTGTGCCTCCCGCTGGATGCCTCGCGCAGACGTTGGCGAAATATCATCAGCAGGGGGTGTTCGCACGACACACGCTCTCTCGCCATCGCGGAACTGCCATGTCAAATTGGAGTTGCCGCCGGCCAGGGCAGACACGAACTCAGCCTGTGCCCAGCCCAGAGAGTCGCGCAGCCAGTCAGCAACTTGCTCGGTGGCCTCCAACGTCATCACACCACACCGAAGCTGGACAGCAGGCCGCCATCCACCGGCACGACCGCGCCCGTCATGTATCGACTTTGCGCCACCCAACACACCACCTCGGCGACTTCGCGATCCTCGGCAAATCGTCGCAATGGAATTTGCTGAGTCATTTTATCGAGTGCGGCCTCGCTCAGTTCGGATGTCATTTCGGTGAGCACCAGACCCGGAATCACAAGATTGGCCGTAATCGCCTTGGGCGCCAATTCAATCGCCAGCGCCTGAGTGAGCCCCGATAGACCAGCTTTGGAGGAGGCATAGGCCGAGTCGCCGGGGAAGCCACGGAAACCCACCACCGCGCCGACATTGACCACTGCGCAGCCTTCGCTCATGTGCGGCACAGCGGCTCGGGTCATATTCATGGCGCCCGTGAGATTGACCTGCAAGACCTCGTGCCATGCCTCGTCGGTCAGGCGATGGATCTTGCCGCCGCGGTGCACGCCTGCGTTGTTGACCAGCACATCGATTTGGCCGTATCGCGCCACGATTGCGTCAACCGTCTCGCTGACGGATGAGGAATCCGCCACGTCGCACTGGAATCCCGCTGCGGACTCCCCAAGCGACTGGGCAAGCGCCGTCACGGATTCCCCCCGTGCAATCAATGCCACGTTATGCCCTGCATTGACTGCCAATCGCGCGATCGCCGCACCAATACCCCGCGAGGCACCGGTCACGACCCAGACTCCATCGCCCGCCATAGTGTTCACTCCTGAATTGCGCATTAACGCGCCGCAAACCCTTGGATTTCTTATCGGTCTCGTTGCTTGTTTGCGTCTAGCAAGTCTAAACTAGCGCCCTGATTTGGCAACCCTGATGGTTGCCCCACGGCACGAAAGCCGACAACAAATACCCCCAGGAGGTAACGGCGTGTGGTCATTTGAAACAGACCCAGCATTTCAGGCATCACTCGATTGGATTGACGAGTTTACCCGCGAGGAAATTGAACCTCTCGATCTGGTTTTCCGTGAGCCCGGTGACCCTTGGGATCCCAATTCCCCGGCCTTTGCCGCCATGGCGCCATTGAGAGAGATCGTTAAGCAGAAACAGCTCTGGGCGTGCCACTTAGAGCCGGAGTTGGGTGGACAAGGCTACGGACAGGTCAGTCTGGGACTGATGAATGAGATTCTCGGTCGCAGCCGCTTTGGGCCCAGCGTATTTGGCTGTCAGGCACCCGACTCCGGCAATGCGGAAATTCTGGCCAAATTCGGCACCCCTAAGCAGAAAGAAAAGTATCTTAAGCCACTGCTCAATGCTGAAATCGCGTCCTGCTATTCGATGACCGAGCCACAGGCGGGCGCCGACCCGGGTGAGTTTCTTTGCACTGCCACGCGAGATGGCACTGACTGGGTCATCAATGGCGAAAAGTGGTTTGCCTCCCACGCGCGTTTTTCGGCCTTCTTGCTGGTCATGGTGGTCACTGACCCCGACGCACCGATTCATCAAGGCGCGTCCATCTTCCTGGTGGAGCAGGGCACCCCGGGCATGGAGATTATTCGCAACTCGGCGGTAGGCCCCTACATCGAGCAAGGCGACGGCGTGCACGCCTATATCTCCTTTAAGGACTGCCGCGTCCCCGCAGAGAACCTGCTCGGTGACGAGGGACAAGGTTTCCATGTGGCACAAACACGCTTGGGCGGTGGCAGGGTTCACCACGCCATGAGAACCGTCGGCGTCATCCGCCGCGCTATCGACATGATGTGCGAACGCGCACTCAGCCGCCGCACTAAAGGCGAGCTGCTCGCCGACAAACAGATGACCCAGGAAAAAATTGCCGACGCCTACACGATGATGATGCAGTACCGACTGCATGTGCTCTACACCGCGTGGCTGATCGACAAACACAAGGAATACAACCGGGAAGTCCGCAAAGAAATCGCCGCCATCAAAGCCGCGACACCTAAAGTCTTGGTGGAGATTGTGTCCCGCGCGATGCATCTGCATGGCAGCCTCGGCAGCTCTGATGAGACGCCACTGGCGAATATGTGGGCAAACATACCGGAGTTAGGCGTGGTCGATGGCCCGACAGAGGTTCACAAGGTCGCGGTTGCCAAAGCGGTGCTGCGAAACTACTCCGCTCACGATGCCCTATTCCCGAGCTATCACACGCCAACTCAGCGGGCCAAAGCGCTACAAAAATATGGGCATTTTTTGCCAAGCTGAGAGCCCGTCAGAATGACCTTAAGGAGCGCTGGCGGAGCCTGATCATCCGCCCGCCCGAGCAGAAAACAGGGGGATGCTCGATGAACGGATCTTCACTCTCAGGGGGCGCGCAGAGCTGTATCCATTGGCTCGCAACACTCGTCCTGACTGTTTCAATATCACCGCTCGCTTGGGCAGACGCCGAGTCAGGCGAGCGCCTTTACGGTGAGCACTGCGCGAGCTGTCACGCGGCCACACTGAGGGGCTCGGCCCATGGCGCTGCCCTATCTGGCCCGGCATTTGCGGACAAGTGGTCCGCGGTCTCTGCTCAGTCTTTTCTCGCATACCAGATGGCGGAAATGCCACCGGGAGGAGCCCAAAGCCTGTCGCCGACACAGCATGTCGCCATTGCACAATACGTGATTGATCAGTCCGGTCTGGACTCGGAGAGTTTACTGGTCAGCTCAGCGGCGGACTTGACCAGCGCGCCTGCCGACAACGTCGAGGTGGTGGAGTTTGCCGAGGCGGGAAGCGTCATGGATATGGCTCGCAGTGCGGGCGCTTTCGCGATGCGACGCGTTGACGATTTCAAACCCGTGACGACCGAGGAACTCAACCGGCCTGGCGCCGCAGACTGGCTGAACTGGCGCAGAACACCGGATGGTCATGCGCACAGCCCACTGGTCGATATTTCCAGAGATAACGTCTCGCGGCTGCGCATGAGCTGGTCGATGGCCATGCACGAAGGTAGCAACCAACCGACCCCGCTGGTGCGAGACGGGGTCATGTTCCTGACCCATGCCCATAACAAGATTCAGGCGATCGAGGCCGCAACCGGTGAGCTGATCTGGGAGTACCAATACGCGTTCCCACCGGCCTCCAAGATGCTCGGCGGGCCCACCCGCAATATCGCACTGTGGCAGGACCGCCTGTTTCTGACGACCTATGACGCGGCCATTGTGGCCGTTGATGCGCAAAGTGGCGCCGAACTCTGGCGCGCGGAAAAAGCCGACTATCGCGAGGCCTTTACCCACAGCGCGGGCCCCATTGTGGCCAACGGCATCGTCGTAAGCGGTATCAACGGCTGTGAGCTGTTTACTCAGGATGGCTGCTTTATTACCGGCCACGATCCCGAGACCGGCGAAGAACTCTGGCGCACCGCAACGCTGGCGGAACCCGGCTCGCCCGAATACGCCAGCTGGGGCGATGTGGCCCCCGATCGCCGGGGCGGCGGCGATGTCTGGATCGCCGGCTCCTATGACCCCGAGCTGGATCTTGTTTACTTTGGTACCTCTCAACCTAAACCCTGGGCAGCGCCTAGCCGGGGCATGTCGGTTGAAGATGCCGCGCTCTATACCAACTCTACCCTAGCCTTGCGCCCAAAAACGGGCGAGCTCGTGTGGCATTTCCAACACATCCCCGGCGAGACCATCGATATGGAGGTGGGCTTCGAACGAATACTCGCGGACATCGGCAATGAGCAGACGCTGTTGACGGTGGGCAAAGACGGCATTTTATGGAAATTGGATCGCGCTACCGGTGACTACTTGGATCTGCTCGACACCATGGACCAAACGATTTTCGACGTGAATCGGGACACCGGGCGGCTGACATATCGAGGGGATATCGCCGCCGCCGGTATCGGTGACACCTACACCGCCTGCCCCGGTATCTACGGGGGCCATAACTGGCAGTCCGCGACCTACGACGACGCCCGGCACTTGCTGTTCTTACCCGTGCATCAATTGTGCTCCGACATGACGCCCCGAGAGGTGGATTTAGGCCCGGGCGGAGGGGGTTATGGCGCCGATGTCGCGACCTACCCCATGCCCGGCAAAGAGGGCCTGGCGGGCGCCCTGTTGGCGATCGATGTGCGCACAATGGAGGTTCGCTGGAAAGTGGAACAGCCCGCTTTATTTTTGAGCGGGGCCCTGTCGACCGATGGTGGCCTGTTGTTCATTGGCGATCTGGACCGACATTTTCAGGCGTTCGATACCGAAACGGGCAAACAATTGTGGTCGACTCGCCTGCCAGCACCGGCCCACGGCTACCCCATTACCTATGAGGCCGAGGGAAAACAGTTCGTCGCGGTTCCCGCGGGGATCGGGGTATTCCGGGCGCTGACTGCGGTGATTTTCCCCGATATTTATCAGCCCCCGGATGGCCAGGGGCTATTCGTTTTCAGCTTGCCACAATAGCCGGGGCGAGCGATCAGTCGACGCCCTTGCGGCCCGCCTCACGCACCATCGGCGCATATTCGGCGAATGCTGGCGGCTCTGCGGTGGAGCCAGTTGTTGCGCCAGCATCGACCGTCAGGGTCAGACCACTGGTATAGCCTGATTCGTCGCTGGCTAACCATAGCGCTGCATTAGCCACATCCTGAGCCAGGCCCGCGCGACCCTTGAGGGGAGATACCGCAGCGAGCGTCGCGATGGTCTCCTCTAGATTTTTGTGGTCACCTGTCATGACATCCGCCACCATCGGCGTCGCCATGCCTGCAGGCGCAATACAGTTCACGCGCACTCCGAAGCCGCCCATTTCAGCCGCCAGATTTTTTGTCATGCCGACAACCGCGTGTTTGGCCGCCGCGTAGGCATGAGGCCCCAAGCCGCCCATGACACCCGCAGTGCTCGACATACTGATAATGGAGCCCGAGCCGGCCTCCTTCATGTAGCGACTGGCGTGTTTCATACCGTAAAAGACGCCGTTGATCATGATGTCGATGGTGAGCTTCCACTCCTCCGCAGGCGTGGTCGACATGGGCCCCACCGCACCGACAATGCCGGCGCAGTTGAAGATCACGTCGATCTGACCAAATTCTGAAACGGCTGCCTCGACCAGCGCCTGCACTTCCGCTTCTTCAGTGACATTACAGTGCCGAAAAATGGCCTGGCTCGCGCCACCCAGTGCCGCTGCCAGCCCCTCGCCAGCCTCGTCCTGAATATCGCCCAGCACCACTCGCGCACCATGTTCGACGAACGTCTTTGCCGTCGCCGCACCGATGCCGCTGGCGGCGCCGGTGATCACGGCGACTTTGCCTTCCAAACGCTTGCTCATTATCTGCTCCTAATAAGAAAGGCCCGCGGTAACGGGCCAAACCGATCTGTTGGTTTCAATTGATGGCGATTTAGCCTCAGTCACCAAACTCGTAGATCGCCTCAATACCAAAGGTGCGAGGTGCTCTGACGGCGGCATAGGACCAGAGTCCGGCAACGTCATAGCCATGGGTATAACCGTCTTCATCCGACAGGTTTCGACCAAATAGCGCAAAGCGCCAGTTGTTCATCTCGAAGTTTACCGAGGCGTCGATGAGACTTTGCGCGTCGTTCTCAAGCTCTGGCGAGTTGGTGACATTCACCCAGTGCTCACCCAAATAGTGGTAGGCACCTCTCACCCAGGCCCGACCATAAGCGGTATCCCACTCGTAGGTCGCATCCAGCGTGGCGGTCATGTCAGGCGCGCGCCGGAACTCGAGATAACTGAGATCCACCGTCTCCAACGACACGGCATCGGTGTACTGGAAATTGTCGTACTCAGTATCCAGCCAGCCAAGGTTGGCTCGCAGAGATAATCCCTCTCCGACCAAAGCTTGTAACTCGAGCTCTAAACCCTGAATGGTCGCCTCCGACGCGTTAGTCACGACGGTTTTCTGCCCCGTACCGGTATCAGAGGGCAGCTGCAGCTCCTCCTGCTTGTCCTCGTAATTCATGACGAAGTAAGACGCGTTGAAACGCAGACGGCTATCCATCCACTCAGACTTGATGCCCACCTCGATGTTATCAACCGTCTCGGGGTCGTAAGGCTGCGTCGCCTCCTCCACCGAGTTCACCCGGCCGTTGAAACCACCCGCGCGATAACCTGTCGAGTAGGTCGCAAAAGCCATGAGGCTGTCAGAGAACTGGTAGCGCAACCCGGCCCTCGGCGTGAACTCGTTCCACGATTCATCATTCGATGCGTTCACCATGCCGGTCTGCATGGTCTCTTTATCATCCTTGGTGTAACGACCGCCGAAATTCAGGGTCAGGTTGTCTGACAGACGCCAGTCCACGTCTGCAAAAACTGCCTGGGATTCACTCTCCTGACGGGATTTCTGAAGCAGGTCGAGAATGGCGCCGGGCACCACAAAGCCAACCCAACTGCGCAGCGGAATCTCGTACTCAGAATCCCACAGGTAACCTCCGATCACTGCGTTGATGGGGCCATCGTTGTCCCAAGAAACGCGAATTTCATGAGTCGTTTGCTCATAGGTGGCCGGACGGTCGGTACCGTATAAAAACTCCGGCGTCCCGTCCCAGTTGGAAATGATGGTCTCGTCTGACTCGTACGAGCCAAAGATGTAGTCTACTTTGATCGCATCGGTGGCCTGCCAGCGAGCTTCAATAATATGGGTATCCGCATCGAAGGTGGCCAGCATCTCGGCCTCTCGCGCTTGATCAGGCGTCGACACCGCGAAGGCCTCACCGCCAGGATCGGGGGGAATATAGCCGACGTTCGCGGTTTTGTAGCGACTGCCAGTGATGGTGGAGCTCAAACTGGGTGAGCAGTAGCCATACGACGAGCAGAACAAGTGCCGATTTTGACCGGTATTCAGTAGCGGCGGCGTATCTTGGTCGGTCTCCTCAAACTGACCTGTGTATTCAAGTTCGAGGGAGTCAGTGGGCATCCACAGCGCGTTCAATCCAAGGGATTGATAGTCATTACGCCCTACGTCACGGCCGACGTAATCATTGTCGTAGTAGCCCTCTTGCTGATCCCGCTTGGCTGCCGACAGTTTGATCGCCAGGTTTTCGCCCAGCCCGAAATTCACGATGCCGTCGGCATAGTAGGTGTCATATTTTTCATACCCCACACGCACTTTACCGCCGAGCTCACCGGTCGGCCGGGACCGAGTGATATTGATCGCACCGCCGATGGTGTTCCGTCCGAACAGCGTCCCCTGTGGACCGCGAAGGACCTCCATGCTCTCAAGGTCGATACTGCGCAGCAGGCTGCCCGCGTTGGAGCCAATGAACATGTTATCCACCACCACCGCGACCGCCGGATCAAAGTTTTTCTCAACGTCCGCCACACCGATACCGCGGATAAAAATCGCGGCGACGCCGCCGGGTCCCTGTGCGGTATCGTCAATCACGATATTGGGGGAGATGTTAGCGAGGTCAGTGATGTCCCGCGCAAACTGACCTTCAATCTCCGACTTGGTTAGCGCGCTCACCGCAAAACCCACGTCCTGCAGGTTCTCCGTACGCTTTCTCGAGGTGACAACGACCTCCTCCAAGACACCCTCTTGCGCTATGGCAACAGGCGTGACGGGTAATGATGACACTGCCGCCAGCACTGCCGCACCCAAGATCGATTTTTTGTTGTGGACCCACATATTTTTGAACCTCTCTTTTTGTTTTCTTGACGTTGTGTTGTTGCTGTGACGGCTTGAGTGGCCGCCATTATTTTTATTGGGTTAGCTCTCGGGTGCACTCAAAGTAGTACCCGCGAACTGATTGAAATGATGAATGGTGACCTCACGCTCAAGAATCTTCCAAACGCCGTCTCGCCGCTGATAGCGGTCACGATAGGTGGCGCCCACAAAGGTCGCCTCAGTGCTGTCGGTTAAAAGGCCCATACAATCGACGTCGCAGAGCCCCTGCGCATTGTCGGCATCGTTGAATTCGAGCACTAAGTTTGAGGTCACATGTTGTGACTGGCCCCATGCAGGCCACAGCACCTCGTGAATCGCCTCGTGGATGCCATCGTGCGCAGAGAAATCACCAAACGGGGGGCCGATTTTCCACACGCAATCGTCCCACCAAATGGCCAAGAACCGCGCGTAATCACGCTTATCGAAACCGTGACAGTAGTTGCTCACCAGAGCCTCGATGTCATGCCTCGACTCAAGACGATCCAACCGCATCAGTAGTTCATCGCTCATTGGCAAACCCCTCTCACACCAATATTGAGCGTGGTGCCGCGTCTTTTTTGCACGACCAGTGAGTCGCGACACCCTGTTGGTTAATCAGACGTTTCGGCAACGCCGCCCTTCACTATCATTATTGGACGAGCAACACGCTTGCTTGTCGCTAGCAAGCCAGAATCCCGTAAGGGCGTCAAGGCCTAACGGCAATCAAGCAGAGGAAATCAGTTTGTTAGTGGCGCGGCGACCTGCCGGGGTTTGCGTGATCCACTGGATACGCTGCAGTTCAGCGTCAATGGGGGGTGCGGCGCAGACCGCTTGGTAGCGCGTGTTGCGCTGTTGCGAGACGCGACCGAGGTTTTGTATTGCCTGCGCGATATCGTGCGCCCCCCAACTCTGGCCATGGGCCGCGCCCGCCGCACGGGTGATGCTTTCATTGATTAAGACCCCGCCCAGATCATTGGCTCCGGCGTTGAGCATCTGCAACGCGCCCTGCCTGCCAAGCTTGACCCAAGACGCCTGGAGATTGGGAATGACCCTGCCCACCGTCAGCCGGATGATCGCATGCATAAGACGCGCCTCTCGCCAGGTCGGCCCCGGGCGCGATTGACCTCGGCGATAAATCGGTGCGCCCTCACTGACAAACGGCAACGGCACCACCTCGGTAAAACCGCCGGTGCGCTCCTGTAACGCGATGACCCGCTGCCAATGAGTGACCCAGGAAGCCGGGGTATCGACATGCCCAAACATGATCGTGGCGGTACTAAACAAACCCTGCTCGTGTGCCGCTTCCATCACCTCGAGCCAGCGCTCGGCCGAAACCTTGTCTGGACACAAGATGCCCCGTACACCAGCGTCCAACACCTCCGCCGCGGTACCCGGCAACGAATCGAGACCCACCTCTTTAAGCAGTCCCAAATAATCGTCGACCGCCATGCCCAGCGTCGTGGCACCCTGATCAATCTCCAGGGGCGAGAAAGCATGAACATGAATCTCGGGCGCCACCTGCTTTACGGTGCGCACAATATCGATGTACGTCTGCCCCGTGTAATCCGGGTGGATGCCACCCTGCAGGCAGACCTCCGTAGCACCGAGCTCAACCGCCTCGAGCACCCTGCGCCGCAGCTCCTCGCCATCGATGTCATAAGCCTGACGTCCCGATGCGACCTCACCACCGCCTTTGGAAAAAGCACAGAACTGGCAACTGTATTGGCAGACGTTGGTGTAATTGATATTGCGGTTGATCACGTAGGTAACCTGCTCACCGACCTGCCGCTGGCGAAGCTCATCCGCTGCCTCACAGAGGGTATCGATGTCGGCGCCACGCGCGCTAAACAGGCGCGCCATCGATTCGTCGTCAACAGACTCCTGTCTCAGACAGGCATCCAAAATCGGCACCAGAGCACGGTCTGCAACACTGCTGGCAACATGAGTTATGACCGGTGGCGCCCCGGAGATACCGGCGCGCCAGTCATCGCCGCGGACTAAACCCGTCGCGTCAGCCTGCTCGAGCACCCGACGCCTTACAGCGGCGTCCAACCAAAGGTCAGATTGCAGATAGCGGGGGTAAACGGTCAGCCTGGGCACTAAATGCTTTTGTCGTGTGGCCGTTGCGGCGCGCAACGCTTCAAGACTGGGCCATGGCGCTTCGGGATTCACAAAGTCGGGGGTTACTGGCGATACACCCCCCCAATCATTGATCCCCGCATCAATAAGATGCCCGAGCTGCCCGGGGCTCAGATTCGGCGGCGCCTGAACGCTGATTTCAGCTGGCAGCTGCAACCGCGCCTGCGTCACCGTCCACAACAGCTCCTCAAACGTCGCGTTGCCGACGTCTGCCATACGCGTACCGGGCTTGGCACAAAAGTTCTGGATGATTACTTCCTGAATGTGGCCGTAGCGCGCGTGAAGCCGTCGGATATTCTGCAGATCACGCAAGCGCTCTTCCCGCGTCTCCCCAATGCCGACCAACAACCCTGTTGTCATCGGGATCCGCAGCGCCCCCGCGCGCGCAAGCGTGAGCCAACGGCGGAAAGGAATTTTGTCGGGCGAGCCATAATGGGGGCCGCCTTTAGCACACAGTCGCTGCGCACCACTTTCCAGCATCAAGCCCATTGACGCGGCAACCGGTCGCAATCTCTTGAGCTCAGAGCGGCTCAGCGTGCCAGCATTCACATGAGGCAACAGGCCCGTGTGCTCAATGATTTGCTCCGCCACCGCAACCACGTAGTCGATCGTGGTTGTGAACCCGTGGTCCGCCAACCATTCTCTAGCCGCTCGATATCGGCGCTCTGGCTTCTCGCCCAAGGTCAGGAGCACTTCACGACAACCGGCGGCAGCGCCCTTACGAACGGTCTCGAGAATCTCCTCGACGCCGAGGTACAGCGGCGATAGCTGCGATGGCGTTTTAGCGAAGGTGCAGTAGTGACAGACATCCCGGCATAGCTGTGTCACCGGAATGAAAACTTTGGGGCTGTAGGTGATTGCCGGGCCGTAATAAGCATCGCGGAGTGCGCGGGCACGTGTGCCCACCGTGTCGTTCATCTCCACGACATCACCGCCGTCAGTCAACGCCATCAACAATGACGTGCTGCTCCATTCTTTTTGTGTTGCCCCCATACCGCCGCCACTCTAACGCTTTAAGGTGGGCTTTGGGTAGCGGTCGGAGCCAACTCAGCCGCATACAGTTTGCACCACTGTTGAGTGTGATACCCCAAATCTCCAGCACCTCGATGCAAATAGCGCAGGTCGCCCGCCTCATCGATGTCACGCGACAGACCGGGGCGGACAAATGGCTTGAGCGATACCGCTGCTTTCGAGGCCGCTTGAGCGTGTCGCGCGTAGCTGTCTTGCCCAAAGCACAACGGCAAAGCTTGATGCTGCCACCGTAACAACGCATTGGTACCGACGCCCGCCTCATCCGAAGCGATCACGGCGTATTCTCCCGCGGCGACGTGTTCCATCTGCTCGATATCAGCGGCCTGCAGCAGCGGTAAGTCAGCATGGATGAAAACCAGCGCGGGCGCATCGAGTCGAGTCGCTACCGCTTCCAGCGCGGCGTTCAAACCCTCTGTTCCCAAATCGGCCTCATCCCACAGTGTGATATCACCAGACAAGCGCAGTGCATCTGACCAGCCTGCCCCACAAATCACGTGAACCTCATTAACAACAGGGCAAGACGACAAGCTGGCCATCACATCCAATGCCATGGCCTCGACCAAAGCCCGGCGCGCCTGACCATCGAGGACCGTTGCCAGTCGCTGCTTGGCCTGATTGAGCGACTTCAGCGCCACAACTGCGTCAAGCATTATCCCCGGTTACCTCCAGCAACCACTGTGCAAATGCCTGCGCACGCTGGGGCGTGGACATCACTGTCTGTGTCAGGCGCACATCTAAATCCGCCACGGCACCCTCGGCAAATACTGCGCGATCTGCCTCATCGCAGACCCATGTATCGATCAAAGCAGGGTAGCGCTGACACATCCACTCGACCCATCCCTGGGCCGACACGTTGAGACCCAGCTCCGTCATGATTTTTGCGGCCGGCCCCTTGAGCGCTTTCCCGCCAATAATGGGCGAGACAGCGATCACGTGACGTGCGCGCTGACGCAGCGCTTCCGTCATCTGGGGAATATCGAGGATAGGACCCAGGCTCAGAAACGGATTGGACGGACCGAGCACGACATCGAAGCCGTCCTCACCGTATTGCTCCAGCAGTGCGGCGAGAGATGCAGTGGGCAGCGCCTGCTCAATACCTCGATATTTGATACCGGTGAGCACGGGCTCGCAGCGATGCTTCACGAAATACTCTTGAAAACCCAACTCCCCCTCTGCCGTGTGCACCCGGGTCCGAACCGGCTGTTCGGTCGCCGGTACAACGGTCACTGCTGCCGGAACCGCCAAGCGCCCCGCGAGCTGCGCCGTCACCTGCGCCAGTGAGGCGCCTTGCGCGAGCAAGTCGGACCGCGCGAGGTGAAGCCCCAAGTCCTTGTCGCCTAATTGAAACCAACTGGGTCCGCCAAGTGAGCGCAGCGTGTCGAAGACCTCCCAGCTTTCACCGGCGCGACCCCAGCCTTTCTGCGCATCAATGTTGCCCGAGGCGGCATACATGACGCTGTCCGTATCTGGGCAAATCAGCAGACCCAGATGCTCAAAATCATCTCCCGTATTGGTCACCACAATCACAGGGCGATCTGTTACGACCGCCGACAGCGCGCCGGCCAGCTTAGCGCCACCTCCGCCCCCGCTGAGCAGAACCAGGGGCAAAGTCTCGCTCGCCACGACTTCAGGAGCCGTCATCGGAACATGTCCTGCTCACGCTGGCGCAGCAAATCTCGAGACGACCCGTCTGCAGCGCGCCGCAACGCGACGCCTTGCGCCCACACCACCGGCATGCCCTGATCTGTCTCCCCCTGAACCAGCGATGCCGCGGCCGCCAGCGCATCAGCAACTGCCGGCGCCGTGACTTGCATTACCCGGCCGTCCAGGTCGCGCTCGCCGACCTGATCCCAGACCGGTTGCAAACCGGCCACCCCGATAGCAAAGCCCACCGTACCCATCCGCCAAGGGCGCCCGAGACTGTCATTAATAATGACGGGCACCGACACGCCGAACGCCTCAAACATGCAGCGGGATAGTGCTTTCGCACTCGCATCAGGATCTTCTGGCCACAACAGTACATGCTGTGCATCGTGGTTCGGCGACACCCCAACATTCGACGTGTCGATACCCGCGTTGGCCAAAATATGACCTGAGCGGTGCTCAGCGATGATGAGGCCCGGCCGCACTCTGATGATGGCAATGGATTCCTGCAAAATCAGCTCGACCAAGCGAGGGTCCTTGCCGGTCTCGGCCGCCAGCGCCAAGGCTTCGGTGCTCTCCTGAACGTCATCAAGACAGACCAGCCGACCCTCCGACTTCGACACCACTTTTTGCGCCACGATCAATACCGAGGTGTCGTCCACGGTCACAGCTTGGCTCCGGGTACACGCGATAATGAGATCCCCGAGCGCGTCGTCGGCCGCCACCGCAGGCAGGCCCTGAAGCGGCGTCAGGTGAAGTGACGCTGCATCCACGTCGTCAGTCGATGCCGGTCAAGCGCAGCCCCGCATGGGTTTTGTACTGCTTGTTGATATTGATCAGCACAGAGGTGAGCGCCTCCGCAGCCGCGGCATTGTGGATGAGTCCTGCATGGAAGCCGCGCATCCCCATAGATTCGATCAGTTCAATGACAGTCTGTCGCGCGGTTTTTTCATTGCCCGTGACCAATACGTCACAAGGTATATCCATATCTGCTTGTAAATGTGCCGCCGCGACGTTCTGTAAGGCACTCACAACATGCACGTCCTCCCCCAGCAGCGTCTGCGCAATCATGCCGGCGCTCCCCTCCGGAGGTAGCTGTACCCGCGCTACGCGGGGTGGCACCAGAGGCACTGTGACGTCCACCAACACTTTGCCCTGAACGGCACCCTTGATGCTCTCGAGCGTCGGCGTGTGGGCGCCAAAGGGCACCGTGACAAACACCACCTCACCACGCTGTGCGGCACTCTCATTGTCCAAGCCTTCGATGGGCGGATGTGAGACACCCCGCTCAGCCAGCTCTGCAGTCAATGCCTCAGCTGCCTCGACGGCCTGCTCTGATTTTCTGGATCCGACCAGCACAGCGTGTCCCGCTTTCGCCAGACGCAGCGCCAGGCCGCGTCCAAGATCTCCGGTACCGCCGACGATACCGATCGACGGTTTTGAATTGGATGACATAGTTTTAACCTCTATTGTGGCGTGGTCGTTGACAAGGTTCAGGGCGTTGGCGATAGTGACCCACGCAACTTGCTGAACACAAGTAAGTTTAGCTCAGACTGATTCGCGAGAAGAATCAGCCAATAAAAAAAGCGGTCTGCTTGACCGCCTGGGACATGAGTGTACTGGAGTATCGGCCTCAAGGCAGGGGTACTCGCCAGCAGGAGAATTATATGAGCACCTCACATTCTGCAGACTATGACGTGATCGCTGTCGGTGCGGGCTTTGCCGGCATATCGCTGAGCTACCACCTGCGAGAAGCGGGCTTCAACGTCAAGGTATTTGATCGCGCCAGCGACGTAGGGGGCACCTGGGCCTGGAACAAGTATCCCGGCGCGGCCACTGACAGTGAGTCCTACTACTACTGCCTGACCTTCTCAAAAGAGGTGCTGCAAGAATGGTCCTGGAGCAAACGCTACTCAGGCTGGGAAGAGACGCAGAACTACCTGAAGTTCGTCATGGACAAGTTTTCACTCTGGCCCATGTTCCAGCTGAGCACCGAGGTCGAAAGCGCCGAGTTCGACAATGAAACCGGCTTATGGAACGTCCGCACTCAGAGCGGCGAAACCCACACCGCCAAATATTTTGTCAGCGCCATGGGCATGATTTCGCAACCTGTTTTGCCCAACATCGCCGGACAAGACCGCTTCAACGGTCCGATTTTCCACTCTTCCCGCTGGCCGGAAGGTCTCGACGTGGCGGGCAAGCGCGTCGGCATCATCGGCGCAGGCGCCACCACGGTACAGATGTTACCCGAGGTCGCAAAAACCGCCGCGCAGGTCACGGTATTCCAGCGCACACCCAACTTTGTGCTGCCCGCCATGCAAAAGGACATGACGCCTGAGTGGGAAAAAGAGATCAAAGACAACTACGACGAGATCATTGCCAAGGCCCGCAACCACATGTTTGGTATGGCCTTTGAGCAGCCGCCGGGACGCAATGCGGTGGATACCTCGCCAGAGGAAGTGCAGCGCATCTTTGAGGAGCACTGGAACGGCAGCTTCCGCTGGGTGTTCGAGACGTTCGACGACCTGCTGGGCAGCGCCGAGGCGAATCAAATGGCCTCTGACTTCATCACCAGCAAGATTGCAGAGAAAGTGGATGACCCGGAGCTGGTCGAGCTGTTGACGCCCAAGGGCTACCCGCTCTTTGCCAAGCGCCCGCCGCTGGACCATGGCTACTACGAGGCCTTCAACCGCGACAACGTGAAGCTGGTCGACATCAAAGATCGCGAGCCGATTCAAGAGATCACGGAGACCGGCATTCAGACGACCGAGAGCCTCTACGAGTTTGACATCATCGTCCTGGCAACCGGCTTCCAGGCCTACACCGGCGCCTTGGAAGCGATCGACATCCGCGGCGCCAACGGGCACACCCTGCGGGAGAAGTGGGACGAAGAGTCCAAGTCCATCATGGGCGTCTACGCCGCCGG
>JAYOUT010000040.1:0-4825 GCA_038151055.1 Luminiphilus sp.
GAAAAAGATCATCGATTCGCGCGCCGAAAAGCCTGCAGAGTCGGGGCATCACTGAACGCGTTTGTTGGCCGATAACGGGCGATATACTTGTCAGTGTTTGACCGCTTAGAGTTCACTACCTCACCTCCGGGGAGGCGTTATGTGTTCGCGCTAACGCAACGAATATTTCCCCGCTCCTTGGTGGCTGCGAGCCTGGTTTTGGCATCAGCCACAGTGGCCTCGGACAAGCATGACCCCGCCAGATTGGTGCCGATGGATCGCGAGGCGCTGCGACAAGAGCTGTCGATCAGTCGGGGCCGTGTCGTGCTCGTTAACCTGTGGGCGACCTGGTGCACGCCATGTTTGCGGGAGATCCCTGACCTGCTGACTCTTGAAACGGAGCTACCTGCCAGCGATTTTCGCCTGCTGGCGATCAGCATGGACGACGCTTATAGCGAGGGCTGGGTGACCGAGTTCAAGGCCAAACATTTTCCCACTTTGGTGTCCTTCATTAACGCTGAGCTCGACATGGACACGTTGGTGAGTGTGATTGACCCCGTTTGGAATGAAACCCTGCCCACCAGCTACATCTTCAATCGAGAGGGTGAGGTCGTGAAGAAAGTGCAGGGCAAAAAACCGATCGAGTTCTTTCGGGAGCAACTAGCCGAAGCGGGACTATAACCCCGCGTAGCTTCTGGCGGCTCCTCAGCTCATGAGATGACTCGCGTGAAAGCGCAGATGGTCTTCCACAAATGAGGCAATGAAATAGTAGCTGTGGTCATAGCCCTCTTGCATTCGCACCTCGATCGGGTAGTTGGCGGCGCCACTGGCTTCCTCAATCAAGTGCGTCTTCAGCTGCTCTTCGAGGAAGTTGTCCGCCGTCCCCTGATCAATGAGTATGGGTCGCTGCTCGGACGCCTCACCCAGTAGCAAACACGCGTCGTAGTCTGCCCAGGTTGACTGATCTGCTCCCAAATAATGTGTGAAGGCCTTGTGGCCCCATGGACACTGGGTCGGCGCCACGATGGGTGAGAAAGCCGAGAACGACGCGTAGCGGTCAGGGTTCTTGAGCCCAATCGTTAGGGCGCCATGCCCCCCCATGGAGTGCCCCATGATGGCGGCACGCGAGGTGTCCACCTGCGGACAGGCCTGCGCCACCACCTGCGGCAGCTCCCTTACCACGTAGTCATACATCTGATAGTGCGCTGCCCAGGGGGCCTCGGTGGCATTAAGGTAAAAGCCGGCGCCCAGCCCCATGTCATAACTCCCCTCGGGATCGTCTGCGACCCCTTCGCCCCGTGGGCTGGTGTCCGGCGCCACAATGGCCACGCCCAGCGCTGCGGCATATTGTTGCGCGCCAGCTTTGGTCACAAAGTTTTCATCGGTGCAGGTGAGCCCGGACAGGTAATACACCACCGGCACCGGACCCTCGGCCGCTTGCGGCGGGACATACACTGCGTAAATCATGTCGCAATTGAGTACCTGCGACGTATGTTGAAAGCGATGCTGCTCACCGCCAAAACAGCGCACCGTACTCAAACATTCTGACGACATCAGAAAGTCACCACTGAGCGGATGCTCTTGCCCTCGTGCATCAGATCAAACGCGGAGTTGATCTCGGTCAGCGGCATCGTATGCGTGATCATCTCATCAATGTGGATCTTCCCCTCCATGTACCAGTCCACGATCTTCGGCACGTCGGTGCGGCCACGAGCGCCGCCAAAGGCCGTGCCGCGCCATGATCGTCCGGTCACCAGCTGGAAGGGTCGCGTCGAGATCTCTTGCCCGGCGCCAGCGACGCCAATAATGCAACTCTGCCCCCATCCTTTATGGCAGCACTCGAGTGCTTGCCGCATCACATTGACGTTACCAATACACTCAAAGCTGTAGTCGACACCGCCGCCGGTCATCTGGATCAGGTGATCAACGACGTCTTCGACCTCGCTAGGGTTCACGAAGTCCGTCATGCCAAACTGGGTCGCCAGTTCTTTTTTGTCGGCATTGAGGTCGACGCCAATAATTCGGCGCGCCCCCACCAGCTTGGCACCTTGAATGACGTTCAGGCCAATGCCGCCCAGCCCGAACACCGCAACGGTGGCACCGGGCTCGACTTTCATCGTAAAGGCTACGGCACCAATCCCGGTGGTCACACCGCAGCCGATGTAACAAATCTTGTCGAAGGGCGCGTCTTCTCGCACTTTTGCCACGGCGATTTCGGGTAGCACGGTGAAGTTAGAAAAGGTCGAACAGCCCATGTAATGAAGGATCGGCTCGCCATCAATGGAAAAGCGGCTGGTGCGATCGGGCATGAGGCCCTGGCCTTGGGTTTCCCGAATCGCTTGGCACAGATTGGTTTTGGGATGCAGACAGAAGTCACAGGTTCGGCATTCTGGGGTGTACAGCGGAATCACGTGGTCACCGACTTTGAGGTCTTTGACGCCGTCGCCTACCTCCACCACAACCCCCGCACCCTCGTGACCGAGGATCGCTGGAAACGCGCCTTCCGGATCATCTCCCGAAAGGGTAAAGGCATCGGTATGGCAGACGCCGGTGGCTTTGATCTCCACCATCACTTCGCCTGCACCCGGACCGCCGACGTCGACCTCGGCGATTTCCAGGGGTTTGCCGGCTTCAAATGCAACCGCGGCTCGACTCTTCATGGCGTTGACTCCTTATTGTTAGACCGACGTAGTATGCCCTAGCGGGGGTCCGGAGCCACCCCCGTTTCGCCTCCGCTGTCTTGCCCAGAAAGCTGGCTGATGTAGAGCCCCACAATGGCGATGTGCCGCCTTGCATATCGGCCATTCTGTTTTTCTGGCACCGAGGGCATACTCGATCTATCGCTATCGACCACGTTACCTGAGCTCAGTTCAAGCCACCGTTTTATGACGACCAAAGCCACCTCAGCCCTGTGGGCTCCCTCCGCCGAACGGGTCGCGTCTGCTCAGCTGACTGCGTTCATGCAATTCGTTACGGCATCAACGGGATTTGATGCCGGTGGCGATTACTTTGCCCTGCATCAATGGTCACTCGATGAGCCTGCGGCATTCTGGCAAGCGGTCTGGGACTTCACCGAGATTCAAGGCGATGCCGGCGAGACTATCTGTGACGATCCAAAGGCATTACCGGGGTGCCGGTGGTTCCCAGACGCCACACTGAACTTTGCTGAGAACCTGCTGCGCTTCAGCGACGATCGCGAGGCGTTGGTAGAGATCGATGAGGGCGACGCGCGACGCGTAATGACGTATGGGCAACTGCGTGAGCAGGTAGCGCGGCTTGCGGGTTGGATGCGAGAGCAGAACATTCAGCCGGGTGATCGCGTTGCAGGGTTTATGCCCAACTGCATCGAGGCAGTTGTCGCGATGTTGGCAACGACCAGCCTGGGCGCGGTGTGGTCCTCTTGCTCACCGGATTTCGGCCACCAGGGTGCTATAGATCGCTTTGGCCAGATTGCACCGAGCCTGCTTTATACCGCAGACGGCTATGTCTACAACGGCAAGCGCTGTGATTCGCTGGAGCGTGCCGGCGACATTGCCCGTGCGATCCCCGAAATTAAGCAGGTTGTGGTGGTGCCGAAGCTGTCACCGCAGCCAGCGCTCGGCGAGATCGAGAAAGCCGTCTCATGGAAATCGTGCCTTAGCGGCGACCTGCCGGCTCTGCGTTTTGAGCCACGAGCATTCAATAACCCGCTATTCATTCTTTATTCCTCCGGCACCACCGGCGTGCCCAAGTGCATTGTTCACGGTATTGGCGGCACATTACTGCAGCACGCAAAAGAGCATGCACTGCACGCTGATATCACCCGCGAGGATCGATTTTTCTATTTCACGACCTGCGGTTGGATGATGTGGAATTGGCTAGTCAGCGGATTGGCAAGGGGCTGCACGTTGATCCTCTACGACGGCTCCCCCTTCGCTCGTGACGGACGCCGCCTGATCGATGCGATCGACGATGAGCGCATCACGGTGTTCGGTGTCGGCGCGAAATATCTCGGTGCGCTCGAGAAGTCGGGTGTCGTTCCCGCAGAGAGTCATAAGCTGCACACGCTGAAGACCGTGCTGTCGACCGGCTCGCCGCTACCCCACGAGGGGTTCGAGTGGGTTTACCGCGCTTTTAAACCGGACCTGCATCTGGCCAGCATTTCAGGCGGCACTGACATCGTGTCCTGCTTCGCTGGGGGTGTGCCGACGCTGCCGGTCTATGCGGGCCAACTGCAGGCCGCCGGACTCGGTATGGCCACTGCGATCTGGAACGAAGCGGGGGAACCGGTGGTCGGCGAAAAGGGAGAGCTGGTCTGTACCCAGTCGTTTCCCTCCTGCCCAGTGGGGTTCTGGCAGGACGCAGATGGCAGTCAGTTTCGGAGGGCTTACTTTGATCGCTGGCCCGGCGTCTGGGCTCACGGCGATTACGGCGAGGTGACCCCCGAGGGTGGCTTTATTATCCACGGCCGATCCGATGCGGTGCTCAATCCGGGTGGCGTGCGTATTGGTACCGCCGAGATTTATAGGCAGGTGGAGCGTGTCCCCGAAGTGGTGGATAGCGTGGTGGTAGGTCAGACGTGGCAAGACGATGTCCGCGTGGTGTTGTTTGTTGTGCTGAGGGCGGGGGTGGCGCTCGACGAGAGACTCAGTCAACGCATTCGGGATGAGATCCGGAGCAACACTACTCCGCGGCACGTGCCAGCAAAGATCCTTCAGGTCGCCGATATTCCCCGCACAATTAGCGGCAAAATCGCAGAGCTGGCGGTGCGCAAAATCATCCACGGCGAGTCGGTGGGTAATCGCGACGCACTGGCGAACCCGGAGTCCCTCGCTCTGTTCAGTGAACTGCCGTCCCTCAGGGAATA
>JAYOUT010000040.1:4925-17820 GCA_038151055.1 Luminiphilus sp.
GGATATTGATCAATGTTGAGGCTTTGTAAAAACGCGGTATCCATACTGTGGGTCAAAAGTGGCCTGCGGGTGAAAAGAAGGGTGGCGATCGCCCTGATAATACACAGCGCGACGAGTTCGAGATTGGGCGGGCCGCGCCGCTATCGGCACAGCCCCGCCACGGTCGGTCGTGTACTATGAATGTACACAGGACATCGCTGAAAGCCAACGCGATTCAGGGTCGGTCGGTATGAGCAAACTTTTCTTTCGTTATGGCGCTATGAACAGCGGCAAGAGCACCGCCCTGTTGCAGGTAGCCCATAACTACGAAGAGCGTGATCAAAGCGTTGCGCTGGTGAAATCGTCCGTGGATACCAAGGGCGATGATCAGATCGTTTCCCGCCTAGGTGTGAGCCGGCGCGCGGATCTTTTGTTGTCTCCCGGGCAGGACCTGCGACACGCTTTGCACACACTCCGGGACCAGCGAAGCGAATCAGCCCCCGGTTTCGCCTGCGTGCTCATTGATGAGGCGCAGTTTCTGACGCCCGATCAGGTGGATCAGGCGCTGGCTGTTGCCGTGCTGGATGAGGTGCCGGTGGTGGCCTTCGGTATCCGAACAGACTTTCGCACCCGGGCTTTTCCCGGTAGTCAGCGTCTGATGGAGGTCGCGCATTCGCTTCAGGAAATGAAAACGATCTGCCGATGCGGCAGTAAGGCTATTTTCAACGCCAGACTCGGAGAGGCCGGGATTATCCGCGAGGGAGAGCAGGTCATGATCGACGGCGACACTGCGCGGTATGAGGCGCTGTGTGCCCGGTGCTATCTGGAAGCGGAGCAGTCAGCTTGCTGACGCTGCCGCCCGCCATGAGGGGCGTGTGTGCGATGAAGCTGCGTTGCTCGCATGGGATTGACAATGGGCGCGGCTAGCGGCGTCGAAAAGGTGAGTCTCGGTGTCAGGCTCACGTATGGATTCGGCGGCGTTGCTTACGGCATTAAAGACAACGGCTTCGCTTATTTTCTGCTGCTTTTTTACGGCACTGTGGTCGGCCTTGAGCCTGCGCTAGCCGGTACCGCATTACTCATTGCGCTCATATTCGATGCTTTCAGCGATCCCATCGTCGGCTACTGGTCGGACAACACCCGCTCTCGCTGGGGTCGCCGCCACCCCTTTATGTATTCCGCGGCGATTCCTGTGGCGCTGTTTTACTCACTTCTGTGGCGGCCGCCTGATTGGGACGACGGGGCGCTGTTTCTCTATCTCGTTGTTTTAGCGGTCCTCATCCGCACGCTCATTACTTTTTTCGAGACGCCAAGCTCTGCGCTGATGCCTGAGCTGACGGCTGACTACGACGAGCGAACCAGAATTCAGGCCTGGCGCTCCTTCTTCGGCTGGGCCGGCGGTGCCGGCATGGCGGTGTTTATGTACGCCTTTCTGTTGGTGCCCAGCGAGACCTATCCGGTGGGTGCGCTCAACCGCGACGGTTACGAAACATACGGGGTGATCTCAGCCGGTGTGATTCTGGTGGCCATTCTGGTGTCAGCGCTCGGCACTCACCACCGGATTGGCACCTTGACGGCGCCACCGCGCAGAGCGCCCGGGGGACTGAAGGCGGTGTTCAGGGAGGTGATCGAAACGCTGGCAGACAGGAGCTTCTTCGCCCTGTTTATCTCCTCTATTGCCAGTGCCGTCGCCACCGGCCTTACCGCGGCGCTGACATTTGTCATGCTCACCTACTTCTGGGCCTTCTCCTCGCTGGAGGTGTTCTACTGGACGTTGCTGGTGATCCTCTCGGCGCTGATGGGGCTATTGATTGCGCCCTGGGCCTCAAAGCGCTGGGGCAAAAAAGGCGCGGCGCTACGGCTCGGTATTTTGGCTTTTACGGTGCAACCGTTACCGGTGCTCTTCAGGCTCGTGGGCTGGATGCCTGAGAACGGGGATCCGCTTCTATTCCCTATGCTCGCGACGGTCAACACGATTGATCTCGGTCTCATCATCGCCATGCAGGCGATTTTCTTTTCGATGCTGGCGGATCTGGTGGAGCACGCAGAGGTGAAAACCGGGCGGCGCAGCGAGGGTGTGCTTTTCTCTGCGCTGACGTTTATTCGCAAAACGACTCAGGGTATCGGTGCGTTCGTCGCGGGTCTCATTCTTCAGGCGGTGGCCTTTCCCGAGGGGGCGTCCCCCGCCGAGGTCTCCACCGAATCGGTGCTGCAGTTGGGCGCCTTGCTCGTGCCCTCCCAATGGTTCTTATGGGGCGTCATGCTGATTGCGTTGGCCTACTACCGGTTGGATCGCGCGCAGCATCAGTCCAACTTGACTGCCATTCGGTCGCGAGACGGCCGGTCTGTCTAGGCATTACCGCTTATCAGCGTGATGTGAGCCGAATCACTTTGGGCGACCCTCAGTGTCATGGCATACTGACTGCCAATAGTCGTTAGTGACGCCGCCACTGAGCAAAGGAGACAGCGTGGAGCTGAACATCGTGCAATCCTCAGATGGTCGTAGGCAACGCAGCGAGCGGAGCCAGACAGCCATTATTGCGGCGGCATTGGCACTCATGGAGGAGGGCACTCTGGTGCCGACGGCACAGCAGGTTGCCGATCGGGCGGGAGTCGGCATTCGCTCTTTCTTTCGCCATTTCGCCGACATGGATTCCTTGTTTCTGGCAGTTGATGCCTCTCTGCTCGACTCTTATGAGGCGCTATTCAGAGTCGATGATCGCTCGGGATCTTTGGGCCAGAGAACCGTTCGTGCAATCGATCTATATGGCAACGCCTTCGATAAGCTCAGTCAAATTGTGTTGTGCACCAAGGCGTTGCTCTGGCGTTTCCCCAAACTCCGCGAAAACTACGCTTGGCATCAAAAGCGGCTGCGCAAAGAGCTGGAGCTGTGGTTGCCCGAAGTCGCCGAGCTCTCAAGGGACCGGCGCGAGGCAGTGCATGCGGTGGCGTCCTTCGAGATGTGGCATCGCTTGCGCGAGCACCAGGGTCTCTCGCAAAAGGCCAGCGGCGAGATTGTCGCGCAGCTTGTGCTGGATCTGATCTCCTCGGGCTAGCGGAGCCAATCTGCATGGCGGAGCAATTTAAGGAGCAGGGTGGGGTGGCCACGATGGATCCCAGCCACCTGACCCGCTGGCTGACGTCGCGGTTGATGACGAGGATCTCGCGGCCTGCCGCGGTCGCTGCGCGCCATCTCAAGGCGGAGCAGCTGCGCGCAAAATCGGGTGCACCGCATCGTGTCGATTACTTTCATCAGGTTGACGAAGGCTACAGCCACCTCAGTGCACAGCTGCTGAAGCGATTTACCGAGCGTTATGACATCGAGCTGCATTGTCACTTGGTGGCGGGCCAAGCAGGCAAGAATGCGCCGGAGCCGGAGCTGTTGGCAGGTCTGGCCCGCAAAGACTCACATCTGATCGCGCCCGGATATGGGCTCGCTTTTCCCGACCATCCTGTGGCACCGAGGGCGCAGCAGGTCGAGCTGGCAACGCGCATCTTGGCGGCACAGTCTGCGGCAGAATTCTCTCAGCTGGCACAGGTGGTGGGCGACGCGCTGTGGCGTGGTGATGGGGCAACGCTGGAGCGATTGGCGGCCGCCCACGGTAGTGTGGCCGCCGACGTGGCGGCAGCCGTTGTTGAAGCGGGAACCGCGAAGCGTGCAGAGCTCAAGCATTACTCGGGCGCAATGTTTTATTACGGTGGGGAGTGGTACTGGGGGGTAGATCGGCTATATCACCTCGAGAGCCGATTGGCCGCGCTCGGTGCGGATAGGCATCCCGGTGATCCCCTCATTGCGCCGCGGCCGACACTCGATTTAGCGGGCCACCGCGATCGAGGCAGCTTCACGCTGGAACTGTACGCCTCCCTGCGGAGCCCCTACACCGCGGTCATATTTGATCGTGCGGTAGCTTTTGCAGAGCAAGCAGGCGTGACGTTGAATCTGCGGCCCGTCCTGCCCATGGTCATGCGGGGTGTCCCCGCTACACGCGAAAAGGGCATGTACATCTTTATGGATGCCGCGCGCGAAGCCCGGGCAGCGGGCGTGCCTTATGGCAATTTTTATGACCCGATAGGCGATCCTGCGCGGCGCTGTTACGCCCTCTACCCTTGGGCCGCCTCTCAGGGAAAAGGTACCGCCCTGTGCTCAAGCTTTCTGCGCCATGCGTTTGTGCTGGGTGTGAATACCAACAACGCGCGTGGGCTCCGAAAAGTCGTTGAGGCCGCCGGTTTGGATTGGGCGGCGGCGCAGGCTCATCGGCAAGATGATGATTGGCAAGCGCTGCTTGAGGACAACCGGTTGGCGATGTATGGCGAGGGTCTGTGGGGCGTGCCCAGCTTTCGCTTGCTGGACCCGACCGGTGAACCCGTGCTCGCGACCTGGGGCCAGGATCGTCTTTGGCTGGTCGCCCACACCCTGCGCGATGCGTTGGCTGCTCGCGCTTCCTGATCACAGCCGCCCCTGATTGCATCTCCTTTCTATTGGCAGTATAAATGCCAATAGTTTGGTGGCGGCCCTAAAGCGCTCCAAAGGCGGTGTGACATGCGCAAAATTCTGATCTCATTGGCGTTGCTTCTAGCAGTGGCAGCCAGTGCAGCCTATTTCTATCCCAGCACCGCCATCTTGACGGCCATCAAGATGCGCACTGTCCTGGAGGCCGACCAGATCGGCCCGCCTCGCGACATTGCTTGGCAGCAAGGCCCGAGCGCATCAGCCATTTCGCCTTCAGAGCGGCCCCCCAATATTGTGGTGATCATGGCCGACGATCTCGGCTACAACGATATTTCGACCTTCGGTGGCGGCGTGGCGGGTGGACGTTTGCAGACGCCGCATATCGATGCGCTCGCTGCGCAGGGTGCCGTGTTTACGCAGTCCTACTCGGGCGCCTCAACCTGTGCGCCCTCCAGAGCGATGCTGATGACGGGGCGATATCCCAGCCGCACCGGCTTTGCGTACACGCCGATGCCGCCCTCCATGGGCCGCGCAGTGTCCATTGTCGCGGCCGATATGGATCGCACATTGCCCGATCCGTTATATGACGCCGAGGCAGCAGCGACCAAGCCGCCCTATGAGCGTCAAGGACTGCCGCCGGAAGAAATTACCCTCGCTGAATCGCTCAAGTCGCGCGGTTATCACACCGTGCACATTGGCAAGTGGCACCTCGGCCGCGAGAACGGCATGGCGGCCCATGAACAGGGTTTTGATGAGAGTTTGTTAATGGCGAGCGGCTTGTATCTGCCCGAAGACCACCCCGACGTGGTGAACGCCAAGCTCGACTTTGATCCGATCGATCAGTTTTTATGGTCGGCACTCGCCTACGCCAACTCCTACAACAGCGGCAACAGTGATCGGTTTGAGCCCGGGGGTTACCTCACCGACTACTGGACCGACGAGTCGATCAAGGTCATCAAGGCCAATCGTAATCGTCCATTCTTTCTCTATCTGGCCCATTGGGGCATCCACACCCCTCTGCAGGCGACCCGCGCCGACTATGAGGCGGTGGGGGATATTCAGCCGCATCGTTTGCGGGTGTACGCGGCAATGACCCGCGCACTGGACCGCAGCGTGGGCAGAGTGATGGCCGCGCTGGAAGAGGAGGGCTTGGCCGACAACACCATGGTGGTATTTACCAGTGATAATGGCGGCGCCGGTTACGTCGGTCTCGCCGATGTGAATGCCCCGTATCGGGGCTGGAAGATCACTTACTTTGAGGGGGGTATTCGCGTACCCCTGTTTGTGAAGTGGCCTGCGCAGATTGCCGCAGGGCAAGCGATTGATACGCCGGTTGCACACATCGATGTCATGCCGACCCTGTTGGCCGCAGCAGAGCAACCGCTTCCAGAGGATCGTGAGATTGACGGCGAAAACTTGTTGCCGCTGATCACTGAGGGCGCGCTGGCTGAGGCCGAATGGCCGCGGCAAACGCTCTTCTGGTCATCGGGACACAACCGCATCGTTCGTCACGGTGATTGGAAGCTCCAGATTGCCGCGCGTCCCAAAACGCAATGGCTGTTTAATCTTGCCGAGGACCCTACCGAGCAGGTGAATCTGGCTGAGTCGCGCCCCGATAAAGTCTCAGAGCTGATGGCGCTCCTCGATGCGCATGCTGCCGAGAGCCGGCCGGCGCTCTACGAGCCAGAACTCGAGGCCCCGGTGGCGATCGATAAACACTTAGCGCTGCCCTTCGAAGAGGGCGATGAGTGGGTCTCGGTTCCGAACTGATGGCGGTGCAATTTTTGTTGGCTGGTTTGCAGTAAGCCGTTAGTCACTGGCCCGCGGCGGATTGCCGATTATTATGGGTTGGCAAGCAGCGGTGCCGGCAAACGCAGCGCAACAGCAGGCTCTCTGGCTGCACCCGCTGAACTTCTGGTAACTGACTAGAGGCCTTTGCGGGTTTGGATGATCTCGGTTGAGTTGGCCGGCAAGCTGAACGACACCCCGTCATACCCTACGGTCAGATCGGGGAAAATGTCCTCCGACCCATTTAGCCAGAGCGTTTCTTGTCCCGGCACAATGATCGGGGGCACCACGTGGTAGTACAGCAAGTGACCGACGCCCGCATCCCGCGCAGTTTCAGCGGCCTCGCGAGGGCTGGCGTGATAATCCGGCACGTCGAACATGATTTTGGCCAGCGTGTCATTACCCAGATCTTTCGCCGTCTTTTCCATCATGCCAATCAGTGCCGGCGAGAGCGCCTCATGGACTAGCAGGTCGATACCCTTGGCGAAGCGAGAGATGTTGTCAGATTTCGATGTGTCGCCGCTGATCAGCAGGGTTCTACCGCCGTAGCTAAACCGATACCCCACAGCGGGCGAGACGGGTTCGTGGTCTACGCGCAATGCCTCGACCACTAAACCGCCGCCTTCGTACACGATGGTCAGTTCACCGTTAGCGGGTGTGACAAACGGCTTTGCGGTCATGCCCGCCGCAGACATCGGTGCGACGCCGTCGCTATGATGCGCGTTACGGTAGATGAAGTCTTGCGCATAGGCCGCGTTAAAGCCGGCCACGACCTGCTCAACGCCTTCGGGGCCATAAACTGGCAAAGGCGTGATTTCGTTGCCGGTCGCCCAGCGGATCGTCGCCAGCTCACCGAGCCCGTCGATATGATCGGAGTGGAAGTGGGAAAGAAAGACACCGCTGAGCCGCCCCAATGGATACCCCAGCACTTGCAGGTTGCGTGGGCCGTTGGTGCCGCTGTCCACAAGAAAAAGCTGCTCACCCGCTACCACCGCGACACAGGGCCCGGAGGCTTTCGGCGCCGGCATGGGGCCGCCTGCACCACACAGAGCAACGTGCAGTCCATCTTCCAGCGTGGCGACTTGATCCGTGCCCATCCGGGCGGGCAGGGCCACCGCCATCAAGCGCTCAGCAATTGAAGCCCGCTGGCTGTAGCCAGCGGCTGCAATAACGATGAGTGTGATCGAGGCAACAACAAGCTTTTTCATCATGGCGGCTCCGTTAGACCCTGCGGCTCTTGGTGGTTGACGCCCAGCATATCTATTGGCAGTATGAATGCCAATAATTAGTTAAAGCTGAACAAAATCGCGTCAGTGCTCACTTTGTGAAATGAGCGGGCTGTGGCACTATCGCGACTGGCTAATAAAAGATGCGGATTACCGTACCGTTTTACTGTATCGAACCCGATCACAGAACCACCCATGGGAGTTCACAACAATGGTTAAAACCTTTGCAAAAGTAGCCTTGAGCGCTGCAGTGGCCAGTCTGTCGGTGACAGCATTTGGTCAGGCGCTCGAGGAAGTCGTGGTGACCGCGCAGAAGCGTACTGAAAGTCTTCAGGACGTACCGATTTCGGTGACCGCTATCAGCGGCGAACAGATAGAAAATGCCTCCATCCGCAGCTTCTCAGAGCTGGGCGCTTATGTGCCAAACTTCTCAGTCAGCGAGAACGCGGTGAATACCATCATCTCTATGCGCGGCATTTCGATTGGCGCCAACCAGTCGTTTGAGCAATCTGTTGGTATGTTCGTCGATGGCGTGCACTACGGACGAAGCCGCCAGGCGCGTTTAGGCTTGTTTGACCTTGAGCAGGTAGAGGTGTTGCGCGGCCCGCAGGGAATTCTGTTTGGTAAGAACACGCTGGCTGGTGCGGTGAACATTCGCACCGCGGCGCCAAAAATAGGTGAGGGTCTCTCTGGGCGCGTCGCGGCGAGCTTTGAGACTGACAACGGCGAGTATTTTGAGGGCCACATTAGCGGAAGTCTCACTGATAACTTCGCCATGCGTCTTGCCATCATGGACCGCTCCATCGATGGCTACAATGACAATACCGCGCCGAACGCGGCGAACCCTAATATGCCTGCAACCGACGAGACCATCGCCAGAATCGGCGCGCAGTGGGAGCCTACGGACTCGACCAGTGTCGGGTTACGTTACACCTACGCAGATTTCCTGCGCACAGGTAGTACCGGAACGGTAACCAAGTTTGGCCCGACCATTGTCGATGGCATTGGTCCATTGGTACCCGCGTCAAACGCCGCAATGTACGCGGTGATGCAGTTCGCCTTTCCAGGCTTTCAGGAAAGCATTACTGATGCCTACCGTGACGGCCTGTCGATTGGCGGTACCGAGGGGCTCGCAGGAGGGCAGGGTTCCGAGAGACTGGACGGCACAGATACAGAGAACCATGAGTTCTCGCTCAACATCGAGCATGAGTTTGGCAATGGTATGACGCTGAACCTTGTGACAGGTGTCTCGCAGTACGAATTTGAAGACGGTATCGATGCCGACTTCTTGCCGGTGAACTTCATCGGGCGAAGCGATAACCAAGAGTATGAGCAGTTCAGCCAGGAGATCCGTCTCGCTTCGGACCTCGACGGTCGATTCAGCTGGGTAGCGGGCGCTAACTACATCGACTCCAAGCAAGAAGTTGACCGTGTCGTCTCGGTGGACGGCACCTTTGGTCAGCCCGGCATCACTTCCCTGATTACGGGTGGATTGCCGACCATCCTCGCCTACAGCCCTGCGCAGCTCGCTGGTATCGAGCCCGCGTTGGGTCTGCCCCCGGGCAGCCTGCCGGTAGGGGTAGAGGGTCTCACCATGTGGAGCCAAGTGGGTCGTCTGTCTCGCTGGCAGCAGGACACAGAGTCCTGGGCAGTCTTCCTGCAAGGTACCTTTAACATCACCGACAACCTGAGCATCACGGCAGGTGTGCGCTACACCGAGGAAGAAAAGTCAGCCGATGCGCAAACCTGGCTGAACAGCACAGCACAAGGACTGGCCACTAAGACACCAGATCCTCTGGTCGGTCTGGTGACTGCTGGTGATGTCGGAAACTTCCTTCAGCAGAGTCTGCAGGGCGCCTTCTTTGATAGCTATGCGCACCACTTCATCGAAGACCGCGATACAGACCAGACTATCCCAGCTGTATCGTTGAATTGGACACCGAGTGATAACCATCTTCTCTACGCCAGCTACTCAGAGGGCTTCAAGAGTGGCGGTTTCAACGCTGTTGATGACCAGAATCCGGTCTTCGTAGCGGTGCCCACCGCAGAGTGTCCCGATCAGGCGTGTCGTACTCAACCGGGTACCGGTTTCGAATACGACGATGAGAGCGCATGGTCGTTCGAAGTGGGCGGTAAGCACACTTTCCTTGACGGTCGTATGCGTGTGAACTGGGCTTACTATAACAGTGAGTATGAAGACCAGCAGGTATCGACCTTCGTGGGCCTCGGCTTCGTTGTGACAAACGCGGCGAGTACCGAGATTCAGGGTTTTGAGCTGGATACGGCTTTCCAGGTCACCGAGAAGCTGCGCCTGAACCTGTCTCTCGGCACGGTTGACGGTGAGTACGGTAAGTTTGAGGGTGCCGGCTGTACCGCTCAGCAGCAGGCTGAGATGCAGGCGCTGGATATTCTGTCCGGTGGTTTGACGCCGAATTCACCGCAGACTTCGGTGACGGTAGATGGCCGAACCTGTGCGCAGCGGTTCCTCGGCAATGGCGTGCCGTCGGGTCAGTCACAGGATCTCTCAGGTGTGCCGATCGGAGCGGCGGAGTGGTCAGGCTCCTTCGGTGCTCAGTACATGCAGCCTCTCGGCTCCATGATGTGGTTTACCGAGCTCGACGTGAACTTCACTGATGACTATTTCATGACCGGTGACCTTGACGGCAACGACGTAGAGTCTGGTCGTGAGTTGATCAACCTGCGTACCGGCCTCCGTGGCGAGAACTGGATGCTAATGCTCTACGGCCGCAACATCACCGACGAGCTCTACGCGACTGGCGCAGCCGACGTGCCATTGGCACGTGGCTCACACTTCCAGTACCGCGCCCGTGGCGAGGTATGGGGTATTCAGGCGGCTTGGGAGTTTTAATTCCTAGACCTGATGATGTGAAAAAGGGCGGCCTAGGCCGCCCTTTTTTTGAGCGTTAATTGCCGTTGCCGGTGTTGTAGTGATCTGTGTTGCGCAATGCTTACGACGAGTCGGATCGCTGGATGGGGTGTTAGGCACTTAATGAACCGAGGCCTGTCAGAGTGGGGCATTCTCGCCCTCCCAGTAGTTCTCAAGCAGCAGCCGATCTGACAACAACGCTGAATGGTAGAAAACACGGAGGGTGCAAAGATCCATGAAAAAGCTGTTCAAGCGCATGCTGATCGTCATTGCATTACTGATTGTGTGGCTCGTTTGGCTGGGCTGGTTTTCAGCTCGACCGCCTCTTATGACGGACCCGGCAGCGCTGGCGGGCGAGGGTGCGGCGCTCAATTATTGCAAGCTACCCGTGCTCGATGGTTCCGGTCAGCGGGCCGTTGATATTGCCAAAGGCAACACGCCGGGCTGCGGCTATGACCATTTCCCTTTACCGATTTTGGCGGCGTGCACTGAGCCACTGCCGCCGGAAGCCGACGATATCCGGGGTCTGTGGCGTGGGGTATCTGGAGGCCATATCGGGCATGTGGAGCGGGTCGAACAATGCGGCTCCCGAGTCGTCGTGACCACTTCGGGGCTCATTCACGACTACGGTCCCAACAGTACTGGCGGGCTCAACACCAACGACACCGAGGGTTCGGTCCTGTTCACTTTGGGCGGTGAAGAGCACTGCATGCGCACCTCGGCGAGCATGATCTGGGAAGACAAGGTCCTCAATTTTTATGCCTTCGGTTGGGGCCCGAGAGCGGTGCGCCGCTACCGGGACGGCGACGAGCTGATCTGGGAATATGTAGACGGCTCTGTGACGCGCATGGAGCGTCTATGCATGTTGCCAGAGGAGCACCGCGTGCCCAAGCCTCGTGGCAAGCGGATTGAGTTGTTCTAACCTTAGAGGATTAACGATGCTGACTGAGCTCTGGGTTGATCGCACCGACTACCGTCATACGCGAGTGGTGCGTGACGACGTGCCCGAACCCGGTGCTGGCGAGATACTGGTGGCCATCGACAAGTTTGCGATGACGGCGAATAACGTCACTTACGCCGCCTCGGGCGATTTGTTCGGTTACTGGCAGTTCTATCCTACAGGCGAAGATCCCTGGGGCAAGGTCACGGTATGGGGTATCGGAGAGGTCATTGCCAGCCAGGTAGACGCGATTGAGGTGGGCGAGCGACTGTACGGGTTTTTCCCGATGAGTAGCCACGTAGTGATGACACCGGGCGATGTGACAGCACGGGGATTCGCCGACGCGGTAGCGCACCGCCAGCCGCTGCCGGGACTCTACAACCAGTATGCGCGCACGCGTTCCGAACCTGACGAATTGCAGGCACTGGAAGACCAGCGATGTATTTTTTTCCCGCTGTTCATGACCGGTTACGTGATCGCCGACTTATTGCTCGATAACGACTGGTATGGGGTAGAGCAGGTAGTGATTGGCTCGGCATCCTCAAAAACTGGCTTTAGCACCGCTGCTTTTGTGCGTTCGGCGGGCTACGAGGGCACCATTGTGGGGCTGACCGGCAAACAAAATGTCGCTTTTTCCGAGGCACTCGGGTGTTATGACAGTGTGGTGCCCTATGGCGACCTTGAAACACTCGAGCAGGTACCAACCGCCTATATCGATATCGCTGGCGACGTGGGCGTGCGGTCCCGGTTACACCATCACTTGACCGACCGTGCGGCAGTGACGCTGCTGGTTGGCGCGACGCACTGGGATCAGTTTGGACAATCGCTCGATGGTGACCCGCTGCCCGGTAGCGGGCCTGAGGTCTTTTTTGCGCCCGCACAAATTGAAAAGCGGGATGCGGAGTGGGGTGGCGGTGTGATGATGGGCAAAGCGTATGCGGCCAGCATCGGCTTGATCCAGCGCCTGGCGCCGACGTTGGCCATGGAATCGCACGCGGGTGCTGAGGCATGCAACACGATTTGGCAGGCGTTGCTGGAGAATCAGATTTCGGGCCAGCGCGGCATCATGCTCACACTGCGAAACGATGTCTGAGGGCGCGTACGCCCCTCAGGCCTGAACCACCGGCCGGCCCGCAGAGTATCTAGCGCAAGGAAGTCAAAGCGAAGACAGGGGTCGGCGTCTGCCGACGCTGTCGCTAAGTCAAAGAGAATCAGCGCGATGAAAAAAATCCTATTTATTCTGCTAGCGGTGGGGTTGCCAACGGGTGTCGCAACGCTCGCCAATCCGGATGCCTTAGAGCTCGGCGGTTGGCCCGCACTGACCGTGTTGGCATTGGTTGCCTACTCGATCCAGTGGGCGGCTTTTATCCCCGCCCGGCTGCTGCAGACGGAGCGCTTCTATGACTTGACTGGCAGCCTGACCTATATCGCCGTCACCTTGGGCGCCATTAGCGTCGCGCCGGCACCCTCAGGTGCGCAGTGGCTGATCGCTATCATGATCCTTGTATGGGCGGGACGTCTCGGCAGCTTTTTGTTCCGCCGCATCCACGCGGCGGGTGGCGATCAACGTTTTGATCACATCAAGATTTCCTCGTCGCGCTTTTTTGTGGCTTGGACGTTGCAGG
>JAYOUT010000041.1:0-3377 GCA_038151055.1 Luminiphilus sp.
CGCACGTCGCCCTCCAGCTTCAGCACGTGGGCGCCCGCGTTCGAGGCGGCGCAGATCCGACAGTCGCTCATCCCACTCCCCGGCTCACAAATAAACCGGCAATGTCATCGGCGAGATCGTCCGAGGTGACCTCACCGAGGTCGAGCCGTCGAATCAGATCGCCTGGCTTTTCTAAGGTGCCGCCCAAACGGGTGAGCAGCGTCTTTTCACGCTCGATCAAGTCCACCTCGTCGATGGTTTCCAGTACCCCATCTGACATGAGCACCAGCATGAAGGTCTCGGGCAATGAGGTCTCCTCGAGCCCATAGGTCGCCTCGGGTGTCAGCCCAACCGGCATCCCCTCACCGGGCAGGTATTCAATATGGTCTGGCGTCATGAGCACGGGTTTGGGCAGGTGGCCGGCGACGGAGTATTGCAGGGTATTCGCCTCGTAGTCGAGGCATCCCACCACCATCGTGGCGTACTTATTCACGTGCAGCTCGAGTAGTTCCCGATTCGCAAGCGCCAGCATCTCGATGGGGTTGATCACCGTTTTGTCGTCGCGGCGCAGATAGTCCGAGCGCTTGCGGGCAAACAGGTTTTTCAGCAGCACGGTGGCAAAGGCCGATGAGCTGCCATGCCCCGATACATCCGCCAAGAAGAACACCACCTTGCTCTTACCCACCTTGAAGTAATCGGTGAAGTCGCCGCTCAAATAAAGCGACGGCAGGATGCGGTGACTGAACCAGTAATCCCCGGCCTTGAGCGAATGCGCCGGAAACATGGCTTTTTGTACCTGGCGACCGGCGGCTTGATCCTGCTCGAGAATTCTCAGTGAGTGGCTGAGCTCGGTGTTAGCCCGCTCGAGGTTTTCGTTTGACTCGACCAGATCGCGCTGCAGCTGGCGGTGATGCACGCTGCGCTCAATCGCTCGTTTGATGAGCCCGGGCTTTTCGGCGGGGTTCACGAAAAAACTCGCGGCTCCCAAGCCGAGTGCGGTCGTCATGCTGTCCATGTCGCGGTGGTCGCTGACGGCGAGCACCGGTACCTGCACGTCGAAGCTGCGCATGGCACGGCGCACCGAGGCCCAGGAGACGTTTAATAGTTCGACGTGACAAATCACGCAGTCCCAGGGGCTATCGGGGCCGAGCACGGCCTCGATGTCGAGCGCTTCTGGGGTGATTTCGTATCGATGGTGCGGGTCATCCAGCGCGGCTAACAACTCGGCCGCCCGATCAGCCTGATCATCGACCACCAATACGGCGCCCATTTGTGTCATTTCAGCAGCGCGGTGACCACGGCGACGAGGACATCAGAAATCGTCCTCGTCCCAGTCATTGTCGAACTCAGAGAAGTCGTCCTTCACTTGGCCGCCAGCCTCCAGCACAGCGCGGCTCTGCAAATACACATCGCGGAAAAAGACGTAGCGATCGCCGGTCATGATCTCCTCGGCGTCGAGTAGCCCGGCGCGGATATCGAGCACGTTAAACACGCGCAGACCCCAATAGGCCTCGTCGTTCATCATCTGGCCCGTGGGCGACATGTATGCGTCGATACTGGCGCCAAAGGCGGCGCGCACCGTACTGGGCCCAAGGATGGGCAACATCACAAAGTTGCCTCGGGGCACGCCCCAGATCGAGAGGGTGTGACCAAAGTCGGTTTCATAACGCGGGATGCCCGCCATTGAGGCCACGTCAAACAAACCGAACACGCCGATGGTTGAATTGGCGACAACGCGAAACGTATTGTTCACCGCCTGCTCGATGCGGCCCTGCAACAGCGCATTGAGCGCACCGTTGAAATCATAGAAATTGCTGAAGAAATTGTTAACGCCGACACGACCAAACTCGGGCATGATCATGTCGTAACCGCGCGCCACCGGTCGGATAATCAAGCGGTCGGCGTCGTCGTTAAACTCGAACATCCAGCGGTTGTACCCCTCCCAGGGGTCCGCCTCCGGCTGCGCCTGCGCAGCAGTCGCGCATAACGTCACAGCGATGAGCATGGCGCGCACCACTCCCGCCACTAGGGAGGTGGATCGACGTGGGAAATCTGTTGTGCTTAAGCGCACCATTGTGAGCTCTCTCGGCTCCTTTTTTTACTGACCTTTTTGTTGACTCTAGCTCTTTTTAAGGCAGCCTTTTATGGTCGTGTCACGGCTCGGATAACTGTAACGCTATTGCACGCCGCGGTCACGGGGTCACACATTACGCTCAGCGTGGGTTTTGCTCCATCCATTGCTGCACCAACTGCCACTGCTGCTCAAGGCGCTTGCTCGATACCGGCAAGCGGGTCTTCATCTGCTGGGCAAACAGCGACACCCGAAATTCTTCCAACATCCAACGATACTGAAAGGCTTCAACACTTAATCTGACCAACCCGGGATAGCTGGCTTGCGCGTCGCTCAGGGTTTGATACCACGGTGTGAGCAGTTCAAGCGCTTTCTGGTCCTTGAGGTACTGCCCGTTCAGTCGGTTAATACGATGTTCAGCGGCTTTGGCATACCGCGGATACTCCTTGAGCCACTCACTGCCCGCATAGCGGAGGGTGCCGCTGGATAGCAGCGCGCGCATGTTCGCCCAGCAGTCGTCCTGACTGTCGCGGTAGTCGCTGCCCAATTTGCTGCCCGCGGTGCGCCCGGTGCTCCAGGCTTTGAGCGCCGTGGCCAGTTGCTCACCTGCAGCCACCGCCTCGCCATGCCAATCACTGCGTAAGCCGTCAAACCAGCGTTTGAACGCGGCGTCGGAGCGCGGAGGCTCAAGGCCCCTCAGCGACTGATAGGCCACCGCCGCAATCAGGTCCTCAACCAGCTGCTTGCGGTCGATCTCGACCGCGGCAAACGCGAGCACCAGCTCATTGCCCGACAACAACGACTTGCGCAGCGACTTCACCACCTGACTGGCCTGTTTGATCGCCAGCGCAACCAGCCCATCTGCGTGAGCCAATGCGGCCTCACCGGGATAATCCAACAGCCTGACGGCAACATTGTCTTGCTCAGCCACAAGCGCCGGGTGGGCGACCACCTCGAGTCCGGCGGCTTTCGACTTCCACACCGACGGCAGGTCACCAAAATCCCAGCGCTCGACATTTTTTCGCTCGGGCGAATCGGCCTGGGGGGCCGCCGCCGCGGGCTCTCCGCTGCGAAACTCCGCGACCAACGCCGCCATATCCCTGCCCTGCCCCAGCAATTTGCCCTCGGTATCCACCACGCGAATATTCATGCGGTAAAAGTCTTCAAGCTGGGCCGGCTGCCAATCTGATGGCGCCACCTGCACGCCGCGCTGTCGCTTGAGCACGCCGCTCAGCGCCGCGCACAGGTCGCTGTCTGCTGCAGAAAGTTCTGCGAGTGCGGCGTCCACCACATCGGGCGCGGGCACGAGCTGCTTCCGCAGCGCTTT
>JAYOUT010000041.1:3477-12168 GCA_038151055.1 Luminiphilus sp.
CGAGTGCGGCGTCCACCACATCGGGCGCGGGCACGAGCTGCTTCCGCAGCGCTTTCGGTAAACCCTTGATGAGCGCGATGCACTTGTCGCGCAGTAACCCCGGCACCAACCAGTCGAACAGATAGCGCGGCGCACGATTTAACAGCGGCAGCGGAATCGTGATGGACACGCCGTCGTTCTGGCGCCCGGGTTCAAACTGGTAGCGGAGTTGATAGTCGACGCCCTGCCAGTGCAGAGTGGGCGGGAACTGCGCCTCGACCGCGGCGCCGGGGTCGCGGACCAGAATCTGCTCGCGCTTTAGGAGCAGCATCTCGTCCCGGACGCGATCTGCCTTGAGCCACTTAATGAGCGAGGTGATGCCCACGCAGTCCTCACCCAGACGCTCATCATAAAACTGCACCAGTGCCTCCTCTTCGATGAGCAGGTCGCGGCGACGGGTGCGTGATTCGAGCTCCTCCACCGAGCGCATCAGCGCCAGGTTCTCTTTGAGAAACCGCGGCGGCTTCATCACGTTGCCGGTCACCAGCGCGTCGCGGATAAAAATTTCCCGGGAGGTTTTGGCGTCGATGTCACCAAAGTGCACCCGGCGGCCATCGCTGATGGTGAGTCCGTAGAGCGTGACGCGCTCTTTGGCCATCACTCTGCCGCTGCGGCGCTGCCAGGCGGGTTCGTAGTGGCTGCGCTTCAAGACCCGCGGGTTCACGCGCAATAACCAGTCGGGCTCAATGGCGCCGCACTGGCGCGCATAGACCTGCGTGGTCTCGACGATCTCGCCGGCCACCAACCACGGCGGCGGCTTTTTGTACTGACCCGAGCCAGGGAACACCACAATCTTGCGGTTGCGCGTGGCATTGAACTGCTTGCCCTCGTCGCGCTGGGCCACATTCCCCAAAAGTCCGGTCAGTAGTGCTTGATGAATCGCTTCGTAGGCCTCCTCTTCGGGGAGTTGCGGCGGCACGCGAAAGCCCAACTGCCGGCAGGCGATAACCAGCTGACCATGGATCTCGCGCCACTCGCGCATGCGCATGTAGGCCAGGTACTCGCGCTGGCAGAGCTTGCGTAGCTGGTTCTGGCTAAGGGTCTGGCGCTGCGCCTCGTAATAGCGCCACAGCGCGATCCACGCCAAAAAGTCTGAGCGTGGATGCTGGAACCGGGCGTGGGCCTGATCGGCCTGCGCCTGTTTATCGGTGGGCCGCTCACGCGGATCCTGAATCGACATGGCGCTGACGATCACCAGTACCTCGGCAAGGCAGCCGAGCTCATTGGCAGCGAGCAACATGCGCCCCAAACGCGGGTCGACCGGTAAGCGGGCAAGGCGTTGCCCTAAAGCCGTCAGCTTGCCCCGCGACGATACCGCGCCCAGCTCTTCTAACAGCCGATACCCGTCGCGCACCACCTTGGGATCGGGCGGGTCAATAAACGGAAAGCGGTCAACGTCACCCAATCCCAGCTCGAGCATGCGCAGCACCACCGCCGCGAGATTGGTGCGGCGGATCTCAGGGTCGGTGAACTCGGGTCGGCCGAGAAAATCTTGCTCGCTGTAGAGACGAAAGCAGACGCCGTCTGACAGGCGACCACAGCGGCCTTTGCGCTGATTCGCACTGGCCTGAGAGATCGGTTCAATCGGCAAGCGCTGCAGGCGACTGCGCGCGCTGTAACGGCTGATGCGCGCCTCGCCCGGGTCAATCACGTAGCGGATGCCGGGCACGGTCAGCGAGGTTTCGGCCACGTTGGTCGCGAGCACCACGCGCATGCCCGAGCCGCCGCTCTGGAACACCCGATTCTGCTCGGCCTGACTCAAGCGCGCATAAAGCGGCAATACCCGCAGGCGATCGTTGTATCTGAGCGCCTTGGCGAGCTCTCGGATATCGCGCTCGCCGGGCAAAAACACCAACGCATCACCGCGTGGACCAAACCGGCCCTGCTCGATTTCCGCCAGCAGGTCGGCGATCTGCTGACGCACCCCCTCGTCCCGGTCTTCGGTGTCACCGACGTACTGCACATCCACCGGGTAAGTGCGGCCGCTGACTTCGATCACCGGTGCGTCGTTAAAGTGCTCTGAAAAACGCGCCACGTCGATGGTGGCGGAGGTGACGATAATTTTGAGGTCGGGCCGGCGCGGCAACAGTTGTTTGAGATAACCCAGCAGAAAATCGATATTGAGGCTACGCTCATGAGCTTCATCGATGATCAGCGTGTCGTAGGCGCTGAGATCCCGGTCGTGGGTCAGCTCGGCGAGCAGGATGCCATCGGTCATCAGCTTAATGGCGCTGGCATCCGAGACGGTGTCGTTGAAGCGGATCTGATAGCCCACCAGACCACCCAGCGAGGTGTTGAGCTCATCGGCAATGCGCTGGGCCACGGTGCGGGCGGCAATCCGCCGGGGCTGGGTGTGGCCAATGCGCAACTGGCGGCCGCGGCCAAGATTCAGACAGATCTTGGGCAGCTGGGTGGTTTTACCTGAGCCCGTTTCGCCCGCGAGGATGACCACCTGATGATCGCGAATCGCCGCCTCGATATCGGCGCGGCGCTCGGAGACCGGCAGCTGTTCGGGAAAATCGATCTGTGCCGGCACCTCGCGTTCGGTCACCGGCTGGGCAGTGCTCATGCTTTGATGCCGGGGTCAGTCGAGATCGCGCAACTCGCGTCGCAGAATCTTGCCCACCGCAGTCTTCGGTAACTCGTCCTTGAACACGACGGACTTAGGTACCTTGTAGCCGGTGAGTCCCTCGCGCATGAAATTGCGCACGTCGTCCTCAGACAGCTCAGGGTTACTGCGCACCACATACATGCGAATCGCCTCCCCCGTGCTCTCGCTCGGTATGCCAACGGCCGCGCACTCGACCACATCGGGATGCGCCACCAGCACATCCTCGAGCTCGTTGGGATACACGTTAAAGCCCGAGACCACGATCATGTCCTTCTTGCGATCGACAATGCGCATATAGCCATCGGGCTGCACCAGCGCGATATCACCGGTGGCGAACCAGCCGTCGGGATCGATCACCTCCGCCGTGGCCTCGGGGCGCTGCCAGTAGCCCGCCATGACCTGCGGGCCGCGCACGCAGAGCTCCCCCGCTTCGTCGAGCCCGAGTGAATTGCCCTCATCATCGCGAATCTGGATCTCGGTGCCGGGCACCGGCACGCCGATGGTGCCAATCTGTACGCCATTGCCGGGATTCGCTGAGACGGTCGGCGACGTTTCGGTCAGACCATAGCCTTCTGATACCCGGCAACCGGTCACCTCTGCCCAGCGGTTGGCCGCGTCGTGGGTCAGCGCCATACCTCCCGATAACGTCACCTGCAGGTTGGAGAAATCGAGGGCGCGGAACGCCTCACTATTACAGAGCGCCACGAACAACGTGTTCAAACCGCAGAACAAAGCGGGCCTGTAGTCATCAAAAGCCTTGACCACCGAGGGCAGGTCGCGCGGGTTCGGGACAAATGCGGTGTGGGCACCAATGCGCAGGGCATACATCGAGGCCGTAAACGCATAGATATGGTAGACGGGCAGTGGCTGTAGCATGGTGCTACCCCGCCCCTCGATGTTATGGGTCTCGAAGAACGCATCGCTCTGCAACACATTGGCAATCAGATTGCCGTGGGTCAGCATCGCACCCTTGGCCACGCCCGTGGTGCCGCCGGTGTATTGCAGCATGGCCAGATCGTCGCGATTAAGAATCGCCGCGCGATACGGCGTTTTGGCACCAGCTTTTAACACGGCATTGAGCTTGAGTGCCCCGGGAATCGAGAACGCGGGCACCATGCGCTTCACATGTTTAACGAGGAAATTAATGAGCGTGCGCTTGGGCTGGGGGTGGAGATCAGCGATTTCGGTAACGACGACGGTCTCCACGTCTGTTTTGGGCAGCACCGCCGCCGCGGTTTGCGCCACGTTGGCCTGCACCACCATCACTTTGACATTGGCGTCATTGAGCTGATGCTCCAGCTCCCGCTCGGTGTAAAGCGGGTTGGTATTGACCACCACCATGCCGGCGCGCAGCGCGCCGAGGCAGACCACCAGATACTGAATGAGGTTGGGCATTTGCACCGCGACCCGGTCGCCACGCTCGAGCCCCGCGCCGTGCTGCAGCCAACCGGCAAACTGTGCCGAAAGTCGGTCGAGATCCGCATAGGTCAGGGTGTGCCCGACACTGCTGCATGCGGCTTCGCTCTGGTAGGTGGCGAAAGCCTCCTCGAAGAGCGCGACAATCGAGGGATAGGTGTCGGTATCGATGTGGCTGGGAATCTGCAGCGCATCAAGCTGGGCCGCGATCGCACTTTGGACCGTTTCCGTCATGAGGTTATCTCGGGTAACACAGGTGGTTTGGGTATGATGTGGATCGAGTGGGGCGGGGTCAACCTCCGAACGCCGAGAGTTGGGTCGCGGGGAGCAGCGTCAACCTTGTGACGCGAAAATAAGGATCACGCGTTGCGGGCTACTCGCAGCGGCACGGAGATCTGAACCGCGCCTACGGTGAGGCACGAAAAAGCGCCAAGAAACCCAGACCGGAATAAAACGAGGAAAACGCAGCATGCAGATCAGCAACGTGACCTTCGATGAAATTGCCATCGGTGATACCGCTACCTATACGCGGCTCATCACCAATCAGGAGGTCGAAGCGTTTGCCGCGATCTCGGGGGACCACAACCCCTTGCACCTTGACCCCGACTACGCCGCCACCACCCCCTTCGGTGAATGCATCGCCCACGGCATGCTGACCGGGGCCTTAATCAGTGCCGCGATCGCCATGCAATTGCCGGGGCCGGGTTCGGTTTATCTCAACCAGAGTTTGCAGTTCCGCGCGCCCGTTTTTTTGGGCGACACCCTGACGGTCACGCTGGAGGTGACTGAAAAACATGGTAAGCGACCGTGGGTCACGTTGAGCTGCACGGTGGAGAACCAAGACGGCAAAGCGGTCGCCAAGGGTGAGGCTCAGGTAGCGGCGCCGACCGAGAAAGAAACCGTGACCGTGGTCCCGCCGCCGGCGATTCAGCTACTCGAGGGAGCCTCGCTGGCCTCTGACTGAGCGAACTGCTCGGGATCGATATACATCAGCTCGATGAGCACCACCGGCTCACTCGCCGACGGCGTTGCGCCCATGAGGAGCATGTTGGGTACGCCGTCGAGCGCAATGACGCCCGGCACACCGAATAACCGGCGCTCCGAGGTGGCCTGACCGCTTTCGTCCATCATGCGCATCACCGGCAATGACGCCTCTTCATCGCGGAGGTTGTCACTGAGGCGCGACAGCATGGCCAGCACTGAATCTCTGAACAACGAAAAATTCAAGGTCCCGCGGAACTCGCTGTGATCGAGCGTCACATCGAGGCGTACCTGCCCCTCGTCTTCCATACGCAGCTGGGTGAGCGCAATGCGCTTGCCCGCTTCGAGCTCGCGGAAAATGCGTTTACCCACTGTGCGCGACACCTCGATCAGTGATTGATGAATCACGTTTGCACTGATCGTGGCGAACTGCTCGTCGGTCAGAGTGCGCTCATTTGCAGCCATAGGTCCTCCTGTAATGGCCGCGAGTGTAACGCGCGTATTGCCTCGCTCCCACTCCGATTTGCCTGCGACCCATTGAGGTGGCTTTGATAGAATTTGCCGACGCCACGCTCACGCTCCGACTACACCACGCCGGGGTGCAGCGACCCACCCGCCGTCACCATTGATACGAGCTGTGATCAACCCTACCCAGACCCCTTGGACACCGCTGGCACCCCCGCCCCTCGACTGGCAGGGCGACGCGCCGATCTCGCGGCATACGGGCGACATTTATTTTTCTACCGAGGACGGCCTGCAAGAGAGTGATTATGTGTTTATCGAGGGCAATCGCTTGCGCAGTCGCTGGGCGACACACAGCGAAGCGTCGTTTGTCGTCGCAGAAATCGGTGTGGGCAGCGCGCTGAACGTCGCACTGACCTGCCAGCGCTGGTTAGAAAAGCGGCCGGCGGGCAAAACACTGCACTACATCGGCATTGAGCGGGCACCCATGCGTCCTGCCGACATTCGCCGGGCACTCGCTTCGTGGCCAATGCTATCGCCCGTTTGTGGCCCACTGCTTGATCGCTGGCCCGACCCGCTATCCGGCTGCCACCGGCGGCGCTTTGTCGACTGGGGCATTACGGTCGACTTTTGGTGGGGCGAGGCTGCAGAGATCCTCGAGGATCTGGCCAGCCACGGACGCCCGTGGGTCGACGCTTGGTACCTCGATGGCTTCGCCCCAGCCACCGAAACCGGTCCCTGGGAGTCCTCGGTTTACGAGGCGATGGCGGGTCTCAGTCGGCCCGGCGCCACCTTCGCCACCTTCACCGCGGCGGGCACGGTCCGACGCGGGCTTGCAGACGCCGGCTTTCATGTGACCAAAAGACCGGGCTACGGCCGCAAGCGCGAGGCACTGTGTGGCCACCTCGACACCGCATCGCCGCGCCCTCCGCGATTGACGCCGTGGGACCTCAATGCCCACCCCATGAGCGTGGATAACGCCTTGGTCGTGGGCGCCGGATTGGCCGGCGCGCATGTAGCGGCGGCGCTCGCGGCGCGCGGTATCACCGTGACCGTACTCGAGGCAGGCGCGATGGCGACCGGCGGCTCGAGTAATCTGCAAGGCATTACCTACACGCGGCTGTCGCACCAACACAACCCGCTGACCGACTTTTCGGTATCAGCCTTTGGGTATGCGACCGATCTGACTGCCCAATTACTGCACCGCGGTGCACTGACAGCGGGTGTCGATGCCGGGCTCGGCGGCTATATACAGCTCCATGACGAAGACGACATGCTGGCGCATCTGCGACAGGTGTTGCCGCTGGCACCGCAGTTTGCGCAGGCTGTGAGCGCCGATGACATCGCCGAACGGATCGGCATCGCGCCACGCTGTGGGGGTATCCACTATCAGCGCGGCGGCTGGCTCGACCCGCGGGCGGTGTGCTGCGCGCTGTTGGATCATCCTCTGATCAGGGTTCAGGAAGACTGCGGCCCACTGACGCTGGAGCGCACCGATAGCGGCCACTGGCAGGCCCTGAACGAGGCCAGCGCTACCTTGGCCGAGGCGCCTGCGGCGATTCTGGCGACCGCCTATGGGGTCCTCGCTGCGCCACAACTGGCATGGCTGCCGATTACGCCGATCAGGGGTCAAACCACGCATCTGCCGAGCACTGCGCAGCTCTCTGGTCTCGAGATTGCACTGTGCGACCAGGGTTATCTGCCCCCCGCCAGAGCGGGCCTGCACTGCATTGGCGCCAGCTTTGGCCCCGGGGATGTCGGTACAGATGAACGCGAGCCCGAGCACGCGCATAATATCGACATGATGCAAAGCGCTCTCCCTCAGCTGGACGTTGCCGCCCCGGAGCAGGGTTGGCAGGGGCATGTCGCCCACCGGTGCAACAGTAACGACTACCTGCCGATTGCCGGTATGGCGCCCGATCTGCCGGAGTTCAACGCGCAGTACGATCGACTGCGCCATGATCGCAAGCGACCCATTGATGCCCCAGCACCCCTGCACACAGGGCTGGGGGTGCTCACCAGTCTCGGTTCGCGGGGCCTGACCGCGGCACCACTCGCCGCTGAGGTACTGGCTGACCAACTGTTAGGCGGGATGCCCTGTGTGCCGCGCTATTTGCAGCGCGCCATCTCGCCGGCACGTTTTGCCGAGCGAGCATTAAAACGCGGGCAGGCCCTGTGATACGCCGCGACGGTTACCGATTGGGCGTGTTTTGCCTGGTCAGCGCGCTGCATTGGGGGGCGCTCGCCGGCGCGCCGGTCATTCAGCAACCTGCCATCGCCGAGTCGGGCACCACGGCGACAGCGAATGCGGTAACCACAGGCGAAGTCACTCACTATGACTACCGGGTGATCTCCAAAGTGCGCTTTGACCGGGAGAACTTCACTCAGGGGCTGGAGATTCATGAAGGCCGGCTGTATGTCAGCTCTGGTTTGTACGGCCGCTCGATGGTCAGAGTGTATGACTTTCCCAGCCTTGAGCTGATGCAGTCGGTACCAGTCGACCCGCGCATCTTTGCCGAGGGGTTGACCATCATCGACGACCGCCTGGTTTTACTCTCGTGGCGTGAGCGGGTCATGCTGGTCTACCAGCTCCCCGACATGACGCTGATTGGACAAAGCGCCCTGCCAGGGCAGGGTTGGGGCGCAACCCATACCGGGTCGGTATTGTGGTTCAGCGACGGGTCGGATCGACTCTTTTCTGCTGATCTGGCGGGGGGCGGCAAGCTGGCCTCTGTCGCGGTCACATTGAACGGCCAGCCTTTGCGCAACTTGAACGAGCTGGAGTGGGTGGACGGCGAGATCTGGGCTAATGTGTGGCAGACCGATGAGATCGCGCGCATCGACCCGGCCAGTGGGCAGGTAGTGGGGCTAATCGACTTGGCCGGCCTGTTACCCGACGAGGATCGGTTACGCGATACCGACGTGTTAAACGGTATTGCGATTGACCCGCAGAGCGGTGATATCTGGGTGACCGGCAAGCGCTGGCCCTGGCTTTACCAGATTGAATTGGTACCGCGATGACGAAGCACTGACGGGGACAAGACATTCACTGACTGGTCAGCCGCGTAGCTGAAAAACACACCGAGCGGTGCTGGACCTGGACTGGACCTGGACTGGACCTGGACTAGAAAAGCCACGTACAGACCCCATATCCAAACCATTGAGGCGCCACATCGGTCAGC
>JAYOUT010000041.1:12268-17521 GCA_038151055.1 Luminiphilus sp.
GAAAAGCCACGTACAGACCCCATATCCAAACCATTGAGGCGCCACATCGGTCAGCGATAACAACCCAAGCCCTGTAACATTGCGCTTTTGCGCTTGGCTTAACCTGGACTCAAACTCACCTCGACGACAGATCAACCCAATCAGAACCCAACCCTTCAACAGAGCAGAATTGGAACCACACACATGAGCGAACCCTCTCGCGCCCCCGTCAGCAACGAACATCCCAACACCTTTGTCTTGAAGCGTGCGGTGCCGATTCCAAGCCTTAACCTCACCGTCGAGGAATATGAACATCCCGGTACCGGGGCGCAGCACCTGCACCTCAGCAGCGACTCCTCAGAGAACGTCTTTATGGTCGCGCTCAGAACCGTGCCGGAGGACTCCACCGGAGTGGCGCACATTTTGGAGCACACCGCCCTGTGCGGCAGTGAGCGGTATCCGGTGCGCGATCCTTTTTTCATGATGCTGCGGCGCTCGCTGAACACCTTTATGAACGCCTTCACCAGCTCTGACTGGACGGCGTATCCCTTTGCCACGCAAAACCGTAAAGACTTTGGCAACCTGCTCGATGTATATCTTGACGCGGTGTTCTTCTCCCGCCTGGATCCGCTGGACTTTGCTCAGGAAGGCCATCGTGTCGAGTTTGAAAACGACGACAGCAGCCAGCCACTGGTGTTTAAGGGGGTCGTGTTCAACGAGATGAAAGGGGCGATGTCGTCGACACCCTCTATCTTGTGGGATCGGTTATGCCATGAGCTGTTTCCCTCCAACACCTACCACTTCAACAGCGGCGGTGACCCGGAACATATCCCTGACCTCAGCTATCAGGAGCTGCGCGACTTCTACAGCGAGCACTACCACCCCAGCAACGCCATTTTTCTGACCTTTGGCGATATGTCAGCCGAATCGCATCAGCGTGTGTTCGAAAATTCTGTGCTGCATCGCTTTGAAGCGCTGGACCGCAAAATCGAAGTGGCGTTAGAGGCGCCCTTTAGTGCGCCCAAGCAGGCAACGCACCCCTATGCCGTTGATGCCGAGGAGGGGTCGGCGCAAAAGACACATCTGGTGATGGGCTGGAAGCTGGGTGAAAGCGCTGACCTGACCGCCATGCTTGAGGCACAGCTGGTGGCGTCGGTACTGATGGAAAACAGTGCCTCACCACTGATGCACTACCTCGAAACCACCGAGCGCGGTGCCGCGCCTTCGCCGCTGTGCGGGCTCGAGGAGTCCATGCGAGAAATGGTGTTCTGCTGCGGCATCGAGGGCAGCGAAGTCGACCATGCCGAGGCCTTCGAATCAGAGGTACTGGCGTGTATTGAACAGGTGGTGGCAGAAGGCATCTCTGCCGATAAAGTGGAAGCCATTCTTCGACAAATCGAACTGCACCAGCGCGAAGTCAGCGGTGATGGCATGCCCTATGGCCTGAACCTGATGCTCAGAGCCTTGGGCGCCGCGACCCACTACGGCGATGCGGTGGCCGCGCTTGATCTGGAGCCGGTGATTGCCACGCTGCGCGCGCGCGTAACAGACGCCGATTACATTCCCGGATTGATCCAACGGCTGCTGTTGGATAACCCGCACCGCGTGCGCTTGGTGGTCACACCCGACACGACCCTCGCGGCCCGCCGTGAGACGGCAGAAGCCGAACGGCTTGCCAGCATGAAAGAGACCCTTAGTGGCGAACACACCGCCGAGATTCTGGATCTGGCGGCGCGACTGCGAGACCGTCAGGGACAAAAGGACGACCCGGATATTTTGCCCCGCGTGGAGCTGTCAGATATTCCTTCAGAGACGCCCTCGCCCACACCGATCGTTCACGAAACCGACTCAAGCAGCCATTACCGGTACACCGCCGGCACAAACGGGCTGGTATACCAGCAATGGGTCAGTCGGCTACCGGCCATGACGGCCAGCGAGCAACAGCACCTGCCACTGGTCACCGCACTGATGGCCGAGGTCGGCGTGGGCGAGCTCGACTACCTGCAAACTCAGGAGCGGCATTCGGCAACCGTCGGGTCACTCGGCGCATCGGTGAGCAGCCGCGCCCACCGCGACGACGAACAGTCCTGCGACAGCTTCTTTGTGCTGTCATCAAAGGCGTTGGCAGATCGCACCGATCCCCAGCTGGACCTGATGTCAGACACCCTGAAGAACGCACGTTTCGATGAGCAAAACCGCATTCGCGATCTGGTCAGCCAAATGCGCGCCCGGCGCGACCAAGGGATTACCGGCAGTGGTCATTCATTGGCGATGAGTGCGGCCTCGGCGGGCATGAGCCCGCTGGCGCGGCTGGCCCATGAGCAAGGTGGATTGGAGGGCATTCGCAGGCTGCGCGAGCTGGACGACGTGCTCAAGGAAGACGGCGAACTCGAAGCGCTGACCCACTCGCTGGGAGCTATTCATCAGAAACTGGCTGAGGCCGGTGCACCGCTGCTGTGCACGATTGCCGACGAGCCCAACATCGACGACGCCAGTGCAGCGGCAGTGGCTGCGGCCACAGCGCACAGCTCGGCAGACGCTACGAGTAGCGCAATGGCTGCGATTCGCGAGCAGCGACAAGAAATGTGGGTGACCAACACCCAGGTGAATTTCTGCGCCAAGGCTTACCCCACCGTGCCTTCAGGCCATGCTGATGCGCCCAAGCTGTCGGTGCTGGCGGCGTTTCTGCGCAATGGATTTTTACACCGCAGTATTCGCGAACAAGGCGGTGCCTATGGGGGCGGTGCGAGCCACGACCCCAATATCGCAGCATTCCGCTTCTTCTCTTATCGCGATCCGCGGCTTGTGGAAACGCTGTCAGATTTCGACGCGGCCATTAACTGGCTGATGGACGAGCAACACGAGCAGTTGGCTCTGGAAGAGGCGATTCTCAGCGTGATGGCCAGTCTCGATAAGCCGGGCTCTCCCGCCGGTGAGGCAAAGCGCGATTTTTATGAGCGTTTGTTCGGACGCACCAGTGAGCACCGCAAAATATTGCGCGCCGGCATCGTCAATACGACCCTGGATGACCTGCGCCGGGTAGCCGATACCTATCTCAAACCCGAATTGGCCAGCACGGCGGTGATCACTCATTCGGCTGGCGCCGAGTTGGTGACTGAACAAGGGCTAGCGCTGACGCGTCAGGAACTACTTTAGGGACGGTAGGGACTTTAGAGACTGCAGGGAGAGCAACACGCCCTCCCCCTTTGGCGCCCACGCCCGAGTGAAGGCCTCCCGGGTCCAGACGAGGTTACCTTGCGAAGGATCGGCGAGCAGCACCCGGTCGCCTGCCACACCGCTTAAGACGCTGAAGTGAGGCCCGGTGGGGAGCTGCAAATAGACCAATACCGGTAGCGGCAACTGGGTGAGCGCCTCATGGGTGACTGCGGCAATGTGGGCGTCTACTCCTACCGAGTCCGCCATCTGCACCAACTGCTGCAGGCTATACCCCATGGTCTGGGCGCGAACGGACTCTGCCTGACTGAGCATCAGTGCGTTGATCAGCTCCGTAAGACCGACCGGCCTGGCCACGTGCGCAGAGAGTAGTGTCGCCAATGCAGCGGGCCCGCAGTCGAATGATTGCACCTGCCTAATGGGCGCACTCAGCATTGATCGGGGTGGCTGAGCCCAAGCGGACTGACAGCACCCGACACTAAATCCCAGAAGGCAGATCAAGACGGCAACCCGGTCCCATACCGAGCGGGTTGCCGTCTTCCGTTCAGCGCTCCGCGCTGACCCGTCTCGCTCGTCGTTCAAGCCAGATCACCAGAATCGCCGCCCCACCGAAGTACGCGGTCAGCGCCACACCGGGGGGAATCAGCGCGCCCGCGACCGCACTGCTGCCACCAATGACCAGCGCCCACAGCAACAGCACCGGTACGATGGCCACGGCAAAGTAGCGGTCTCTGGCGCGTTGCTCGGCGTCGCGGGCCAGCTTATCGCGCAGTCGTTGCACGGCGGTTTTGACTGGCGCACTGCGCGGACTGAGCGCCTGCCTCAATGAGCGGGCTCCTTGTCGGCATAGAAGGGTACGTATACCCCCCAAAAGAGCGAGGCCAAGGCGATATCCACGGCAGCCATGCCAATGACATAGGGCAAGACCTTACCCCGCGTCTGCGCCGCTTCCATGACCGTTACCGCTCGCGACTGCTCATCTTGAAAGGGTGCATAACCCACCTGCAGGGCCGCCACCCCCGATTGGGCAATCGACGCCCCCCCTGCAGCACCCGCATGGCTTACCTGCGCGGCACACAATGCGGCACTGCCTACTAACGTCATCCATTTTTTCATCATCCTGACTCCTTATCATGGTTAGCGGACTGACCCGACAGGCGGCATGGCGTCACTGCTCAACCTTGCCGCCCACCGGCTCAATCACCCCTGCAGTGTGCCAAGCGGACTATTGCCCTCCCACGTCATGGGCGAGCACAATCCCCCCGCGGCCCATTAGGGTCGGCAAAGGACAGGAGAAGAGGTCATGATCGTCAAGCGCGTGGCGGGCGCCATCGGAGCAGAACTACAGGCAGTGAACCTGGGCGACGGACTCGACGCCGAGCTGGCCAGCACGCTCCGCGCCTTGCTCAACGAACACGAGGTGCTGTTTTTACGAGACCAATCGATCGAGCCTGCGGCCCAGAAGGCGCTGGCCGAGATTTTCGGCCCGCTGCAGACCCACCCTGCTTACAACACGGTCGAAGGCTTGCCGGAGGTCATGATCCTCGAGAGCACTCGGGAGAATCCTTCAAAGATTGAAGTCTGGCACTCGGACATGACGTTTCGCCAGCATCCGCCCTCGGTCACCGTCCTGCGCGGTATCACGATTCCGGAGGTGGGCGGCGATACGCTATTTGCGAGCATGACCGCAGCCTACCAAGGACTCTCGGCCGGGATGCAACGCTACCTTGACGGACTGGTGGCGGTGCACGATTTCAGCCATGGCTTTAAAGAGAGTCTCGCGGAGCCCGGCGGCCGGGAGCGCCTCGCCGATGCCGTGGCCGCCAACCCGCCGGTTCGACACCCAGTGGTACAGACTCACCCGGAGACCGGCAAAAAGGTGCTGTTTGTGAATGCCCTGTTTACGACTCACATAGAGGGCCTGCCACCGCTGGAGTCGGCCGAGGTGCTGCAATTCCTGTGGCGCCACGCGAGCTTGCCGGAGTTTACCTGCCGCTTTAACTGGCAGCCGAATAGCATGGTGCTCTGGGATAACCGCAGCACCCAGCACAAACCCGTGAATGATTTCTTTCCTGCGACCCGCCGCCTACACCGCGTGGT
>JAYOUT010000042.1:0-10752 GCA_038151055.1 Luminiphilus sp.
ATGGCGGGCTCAAAGAGTCCCATGATAGTACCCAATGTCATCTCCAATTCGCGCTCCTGATTGGTCGCAGACCGCTCAAGCATGGTCTCGAGGTCGCCGCTGGCCTCCCCCGAGGCCACCATGTGGACCATCATGGGCGGAAAGAATGTCTCCTGCGACATCGCGCGACTGAGGCTTGAACCCTCTTGCACCGCCACCGACACCGTGTTGCTGGCCTCGCGGAGCACCAGATTAGTCATCACTTGCCCGGCGATTTTGAGCGCGTGGATCAGCGGTACACCCGACGCCATCAATATGCTCAGCGTCGAGGCGAAGCGCGCGCTGTCGAGGGCAATCAGCACGCCGCGCAAACCCGGTATACGAAGCAAAAGCTGGTGCCAGCGTTTTTTTCGGCCCGGATGCTGCAGCGCCCGACGACTGGTCCACACGATACCGACCAGGACGAGCAGAGATATCAGCGCGTAATCGCGCATGAAATCACTCACCCAGATGAGCCCCACCGTCAATGGCGGCAGCGCTTTCTTGGTATGCGCGAAGATACCGACCAATTCGGGCACAACAAAGACCATGAGCGCCGTCACGACCGCGACCGCCACAGCGATCAACACAAACGGATAAATGAGCGCCATTTGGAGCTTTTGGGCTGTGTGCTGTCGTGTCTCTGTGTAGTGCGCCAACTGCTCCAGCACCGGAGCCAGCTGACCGGCCTCTTCGCCCGCATTCACCATCGCCCGATACATCTCGCCGAACGCCTGCGGGAACTGATTGAGCGCATGAGCGAGCGTGTGCCCCTCCGCAACCTTGGAGCGTACCTGCAACATCATGGATTTAATCGAGGATTTCCGGCTCTGGTCTGCCACCGCCTGTAGACACTCATCCAGCGGCAACGCCGAGGCAACGAGCGTGGCAAGTTGCCGCGTGACCAGTGCCAGATCGCCGGCTCCCAGACGCTTACTAAATAGGCGGAATCGACCGCTTTCGCTCGCTCGCAGCGACTCTGCTGCCTCGGCAACTTCCACGGGCCGAAGGTGTCGTTGCCGAAGTGTTCCGCGAACCTGGCGGTCGGAGTCACCCTCCAACACACCTTTGACCAATTTGCCCTCAGCATTGAGCGCTTTGTAACGAAAGGCAGTCATGGATCAGTTGACGGCAGTGACGCGCAACACTTCTTCAAGGCTGGTCTCGCCACTCAGGATACGGCGCCGACCGTCAGCATCAATACCCGGCGAGTGCTGGCGGGCGATCTTCAACAGTGATTGCTCGCCCTCGCCGCCGTGGATCGCCTCTCTCAAGTCTTCACCGATTTCAATCAATTCGTAAATGCCGGTGCGGCCACGATAACCGGTCATATTGCAGCGCTCGCAACCACGAGCGCGGTACAGCTGGATGCCCTCGCCTCCGACACCCAGACGTTCGCACTCGGCGTCACTGGGCTCGTAGGCCTCGCGGCACTCCAGACACAGCAGACGCACCAAGCGCTGTGCCATGACAGCAAGCAAGCTGGAGGACAGCAGGAACGGCTCTACACCCATATCCTGCAAACGCGTCACCGCACCAATCGCGGTATTGGTGTGCAGGGTCGACAACACCAAGTGGCCGGTCAGCGACGCCTGAACGGCGATCTCAGCGGTCTCCAGGTCACGAATTTCTCCCACCATCACCACGTCGGGATCCTGTCGGAGAATCGCCCGCAATCCTCTGGCAAACGTCATCTCGACCTTGGGATTGACCTGAGTCTGTCCCACACCCGGCAACATATACTCCACCGGATCCTCAATGGTCAGGATATTGCGCGAGCTCTCGTTAATACTCGACAAGCCTGCGTAAAGCGTGGTCGTTTTGCCTGAACCCGTGGGGCCGGTGACCAAAATGATGCCATGCGGGCTCGACAAGGCGTCTCGGTAACGTCCATCTACCTGCTCGTTCATTCGGAGTTCGCTCAAATTCAGCCGTCCGGCCTGCTTGTCCAGTAAGCGCAGCACTACCCTTTCTCCGTAAGCGGAGGGAATGGTAGACATGCGAATGTCGATGCCGTGTCCAGCAATGCGGACTGAAATGCGTCCATCCTGGGGGACACGCTTTTCGGCAATATCGAGCTTGGCCATGACTTTAAGGCGAGACACCAGTAGCGGCGCAAGCATGCGCTTGGGTGACAGGACTTCGGTCAGCACGCCATCGACCCGATAGCGCACGCTCAATCGCTCTTCGAAAGTTTCAATGTGGATGTCGGAGGCTTGCTCCTTGACTGCCTGTGAGAGAATGGCGTTGATCAAGCGAATGATGGGGGCATCATCCTCGGCATCCATGAGGTCACCGACGTCGGGGAGCTCCTCAACCAACCGTGACAGATCAACGTCCGAAGACAAATCCTCCGCCATCTGCGCCGCCTCGTTTTGTGAGCGCTGATAGGCCACGGTCAAACGCTGCCGGAAGACGTCTTCGGTCAATGGCTCAAGTGCGAAAACTTCGCCCACGTGGCGCCTTACTTCGAGCAAAACGTCGGTGGCAAGCGGGGGGACGTGGTACAGCGTCAGCGACGACCCGGACCGCTCCAACAACACGTTGCGGCTCTGGGCAAATGCAAAGGGGAGTCCCGCAGACGTAACGGAAGGGGGAGCGTCTGAGGCAACCGATGCAGATTCAGTCATCGGCGATCATTCCTCCGCTGCAGCCTCTACCGACGCTTCAGGTAACTGCTGAATCTGTTCTTCCCAAGTCGGGAGTACCGGCAGATTGCCATCATCCAAGAACATCAGGCCCCGCTCACGGCGCTCAATTTGTTCTTCACGAATGTATCGGTATTTTTCAGCGGTGGCGCCCGCCAGATCTTCGTCGTCGCGGATAATCGTCGGCCGGATAAAGACCAGCAGATTGCTTTTCGTAACCGATACAGAATCATTGCGAAACAATCGACCCAAAAGCGGTATATCAGAGAGAACCGGCACGCCCTGGGTCTGGTCCGTAACTTCATCGCGCACCAGTCCTCCCAGCACGACGATGTCATTGTCATTGGCCAGTACCATGGTCTCGATTTTGCGCTCGTTGGTAATCAGATCAGACGCGAGAAGACTGGGTGCAACGCTCGATACCTCCTGCACAATGTCGAGTACTACGGCGTCCCCCTCGTTGATCTGAGGCGTCACCTTTAGGGTCACACCGACGCTCTGCCGTTCGATCGTCTGAAAGGGATTCTGCGCCCCATTACCGGTACCCGTGTTGGTGTAAGAACCCGTCACGAAAGGCACTTGCTGACCAACGGTGATGTAAGCCTCCTCGTTGTCGAGGGTCAGCAAGCTCGGTGTCGAGAGGATATTGGAGTTGGCATCGCTCTCAAGTGCATTGAGGATCACTGTCATGGTGAGATCCTCGTCTACCACGCCCCACCCCAAGGTCGTGCCAGGTACCTGCGACAGTGCGCCCGCCACCGCGCGGGTGCCTATATTCTCGGAGCCGTCGTCGGGCAAAAGCGCATCAGCAATGCCTTGATTGCGCTGACGCTGCGCTTCACCCGCGCTGATATTGCTACCAAACATGCCGCTATCATTGGAGAACAACCACTGAAGGCCCAACTCCTGCCCTTCTGTCACGTCCATTTCCACGATGATGGCCTCGATCAGCACCTGGGCGCGACGGATATCCAACCGGGCGATCACGGCCTCAAGGGCAGCCATCTCATCGGTATCGGCGGTGATAATCAGACTGTTGGTGCCTTCATCCGCCTCGATCGTCGAATCACTGTTGCCTTGGCGTCGGTTACTGCCGCCCTCCTCGAGCCTGGAAATATTCTGCACAACCCGCGTGAGTACCTCTGCCACCTCCATGGCATCGGCGTACTCAAGATAGATCACCCGCACGTTGCCCGATTGTTCGAGCGGCGTGTCGAGATAGGACACCAGTTTGCGAATACGATCGACGGTAAGTTCATCAGCCGTCACCACCACGCTATTAGTGCGTTTATCCGCTACCAATACGGCTTCCTTGTCGGCTTCTGCGCCCTCTCCCTGACGGGATTTCTCGAGGGTGTTCAGCATGGTCACGACGTCCTCAGCGACGCCATATCTGAGGCGGATGATCTCGGTGGTCTGAACCGCCGAGCGATCCATCCGCTCTATGATCTCTACGATACGGCCAATGTTCGATCGGATATCCGAGATGATGATCGCATTACTGGGCGCGTAAGCCGCCATATGAGCTTGCTGAGGAACCAGTGGACGCAGCACAGGTATTAATTTTGCCGCTGAGATATTGTCGAGCCGGATAACCTGTGTGACGTATTCGTCGCTGCCTACCGCACTCTGGTCTGCCATGATCGGCACCGGCGACGAGCGAGCGTCCTTCGCCGGCACAATGCGGATGACCTTGCCACTGCGCACCGCGGTGTATCCCTGCACATCCAGAATCGACAAAAACAGGTCATATAGCTCGGCTTGGGTCACCGGCTTCGAGGAGATCACCCGCACTTTTCCCTTCACATTGGGGTCGATCACCATGGTGGTTTCGGTGACGTCAGCGACGAATTTGATGAACTCCTGAATATCAGTGTCTTTCAGATTCACCGTGTACTCCTGCGCCACAGAGAACGGCGCTAGCACGCAGCAGATCGCTAACAGCGCGCTGCGCAGTACACGGGCGGGGGTTATCAATAATTGGCTGGTGTTCACGGCTATCCTGTCAGGGGCTGGCGAGGTCAACGCTGATGGTCACGGTGCCACCCTCTCTCTCGATGTCAAATGTCGCCTGCGTGGCGTCTTTCATCAATTGATAAAGCTTCAAGGTATTACTGGCATCGCTCAGCGTCAGACCATTGACGGCGACAACCACATCGCCACGTTTAAAACCAAAGGTATCGAAGGCCTGGGTATCGGCGCCTGGAGCGATGCGATAACCCACAATTTGGTTACCTGCGCGCACGGGGGATACAGATACCGCATCCGCCAGAGATTCGGGATTGTCGTAAAGCCGCTGCCGGTATTGCCCGGCCAAAGCACTGCGCTCCGCAGCGCGCTCCACGGTGTTGGCTGATGGTTCGGGTGCCGCGGCCATGGCCTGGGGCGTCTCGCTGGCAGGTTCGGGCGTCGCGCGCGTCGGGATGACCAAGCCGGGACCGTCATACAGTTTGATCAACTCGTAGGTGCCGTTGTTATCGATCACCACCTGCGTGGGCATGACCTTTGCGAGCGTGACCCGACCCGAGGCGGGCAGCGCATCGCCTACGGCATATACCTGTTCCTTCGCACCTGCCTTGATCACCGCATTGCCCAAACCGTCGTCTGTGGACGCCACGATACCTGTCAACTTGAGGGCCAAGCGGGTTTCTTTGGCATTTTGCTCGATACCTTCTCGATCGCTTTCCATCCCGGAGGCAACCTCGGCCTCGGCGGTGAGCGTGTCGGGTTCACCGCCAAATAGCCCGGAGCCCAACACGGCGGAAACGTCGATGATGGCGCGTTCACGGGGACTGCTTAATGCCGGGGGGTTCAGAGCCATCGCGGGGGCGGTTTCGATTTGCCCACCGCGAAACGGCATCCACACCAACTGACTGACGCTCCACAGCGCCCATAACAACAGCAGCAGAAGCAGACCGGCCTGCAGGCGAGCGAGGCGGTCAGCGTCGCGAGCATAGCTTTGCCACACCGCAACCGTGCGACCTTGAGCGAGCGACAGTACTTCTTGGTAGCGCGCTTTCCATGCGCTGGCATCAATAGATTTCACGGTGGTGAGTTGCGGTCCTGCCTGATCCGAGGTGAATGATACGCCGGAAGAACAGGAATTACCCTTCCCTGAGTTAGGACCGGCACTTTAACAAAGCTCGTATGACAACTCTGTGACAGACTGCCGCCTTTCAGCGCACAGTGCGCGCCGTCTACGGTGTTAAGGGGCCGTGTGCTATTCTGTCGAAACCTGCGGGGTGGCGCACGCCTGAGATGCTGAACAGCGAACCCGTTGAACCTGATCCGGATCATACCGGCGGAGGGAACAGGTGTGCGGTTCGCATCATGCGCCGGCACCGGTGCTCCTTCGCCACTCAAGGAGCACCCGATTGAACAGTTTCCACCACCCATCATCGCTGTCCCGAACACCTTTGTTAACAGCCACCCACGCCGAGCACAGGGCAGGCATAGTGCCGCGCTTACTTGCATCTCTGGGGCTCGCACTCGCTATGACCATCCCGGTGTCGCCAGCGGTCAGCCAGACCTCCACCGATGCCAACTCAGGCGATCTCGAAGAAGTCATCGTCACGGCGACGCTGCTGAAGGAGACCAGTGCGCCGGTGAGTGCGTCTGTTTTGACAGACAAGCTTCAACGACAGCGTGGCGCAGCACATCTTCAGGATGTGATAACGCTGGCACCCAACGTCTCGAGCTCCGCTGGGGCATCCCGTAACCGTTTCTTTCAGATCCGCGGCATTGGCGAGCGCAGTCAGTTTGTTGAACCGATCAATCCCTCGGTTGGCATTTTGCTGGATGGCATCGATTTGAGTGGCGCAGGCGGAGCGCTGACCCTTTACGACCTCAATCAAGTCGAAGTACTGCGCGGACCGCAGGGGACGCTAATGGGTGCCAATGCGCTCGCCGGCTTGATCGCGCTGCAAAGTCAATCCGCTGAATCATCCGTTCGAGCGGTGGACTTGGGTTTGGAGCGTTACGGCGGACGGCGGATCGGTGTCAGGCTCGGGGGTCCATTATCCAACGAGCTCGCTGCGCGGCTTGCGGTGCAGCATTACGAGAGCGACGGGTATATCGACAACGACTGGCTCAAGCGTGACGACACCAATTCCCGGGAAGAGCTGACCGCTCGGGGCACTGCAGCGTGGGAGAAGGGCGAACACCGGCTTGAGGTCGCGGCCTATTACACGCGTGTCGACAATGGTTACGACGCTTTCTCTCTGGATAACACCCGCGCCACCCTCTCGGATCAACCCGGTGAGGACGACTTGACGCTCAAAGCAGCACGACTCAATTGGCGATCGGCGCTTGGGGAGTTGGCCAGTCACCTGCAGCTGAGTCACGCCAGCACCGATACGACCTACGGCTATGACGAAGATTGGAGTTATCAGGGTATTGCACCGGGATGGGAATACAGCTCCTACGACGAATACCGCAGAGATCGCGATATGAATAGCCTAGAGTGGCGGCTCGAGGAACCCGATGCGGGAGACAATGCGTGGGTAGTGGGAACGTATTTACGCGATGAGTCAGAAGCACTGATCAGACAGTACACCTATTTACCCGGTCCCTTTACCAGCACCATTGACACCCAAACGGCCGCGCTGTTCGGACAAGTAAATCGCGCTATGGGTGACCGACTCGCCGGATTTATTGGCGCCCGTCTTGAGCGACGCGATAGCGACTACGACGACAACGCCGGTGTCTCGAAGGCGTTTGATCATACCTATTGGACCGGCAGATTGGGCCTGACGTGGCGACACCGGGACGACAGCCTGCTCTACGGCACACTCTCACGGGGCGCACGCGCAGGTGGCGCTAACGCAGGATTACTGGCCAGTATCGACGCGCTGCCAGAGCAAAATCAGGATGCCGTGAGTGCGCTGGGCGTCTTTGACGAAGAGAGCTTGCTGAGTCTCGAGCTGGGCTGGCAGGCACAATGGCCATCCCGTCGACTGCGTTCCCGCCTCGCGGTATTCGCCATGGAGCGGGAAGATCAGCAGGCCAAAGGCTCACTGGTCATCCCGCGCGAGGACGGCAGCACGGCGTTTATCGACTACACCGATAACGCAGCATCCAGCAGTTACGGCGGACTCGAGTGGGAGCTGCAATGGCAGCCGACCAGCCGGCTCACCACTCGCCTCTCACTGGGACTGTTAGACGCCCATTTTGACGATTACCTCAGCGCAACGGGCATCAATCTTTCGGGACGTGACCAGCCCCAGGCGCCAGATTGGCAATACACCGCCGGCTTTACCTGGCGAGTCGCCCGGCACATCGACGTGCAACTGGAGATGGCAGGCAGTGATGGTTACTTTTTCTCGGATCGCCACGATGTGCGCGCGCCGGAAACTCATCAGTTGAACGGCAGCCTCTCTGGCACCTGGCAGCAATGGCGCTGGATGCTGTGGGGTCGCAATCTCACCGACGACACGACATTTGTCAGGGGCTTCGGCACTTTCGGAAATGACCCACGCAAGGAATACGTCACCGAACCCTATCGCCAATTTGGAGAACCTCGTATCGTTGGGTTTACGCTGACTTATCAGCTGACGGAGACCGGCCGATGAAACTGACTGCTGAATTGAGCGTCTACCCATTGCGAGAGGACTACAAAGTGGCCGTGCTGGGCTTTATTGACGAGTTACTGAAAGACCAGCAGGTGGTAGCAGTCACCAACTCGATGAGCACGCAGGTCAGTGGTGAAGACGAGGCCGTGTTCAAAGCGATTCAAGCAGCGCTGAAGGCCAGCTATGAGCGCTTTGGGCGGCAGGTGCTGGTGGCCAAGTTCATACCGGAGCATTTCGCAGACATCGGCCCGGAGGGCTGACTTGAGCCCATTGGAGGTCAGTGCGGTTGGCTTGGCGCTGGCCTATGTCGTATTGGCCATTTACCAGCAGCGGCTGTGTTGGCTGGCCGCCATGGCCAGTGCATTGCTCTACATTGCCATCTTTTGGCAGGTGCAACTCTATCTGGAGGCCGCACTGCAGTTGTTTTACATCGCCATGGCCATCTACGGCTGGATCATCTGGGGAAATGAGGACAACAGCGTGGTCGCAATTCAAACGTGGCCATACCGCTATCATGCGGCGGCCTGCTTGGCCCTGTTACTCCTCAGCCTGATGCTCGGCGGGGCCATGCAGGCTTTCACGAATGCGGCCTCTCCCTTCGTCGATGCCGGCACAACGGTTTCGGCACTGCTGGCCACGTGGATGGTGGCCCGCAAACTGCTGGAAAATTGGCTCTACTGGATTGCCATCGATCTTGCCTCGATCGGCTTGTACCTGTCGCGGGACTTGACGCTCACGGCTGTCCTGTTTGGTGGCTACGTGATACTGGCGGGCTTGGGCTATCGGACCTGGCGAAGACAATGGCTGGCCCAACAGACAGTCTGAACCGCGCCCTGGGCGCCTGGCAGTCTTGGGACCTGCCTCAACCATTGCAGCAGGCACCGCACTGCGGCCCATCGCTGGCTCACGGCAGTGCCCACGTCGTGTATCAGCTTCACACCCAGCCCCAAGCAGCGCTTCAGCTCGTGGCGCGTGTCAGGCAACGCGCTACCCGGACAGCGGCTGAATCCTTTGCCCGAGAAATCGAGATTTGGCGCGCGGCCTCTACCGCAGGCTGCGCACCGCGACTGGTCTACACAGATGAGGTCGGCGAAGTAGTGATCTGCCAGTACGCGAGCACCCTCGATACGCCGGTGACCGGCCTCGAATTGGGGACGCTATGCGAGCACATTCATGCCCTACCCCCGGTCGATCACTCGCTCGACTTGAAAGCCGAAGTCGCTGGCTATCTCGAATCCATGGCGCCTGATCTACATGACGCCTGGCACGCGGTCATACGGCAATGCGATCTGGATGGGAGCCTTCGTCTGCTCGATGGCGATGAACACTGTCTGTGTCATAACGACCTTACGGCGGGTAACCTCATGCGATCTGAGGGTCGATTGGTCGCCATCGATTGGGAGTATGCAGCCATGGGCAGCCGGTATTTTGATCTTGCTATCGCAGGCCAGGGACTCTGCCCTGACGAGCGCTCGGAGCTGATCCGTTCCGTGCTGGGCGACTCGCCTGACCTGGCGCTGATGTCCGCGGGCCAGCGCGCCGCGAGCCTGATCACGGCGTTATGGCAAAACCGCTACGAACCGGAGGCGGCACCCAGCCCCCACACCTGGCGAAGCGAGGCGCTCGCGTGGTGAATCAATGGCATGTGCTGGGTGTGGGCGCGATTGGCGGATTATTCGCGTGCCGACTGCAGGAGGGCGGCGCCAGCGTCGCGCTGCTCACTCGCCATGACGTGGCCCCTACGCGCGAATTAATAGTGAGCGGAGGATCCGAGAGGCGCTATCACTTTCTCCAGCAACCGCTGAACGCTGAAACACCCGGGGCTGTGACAGAGCCCATTGCTAACCTCCTGATAACAACCAAAGCCTGGGCTGTCGAATCTGCCCTGCAAGCCATTGCGCACAGACTCACACCCGAAAGCACCGTGGTACTGCTGTGCAATGGCATGGGGTTGGCGGAGCGCGCGACGCCTCTCATCGGCGACGCCACGCTGATACTGGCTTCCACCACTGCGGGCTGTCGGCGCTCGTCGGGTAACAAACTCATCATCTCCGGTGAGGGCAGCACCCGCGTTGGCACATCCGTACCCAATGACACACCGCCAGCATGGTTCACACAGTGGCAGGAGGCCGTGCCTGATTGTCGTTGGGAGTCTGATATCCGGGAGGTACTGCTGGCCAAAGTGGCATTAAATGCGGTGATCAATCCCCTCACTGCCATTCACGGCGTTGAAAACGGCGCGTTGCTACACCCGCCACTGAAAGATCAGACTGATCGCATCACAGCTGAGGTGCAATCGCTGCTGCATGCGGGTGGTGCCAACCATATTGCCGCCACGTTACCCGACAGCGTGAGAACCGTCTGCGCGCAAACGGCGCAGAACCATTCCTCCATGCGGGTCGATATTGAGCGTGGCGAGCCCACCGAGATCGACGCTATTGTGGGGTGGTTACTGAGAGAATGGATCAAGGATCCACCCCCCACCCCGCTACTCACCGAGATTTATCAGGCAGTGC
>JAYOUT010000042.1:10852-17422 GCA_038151055.1 Luminiphilus sp.
GAGATCACCACCAGCCAAGCCGCCGTGGCGCGGGTAATCGCTTTTTGCGTGGTCTCTACCGCAGTCACCGCTGAGTCAGGAGAGGCCGACGAATCGTCGTCAAGATGCCAGGCGCATTCGATGCCTCGGGCGAGCAGATCAGACTCTGAAATACTTTGATCAAATGCCTCAGAGGTGAGCACACGGCGCGTCCGTTCAAAATCACCCAGCACCGAAAACGTCAACACCAGGAGTCTCGCCGGCAACCAGTCCAGCAACTTCAGCGCCGCGTCGAACTGTCCGTCGGAGCGGCTATTTGCCAGCTCGACCAGTCGGTAAGCAGCCGCGGCAAAAGGTCCCAACAGCCAGAAGTAAAGCACTGGCGGAAACCATCGAGAGAAACCTCGATAGGCAAAATCACGCATCGCTCGCCGCCCGTCGGTTTCATTGCCGTCGGCTTGCCTGGCGCGCTCGGTAAGCAACATGTCAGCGCCTTCTTGATCACCTACCCTCGCACGAGCAAGAAAACGCGCCAAGTCCGTCGCGTAGTCTCCCCGCCCCCAGGCGAAATACAGGAGCACCAAACCCACCAGCGCATCCGCCAACTCACCCAGAAACACTGCCAACACCAACAGCGCTATACCCGCACCGATCAACGGTGCCACAACGCGCAGAAATAACGAGGGCCAGAGGTCGAGCTCAACCGCATCCACCCGTCGGCTGAGCGCATCGAACCAGTTGTCTCGATGCAAGGGGCCACCTGCGCCAAGCAAGGCAAATAAACCTACGGCAACAATGAAAATCAGATACGACAAACGGTTGCGTCTCCTTAGCTCTCCTGCGCTGCGTGCAGTCTCGACCAGTCAAAGGCGGGGCCGGGGTCGGTCTTGCGGCCCGGCGCAATATCGCTGTGGCCAACAATAGCATCGGCAAGAATGGACGGGTATTGGGTTTGCAAGATCGCAATCAGTTTCAGCAGCGTTTCATATTGCGGATCGGCATAGGGCTGATCGTCACTCCCTTCCAGCTCGATCCCGACGCTGAAATCGTTGCATTGCTCCCTGCCCTGCCAGCAGGAGACGCCCGCATGCCAGGCACGCACATCGGTAGACACGAATTGCACCAGCTCTCCGCCACGCCGAATCAAAAAGTGCGCAGAGACCTCAAGATGAGCAATCTCCTCAAAATAGGGGTGCCCTGCAGGATCAAGGCTATTGGTAAACAGCGCCTCAATCGCTGACCCACCATATTGTCCCGGCGGCAGAGAGATGCCGTGAATGACTATGAGTTCCGGCGCCACGCCGGCGGGGCGCGGGTTACAATTGGGCGACTCGACGCGGTGCGCGCCTGAGAGCCAGCCATCTATAAACTGCCAATGGTCAGTGGTCGGTGTCACGGGGTAATCTTATCGCACCTCGCGACCACACCGCCTCGCCTTCGCGCCGCGCGATTGAACCGACACTATTCGAGCAATGACACACTATGATTTATGAGCAATACGTCTCTGATCAGACTGCCAGAGCACTGCAAGAGGATGTCGCCACCGGCGACATTACAGCTCGCCTGATCGCGGAGAACGCACAGGCCAGTGCCCGAATTATCACCAGAGAGGACGGGGTACTGTGCGGCAAGGCCTTCGTCAACGAGACCTTTCGGCAGGTCGACTCCAGCTGCCAGCTCACCTGGCAAGCTTCTGATGGCGATGCGATCGCTGCCGACTCTTTACTGTGCCGCATTACCGGCCCCGCTCGCGCGCTGCTGACTGCAGAGCGCACTGCGCTGAATTTTCTGCAACTGTTGTCGGGCACGGCCTCGACGGCTGCGCACTTCGCAGCGCGGGTCGCGCATACCCGGGTCACCTTGCTCGACACCCGCAAAACCGTTCCCGGTCTGAGGCTAGCCCAAAAATATGCGGTGACCTGCGGTGGCTGTGATAACCATCGCATTGGCCTGTTTGACGCCTTTCTGATCAAAGAAAACCACATCGCGGCGGCGGGGGGCATCAGCGCGGCCGTATTGGCGGCGCGCCAGATCGCACCCGACAAGCCGGTCGAGGTTGAGGTCGAAAATGCAGATGAGTTGAAACAAGCCCTCGACGCTGGCGCCGACCGCATCATGCTCGATAACTTCAGCGTGCCGGATTTAAAAGCCGCCGTGGCATATACCAACGGCCGCGCTCAGCTCGAGGCCTCGGGCAACGTCACCGACGAGACATTGGTATCCATTGCAGAGACCGGGGTGGATTTGATTTCCATAGGCGCCTTGACCAAACACGTCACGGCACTGGATCTCTCCATGCGCATGGAATAGCGGTTATTGGTGTAGTGGTGTCGCGCTCGCCAGAACCCCGTTGCGATCGGCATAAATCCAATCTCCGGGATTGATCTCAATGTCCCCAAACCGGAGCGGCACATCGCGCTCTCCGTGGCCCTGCTTATCGGTCTTGACCGGGCAGACGCCCAACGCCTGCACACCGATGTCGATATCATCAATCACTTCAACATCCCGAATGGCGCCAATCACGATGACGCCGGCCCAACCGTTATCCGAGGCTAACTGAGCCAAACGATCGCCCAGCAGCGACCGATGCATCGCGCTCTGGCCATCAACCAACAGCACGCGGCCCTCGCCCGGCTCGGCGACCGCCTCAGCCACTCTGGAGTTATCGGCAAAACAGATAATCGTTGATACCGGTCCGCTAAACCGCTCGCGCTGCCCAAACAACCGGAACTGAAAGCCCAGATGTTGCGCCGCGGGGTGCGCATCCGACAGGTCGGGAGTCGTGAACGCGACCAACGGATCAGAACCAGTCGAGCGCAAACTCTGACAGGCTATCACCGGGCGCATCGATGGCTCCGGCATGTGCTCTCGCACGCGGCAATAGTCGCTCCATGTAAAACAGCGCGGTGTTGACCTTTCGATCACAGAACACGGCCCGCTCCCCCTTGGCGGCGAGATCAGCCGCCACGAGTGCCCCTCGCGCCAACTGCCAACCACCGAAGAGATAGCCGGTCTGCATCATGTAGTCGAAGGAGCCGCCCAGCGCGGTAAAACGGTCATCCGACAGGGCATGCAGTAGCCGTTGTGTCGTTGCGACCTGCTCGGCCAAAGCGCTGGCCAGACACTCCCCCATGGTCTTGAGCCGCGGGTCAGCCTGCGCCGTCAGCTGCGCCACCACTTCGCGAATCTCGCTCTGCATGGCCTCCATGGTGGCGCCACCGTCACGACCCACTTTGCGATTCAAGAGATCCGCCGCCTGAATACCGTTGGTGCCCTCGTAGATCGGCGTGATGCGGACATCACGAAGGTACTGTGCCGCGCCTGTCTCCTCGACGTAGCCCATGCCGCCGTGAATCTGAACCCCCAACGAGGTGACCTCCATACCCAACTCGGTCAACCAGCCCTTGATAACGGGAATCATGAGATCAATGCGCCGCTGACTCGCCTCGCGGGTATTTTCGGGTCCGGCATGCGCGAGATCCATCGTGACCGCCTCGGAATAGGCCAATGCGCGCATGGCTTCGTTCAGCGCCCGCATGGTCAGCAACATGCGCTTCACATCAGCGTGCTCAATGATCGGCACGCCGCCCTGAACGCGCTCACGGGCATAGGCCACCGCCTTTTGATACGCGCCCTCTGAGGCGCCCAGCCCCTGCAGACCGACCTTGAGGCGAGCCTCGTTCATCATGGTAAACATGCAAGCGAGACCCTGATTCTCTTCCCCCACCAGATATCCAATCGCGCCGCCGTTGTCACCATAGGCCATCACACAGGTGGGGCTGCCGTGAATACCCAGCTTGTGCTCGACCGATACCGGATAGGCGTCGTTGCGCTCACCTAACGATCCGTCCTCGTTCACCAAAAACTTGGGCACCAAAAACAAGGAGATGCCGCGGCTTCCCTCGGGCGCGTCGGGCAGACGCGCCAACACCAGATGGATGATGTTGTCGGTGGCATCGTGGTCGCCCCAAGTGATGTAAATCTTTTGGCCAAAGATCCGGTAGTGATCGCCCTCTCGCTCGGCGCGGGTTTTCATGGGTCCGAGATCCGATCCGGCACCGGATTCCGTCAGGTTCATGGTGCCGGACCACTCTCCGGAATAGATCTTTTCTAGATAAGTCGCTTGCAACGCCTCGTTGGCATGAGCAGAGATCGCCAAAGCGGCCCCTGCGCTCAAGAAGGGCTCCAGCGCAAACGCCATATCGGCGCTGTTCCACATCTCGCAGGCAGCCGTGCCAAAGAGTTCGGGCAAGCCCTGCCCGCCTTCACTCTGAGGCGCAGAGATGCCAACCCAGCCTCCAGCCCCCAGTTGCTGAATAGCATCGCCATAGCCCGGAGGAATGGTCACCGCGCTGTCGCTGCAGCGCGCCGGATTCGCATCGCCGACTCGCCGCAGCGGCGAGACCACGTCGGACGCAAATTTAGCGGCCTCGTCCAGCAGTGCCGTTGTCAGCTCGTTGCCCAGCCCCAGCTCGGCATATTGCGGCAAGCTACCCAGCACCGATCCGACATTCAGCACGTCGTCGATCAAAAATTGCATGTCATCCGTTGGGGCCGTATACATCGTTGCTTCCTCGCTCTCTCGCTCGATCTGCCTTGCCATCAGGTCGCTGCGTGACCGCATTTTTGTCAAACTCACGCCATACGGCAAAAATATGGCCGAAGAGTTATAATTCATTTCGTGAATAAAGGCGGTCCCGCCTTGACGACAGTATATGAAAAACCTGAACCAAATTGATCTGAACCTGCTGGTTTATCTTGAGGTGTTGTTGCGCGAGCGCAATGTCACCCAGGCCGCGAACCAGTTGGGCCTGTCACAACCGGCAATGAGTAACGGACTTAGGCGACTACGAGCGCTGTTCGACGATCCGCTTCTGGTGCGCACCTCCGAAGGCATGACACCGACCGAGCGCGCACTGGAGCTGGAGCCGCTGGTGAAGGAAATTCTGCTAGGGGTCGATCGCGCCATGCAGCCCGCCACCGAATTTGCCCCCGGCGCGGCGCAAATGGTAGTGCGGATTATGGCGAGTGATTACGCCGAGTCGACGCTATTTCCCGCTGTGCTGACTGAGCTACGCGAACACGCGCCCGGGATCACCCTCGATATCATGAACCCCTCCGACGTCAGCTTCCTAGATGTCGAGCGCGGGAAGGTCGATCTGGTCATCAACCGGTTTGACCAAATGCCGCAGTCTTTCCATCAAATTACATTGTGGGAAGACAGCTTCTCCTGCTTGCTGAGTCCGGATAATCCCATCCTCGAAGACTTCTCCCTGCAAAGCTATTTAAGCGCTGATCACATATGGGTGAGCAAGACAGGTATGGGTGTGGGCGTGGGGGTAGACCCCGGTGACGTACAGCGACTGGGCTGGGTCGATGCTGCTCTGGCTGAGCTGGGCGAGAAGCGTCGCATTCGTGTGTTCACCCGGCACTACCAGGCCGCCATGACATTGGCAGAGCAGAACGATCTGATCGTCACCCTACCCACCCGCGCCACGTGGTTAAAACGCGATAATCCGCGGGTCGTCGTGCGCGAGGTGCCGGTTACCATCCCGCCGCTGGAACTCAAAATGGCCTGGAGCCCGCTCCTCCACAACAACGCCCCACATCGTTGGGTGCGGCAGTTCATTACTCGCATTGCGCGGGGACTTCCCAGCGAATCATAAAAACTGCGAATAGCGTTTATCGTTCAAATCACTGTTATCAATAATGGTGAGTGAGTAGAGTGTCGCCCCTACGAATGACTCTGTCGCCCCGCCGCTTTAGCCGGCGCGAGACCCGATTACGATAGCAGGAGCCTGTCATGACTCACCGAATCGAATGCGCCGGCCTTCAGGTTGACGAGGCGCTCCACGCGCTGTTGGTCAACGACATCGCACCCGGCACCGGCGTCGACCCCGATACTTTCTGGCAGGGCGTTGCCGACATCTGGGCCACCTTAGGCCCGGAAAATCAGGGGTTGTTGGCTGAGCGCGAGTCGCTACAAAAGCAGATAGACCAATGGCACCGGGAACGCAAAGGCGAGGCGTTCGATGCCGCCGCTTATGAGGCCTTTCTCCGCGAAATCGGCTACCTGCACCCCGAACCCGAACCGTTCTCGATCAGCACCGAGAACGTAGACGCTGAAATCGCACACATTGCCGGGCCTCAACTGGTGGTGCCGGTCATGAATGCGCGCTATGCCCTGAACGCCGCGAATGCCCGTTGGGGCAGCCTCTATGACGCACTGTACGGCACCGATGCGATCCCCGAAGACAAGGGTGCAGAGCGCGGCGGCGCCTACAACCCGATACGGGGCGACCGCGTTATTGCTTGGGCGCGGGACTTCCTGGATACCCATTGCCCACTGACCGGCGGCACGCACGCTGACGCCACGGCTTATGCGATCGAAGCAGGCACGCTCTCCGTGCAGCAAGCGTCGGGCGACTCGGCAACGCTGGCAGAACCCTCCCTCTTCGTGGGTTATACCGGTAACGCCGATGCACCCGAGAGCGTGTTGCTTTGCCACAACGGCCTGCATATCGAGATACAAATCGACGCCACCCACCCCGTGGGCGCCACCGACCCCGCAGGTGTTAAAGATGTCTGCCT
>JAYOUT010000043.1:0-16825 GCA_038151055.1 Luminiphilus sp.
TGGAGATTAAATTCAAGGACCTGAACATCTCCGAGGTGTTGAATCTCACCGTGGAAGATGCGCTGTGCTTCTTTGAGGCCGTGCCGGCTATTCATCGCAAACTGCAAACGCTGATGGACGTCGGACTGTCCTATATTCGCCTCGGGCAGGCGGCGACGACGCTGTCGGGCGGGGAGGCGCAGCGGGTCAAGCTGTCACGAGAGCTCTCTAAGCGAGATACCGGTAATACCCTCTATATCCTCGACGAGCCCACCACGGGTTTGCACTTTGAGGATATCCGCCAGCTGCTAGAAGTACTGCATCGCCTGAGGGACGGCGGTAACACTGTGGTCATCATCGAGCACAACCTCGACGTCATCAAAACCGCCGACTGGCTGATCGACCTCGGCCCAGAGGGCGGTTCAGGTGGTGGCCAGATCATCGCCACCGGCACGCCCGAGGCTGTAGCCGAGAATGCGGCCTCTCATACCGGGCGCTTTCTCGCACCGCTTCTCGGCGCAAGCACGCAAAAGATGGCCGGCAAGCCGTTGGCCAAAGCGAAACCCAAGGCCAAAACCAAAGCTAAAACTCGCTCCAAGGCTGCCTAGTCAGACTTTTGCTCAACAAAGCCACGATCGGCGTCAACAGCGTTCGGGTGGCGAGGGCCTTGGCAGCACGCGAGAGTGAGCACCCGAGGTAACACGCTCTGGCTTACCCTCAGACGCGGTCACCCGCTAATGGCCTCTCCGCCACAGCCTCCAACCCCCAAAAACCCGGCCACACAAAGAAAAAACCCGGCTCAAGGCCGGGTTTTTTGCTAGTGCATCAACTTACCACTGATAACCGAGGCTAATGCCGTAGGTCTGCGGATCCAGAATGAACTGGTTGGTGAACAAAGAGGATACCGACGACGTCAGGTAGTGACCGGTGACGTTATCGTTATCTTCAATATTCTTGATCCACGCTTCGAAGTACCAATTCTCACCCGCAAAACGCGCGCTGGCATTCCACATAGACCAATCGTCTACCAGGTTGGAGATGTTGTTGAAGTTCGATGCGTAGAACTCATCCTGCCAGTAATAGTTGGTCGACAGCGTCATATCCACTTTGCCCATTGGCAGGGTGTATGCCAGACCAATGTTGTAGTTGAGCTCCGGAGAACCGGCAATTTGATTGCCCTGCTGGTTCTGCATGAAGCCGTAGCAAGGGTTAGGGGCAGCCGTCTCACAACGATCACGTTGACCCGTTGCATCAGCACCGGGGATAAAGTTCACCCCATTGACACTGACCACACCAACGGTCGCCAGAGTCGGGTCACGAGCAAGATCCGCCTGAGAGGTAGCGTTGGGGTTAGCCGTATCCACACTCCAGAACTCGCCGATCTCGGTGTCTAACCAGCCGCCTGAGAACGACGCGATGAGGTTGGGGGTGATGGCAAACAGCACATCCAACTCAAGGCCGGTGATTTCTGCATCGGCGTTCACGTTCTTGGAGGTCACGTTAACGATCTGCGACTGCTGGAAATCAGAGTAGTCGTAGTAGAAGCCAGCCGCATTGATCTGCATGGCGCCATCCAGCAACGTGGTCTTCAGGCCGACTTCGAAGGCGTCGACAAATTCAGGGTCAAAAAACGCGTTGTCAGGGCTGCCACCGAATTCGGGCGTCAGCAGCGGTGAATTGTCACTGATGGGGTTAAAGCCACCTGATTTAAAGCTACTGGAGACCGTCGCATACATCATGGTTGCATCGGTCATGTTCCAGGTAGCGTTCACCTTCCAGGTGAACTCTTCCTGCTCAAACTCCGGCGTAAAGAAGGCGTTGTTCGGTTGAATTGGAGGAAGATCTGAGAAGGTCACATAAATAGTGCGCTGCTTACCCTCTTTCTTCTCTTCCGAATAACGGCCGCCAAAGGTCAGGCGAAGCGAATCTGTCACGTCCCAGTAGAGCTCGCCAAACAACGCTGCGGCATCGAGCTTATAGACACGCGAGTCGTTGTGATAACCCTGCATATAAGGGTCGACCTCGGAACGCGGATTATCGGGATCGCCATACGGCGCCGGATACACCGCGGGGTTAATCAGTAAGATCTGACCTGGCAATGCCAGACTCGCTGCCCGCACGATGTACGCGTTGGTATTGTCATAATCGAGATAGAAGCCACCCAACAAGAAGTTCAGTGGGCCGTCGAAGCTACTTTGCAGCCGCAACTCGTGGGTCCACTGCTTGTTGCTGTTGGAGGACTCATCGATGCCGCCATTGCGGAACCAGGTCGAGTAGGTGTTGTCGCCCGGGGGGTTCAAGACCTGCACGCCGTTAGCCAATCCCGCCAGCGCAGGGTTACCTGCCCAGAAGCCGACGCCCGGAATACCCGTCGCAGCGCTGGTAATCTGATAGCCAACCAAAGTTGCCGTGCCTTGACCATAAGTCGGTGCCAGTGCCGCGACAACATCAGGGAACATGCTCGCGGGAAGTGCGGGCACCGAGCCCAACTGGGCCAGTGAATTCAGCGCGGCTGTCCAGTCAGCGTTCGATACACCCTTCTCATAGTCTTCGACCGACATCACCTCGGTCGTGCTGTAGCCACCCGAGTAATACAGCTGCAAATCGCCGAAATCATGGCTAACCTGAAGCTGGAACACTTCTTCTTCAGTTTGGTAGAGCGGCTTGGTGTCCATGTTAACCTGCCGCACGCCGTCAGGGTTGGTATCGCCGATATAGTCCTCAGCAGGGAAGAACACCGCACCATTCGCCAAGTTGGCGCCCAGCGCCGCATAGTTGGCCTGGCCCGTGGCCGCACCAAACTGCGCAAGATAACCCTGCGAGATTGCATTCAGGCCGCTAATAGAGTTAATCAGCGCACCACCGATACCTGCTGCAGAGTTGGCATTCTGGTATTGGGGCTTGCCGGGCAAGCAGCCCAGTGTTGCGGTCGGGTCATACACACAAGCCTGCTTCTGCGATCGAACGCGGTTGTCGTCTTCTTCAAACAGGCTGTACATGAAGTTGATTTCGGTCTTTTCGCTGACATCCCAGGTCAGTGACAGACGACCCGCCCACATGTCGCGGTTATCAACGTCCTCACCGTCATAAACGTTCTCGATGAAGCCGTCGCGATTCAGGCCCATGCCCGCCACACGGATGGCAAAGTTATCGCCCAGCGGCGCGTTGATCATGCCGCGTAGCTGCGTGTAGCTGTAATTACCGACCGTGGCGTCGAGCTTGGCGCCAAATTCGCTCGGATCAGCTTTGCCTGTAATCACGTTCACAACACCACCCGTGGTGTTTCGGCCGTACAGCGTGCCCTGCGGACCCCGCAACACCTCGACACGCTCGGTATCAAAATACTGGGCTTCGAAAATCCGGCTGGAGGTCTGATACATGCCGTTAATATGAATACCAACACCCGTATCGCCCGCCGGGCCAATCGCGCCAGCGCCGATGCCGCGAATGCGGATATCGTTAGCGGTGAAATTCTGCTTGGTCATGGTCATGTTGGGGACCGAGAACTGCAGATTCATGGTGTCGTTGATCAACTGGGAATCCAGCTGATCCTGGGTAAAGGCGGATACCGCAATCGGCGTGTCCTGAATGGACGTTTCAATCTTGGTAGCCGTGACAATGACTTCTTCCAGCTGTGCCTGAGCCGTCAGGGAAAACGGAATGAGCGCAGTAGAAATCGCCGTTATCAATCGAGAACGATTCGTCATGGTGGCCTCGCTTTTGTTATAAGAATCTGATTGGCGACAGGTCGCCAAAATTACATTACCGAGAAGTAACCTAACGATAGTTCAGACATTGCGCAACTCTATAATCGGCAACAAATTCAGCATGTTAATGGGCAACTTTCAGCACAAAGACTGCCAATAGCGTCGCATTTTAAAGTTTCAAGGCCACAAAAAACCCCGCGTGATCACTCAGGCGGGGTTCTGTCGGCCAAGGGCGGCGGCTTACTCCTCTGCCGCCTCCTCAATCACCTCGGGTTCGGCGTCTTCAATGTGAGGACGATCCACCAATTCAACAAACGCCATGGGCGCCTTGTCCCCAGCACGGTAACCACACTTCAAGATGCGAATGTAGCCGCCAGGGCGCTCCTGATAGCGGGGTCCGAGTTCGTCAAAAAGCTTGCCGACTGCGGCCTTGGAGCGCGTGCGATCAAAGGCCAAACGCCGGTTGGCGACGCTGTCGTTCTTGGCGAGCGTAATCAGTGGCTCGGCGTAGGTGCGCAGCTCCTTCGCTTTGGGCAAGGTTGTCTTAATCAACTCGTGCTCTACGAGGGACACGGTCATGTTGCGGAACATGGCCTTCCGGTGAGAGCTGTTGCGATTCAGTTGTCGTCCGCTGTGGCGATGACGCATGACTCTATTCCTTACAAATCATGCCCGGTTCAACCCGGGCGGTTATCTCATATCAGACGCTGAGCAGTCGCTCATCGTTCTTGAGGCTCGCGGGCGGCCAAGCTTCCAAACGCATACCCAGTGACAAGCCACGTGAGGCCAGCACGTCCTTGATCTCCGTCAGGGACTTCTTGCCCAGATTCGGTGTCTTCAGCAACTCCACTTCCGTGCGCTGCACCAAGTCACCGATGTAATAGATGTTCTCGGCCTTGAGACAGTTCGCCGAGCGGACGGTCAACTCGAGATCATCCACTGGGCGCAACAGAATCGGGTCCACTTCTTCTGCTGCTTCGGTAGCCGCGGCCTGCGCCTCGCCTTCGAGGTCGACAAAGACCGCAAGCTGCTGCTGCAGGATGGTCGCTGCGCGACGAATAGCTTCTTCCGGATCCAGTGTGCCGTTGGTCTCCAGATCAATGATCAGCTTATCGAGGTCAGTGCGCTGTTCCACTCGCGCAGAATCGACCACGTAGCTGACACGCCGGATCGGCGAAAAAGAGGCATCGAGAGGCAATCGGCCAATTGAGCGGGTCTCTTCTTCAGGGTTCTCACGGGCATCCGCCGGTGAGTAACCGCGGCCACGTTGCACCATCAGGCGAATAGACAGCGCCGTCTTGTCCGTAACCGTACAAATTACGTGATCAGGGTTGGAAATCTCCACATCGTGATCGACCTGAATATCAGCTGCCGTCACGGTGCAGGGCCCTTGTGCTGACAGCGTCAGCTGTGCCGAATCCTTGCCATTGAGCGACAAGGCAACGCCTTTGAGATTCAGCAAGATCTCGATGACATCTTCCTGCACGCCTTCGATGGCCGAGTACTCGTGCTCAACGCCGTCGATCTCGACTTCCGTGATGGCGCAGCCAGGCATGGAAGACAGCAGAATGCGGCGCAACGCGTTACCCAGCGTATGGCCGAAGCCCCGCTCGAGCGGCTCCAGCGTCACGGTAGCGCGGGTATTGGATGCCTCATCAACTTTGATGACGCGGGGTGTCAGAAACTCAGTGACTGAACTTTGCATAGAACACCTTCGATAGAGTCAGGGATTGCGTAACGGAAAACAGTCGAAGCACTTACTTCGAATACAGTTCCACAATCAGGTTTTCGTTAATTTCGCCGGGCAGATCCTGGCGGTCAGGTCGAGACTTGAAGGTCCCTTCCAATTTGCCAGCATCGACCTCTACCCAGATGGGCTCCCCACGCTGCTCGGCAATAGCCAAAGCAGACTGCACCCGAAGTTGTTTCTTGGCTTTCTCTCGCACGGAGACAACATCGCCGGGTTGAACCTGGTAAGACGGGATATTCACGACCTTACCGTTCACCAAAATACCCTTATGCGATACCAGCTGGCGTGCCTCTGATCGCGTTGAGCCAAAGCCCATGCGATAGACGACGTTGTCCAGCCGACTCTCAAGCAGTTGCAGCAGGTTCTCGCCCGTCGCGCCTTTCAGTCGCGCGGCTTCCTTGTAGTAGTTGCGGAACTGCTTCTCGAGCACGCCATAGATACGACGTACCTTCTGCTTTTCACGCAGCTGCACACCGTAGTCAGACAGTCGGCCGCGACGCGCGCCATGCTGTCCAGGTGGTGTTTCAGATTTGCACTTTTTATCAAACGCAGCCACGCCACTCTTGAGCTGCAGATCCGTACCCTCCCGTCGGGAGAGCTTGCACTTCGGTCCAATATATCGAGCCATTTGCTAAGTCCTCTCTGGCGCGCGTTACACGCGACGCTTCTTGGGTGGGCGACAACCGTTATGGGGAATCGGCGTCACATCGGTAATGTTCGTAATCTTGTAGCCGCAGCCGTTCAATGCGCGCACTGCAGATTCGCGACCCGGACCCGGGCCCTTCACCTCAACATCCAGGTTACGCAGCCCATATTCCTTGGCCGCCTCGCCCGCGCGCTCTGCCGCTACCTGCGCAGCGAACGGCGTGGACTTACGTGATCCACGGAAGCCAGAGCCTCCCGCTGTAGCCCAACTCAGGGTGTTTCCCTGACGGTCGGTAATCGTAATGATGGTGTTGTTGAACGACGCGTGGATATGCGCCACACCATCGACCACCTGCTTGGTGATCTTGCGTTTCGTTGTCTTGGCGTTTTTTGCCATCTATCTACTCGCTTTAATATCGACGCTACAAATTGGGATGTAGCTCCACCAAAGTTATTCGCCCGTTGTGCAGGCGAGGTTCTAATTACTTACGAATGGGCTTTCGGGGCCCTTTACGGGTGCGTGCGTTGGTCTTGGTACGCTGACCTCGCAGGGGCAAACCCTTACGGTGACGGAGGCCGCGGTTGCAGCCTAGGTCCATCAATCGCTTGATGTTCATCGACACTTCCCGTCGCAGGTCACCTTCCACATTCATCTCAGAGACCAGTGAACGCAGCTGATCCAGCTCACCTTCTGACAGCTCACCGATCTTGGTGCTCTCGGGAATATTGGTCGCTTCACACAGCTTCTTGGCCTGGGTTTTACCAATGCCATAGATATGGGTGAGTGAAATCACCGCATGCTTATGATCTGGGATGTTTACTCCGGCGATACGCGCCATCTTTTATCTCCACACCTGTTGAGTCGTGCGCTCACCGGCACACATGACCTGCCCGCCACACAAAAGGGCGCGCATATTAATGACTTGAGCGATAGGCTTCAAGAATCAGCCCTGACGCTGCTTGTGACGTGGATCTGAGGAGCAAATCACCCTGACCACACCGTTACGTCGCACCACTTTGCAGTTACGACACATCTTCTTGACGGAAGCTCGCACTTTCATCGGAAACTCCTGATTCCTATCTCACCCGACCTGCGGGGCTAAGGCTCCCGAGGTTGGCTTTTTTCATCACACCTTCGTACTGGTGCGACATCAAATGACTCTGTACCTGAGCCATGAAATCCATCACCACCACCACGACAATCAGCATGGAGGTGCCGCCCAGATAGAAGGGCACGTTGAACATGACAACCAAGAACTGCGGCAGCAAACACACCAGAGCGATGTAAGCTGAACCAAATACCGTCAAACGCGTCAGCACACCGTCGATATAGTTGGCCGTCTGCTGGCCCGGGCGGATACCGGGTACAAAGGCACCCGAGCGCTTCAGGTTGTCGGCCACTTCCTGCGGGTTGAACATCAACGCCGTGTAGAAGAAGCAGAAAAACACAATAAAGCCCGTGAACAGCAGAATATTGAGCGGCTGACCGGGACCAATCGCCACCGCCAGATCCTGCAACCAGTCTGAACTGTCACCACTGCCAAACCACTGTGCCACCGATGCCGGGAACAGCAAGATTGAGCTCGCAAAAATGGCCGGGATGACCCCTGCCATATTGACTTTCAAGGGCAGGTGCGAAGCCTGCGCCTGCATCATGCGTCGGCCCTGTTGACGCTTGGCGTAATTGACGGTGATCCGGCGCTGGCCGCGCTCAATGAACACCACCAAGTAAATCACAACAGCTGCCAACACGAGGATGCCGAGCAAAATCAAAATACTGATCTCGCCCTGACGCGCCTGCTCAAGTGACTGTCCGATCGCCGCAGGAAGCCCCGCGACGATGCCTGCAAAAATCAGCAGGGAAATACCATTACCGATACCGCGCTCGGTGATCTGCTCACCCAACCACATCATGAACACGGCGCCCGTTACCAGTGAGGCCACTGCAGTGACGTAGAAACTGAGCCCTGTGACGTAAGTCAGCCCTTGATTGGCGAGGCCTACCGTCATACCCGTGCCCTGCACCAGCGCCAAAACGACCGTCAGGTAACGTGTCCACTGTGAAATCTTGCGACGTCCCGCCTCACCCTCTTTCTTCAATTGCTCGAGCTGCGGCGTTACCGCCGTCATCAACTGCATAATGATGGACGCAGAGATGTAGGGAAGGATGCCCAACGCCAGGATACTCATGCGCTCCAGCGCACCGCCCGAGAAGACATTAGCCAGTCCAAGGATCGTGCCCTGATTCTGGTCAAACAGAGATGCCAGCTGCTCTGGATCGATGCCGGGCACGGGGATATGGGTCCCGATGCGGTAGATCAACAGCGCAATCAGCACAAAGCGCAGGCGAGCGAAAAGCTCTCCCATGCCGGCTGAATTCATAGAGGGCATCCCGTTGGCCATGGCTTACGCCTCGACGCTCCCACCGGCTGCTTCGATCGCCGCCTTGGCGCCTTTGGTCACGGTAACGCCGCGCACATTCACTGCGCGGGAAATTTCACCTGACAGGAATACCCGTACGCGCTTGACGTCATCCTTGATGAGATCAGCCGCTTTCAGGGTTTCCAAATCGACCACATCGCCTTCAACGCGGTTCAGCTCGTGCAAGCGCACTTCCGCTGTGGTGCGGCCGATACGCGACGTAAAACCGTACTTCGGCAAACGCTTCTGAAGCGGCATCTGGCCACCCTCAAAACCAGCTTTCACCGTACCACCTGATCGGGACTTCAAACCCTTGTGGCCACGGCCAGCGGTTTTACCCACGCCCGAACCGATGCCACGACCCACGCGCTTGGCGTTTCGCTTGGCGCCCGGAGCGGGCTTCAGGCTGTTTAAACGCATTTCGTCAGACATTGCTCTCGCCCTCGACACGGACCAGGTAATTCACCTTATTAATCATGCCGCGCACCGACGGGGTATCTTCTACCTCCACGGTGTGGCCAATTCGCCGCAGACCCAAACCCGCGACACAGGCCTGATGCTTCTTCAAGCGGCCGTGAATGCTGCGGATCTGCGTCACTTTAATCATTGCTTTGCTCATTACTGTTTCCTCACTACTCAGCTGAGGATTTCTTCTACGCTGAGACCGCGGCGCGCTGCCACGTCTTCGGGAGAGCTCATGTCTCGCAGGCCTTTGAAGGTCGCCTGAACCACGTTCACCGGGTTCGTAGAGCCATAGCACTTCGCCAGGACGTTATGCACACCCGCAAGCTCCAATACGGAGCGCATCGCGCCACCGGCGATCACGCCAGTACCTTCCGATGCTGGCTGCATGTAGACCTTGGAAGCGCCGTGCGCAGCCTTGATGGGATATTGCAGAGTGCCGTTGACTAACTGCACCTGCACCATGTTGCGTCGCGCTGATTCCATCGCCTTCTGAATGGCAACTGGCACTTCCCGCGCCTTGCCGCGGCCATAGCCGACCCGGCCCTTGCCGTCGCCCACTACCGTCAGCGCCGTGAAGCTCATGATGCGGCCACCTTTGACCGTCTTGGCCACACGGTTCACCTGCACCAGCTTCTCCTGAAGGTCGCCCTCGGTACGCTGATCGCCCTGCTGCTTTCTGTCGTTCATTGCCATACTTAAAACTCCAATCCGCCTTCACGCGCAGCGTCTGCCAGTGCCTTTACCCGTCCGTGATAACGGAAACCCGAGCGATCAAACGCAACAGATGTGATGCCCGCCGCCTTGGCACGCTCTGCAATCAACTTGCCAACCGACTCTGCTGCAGCGACGTTACCCGTCGCGCCTGAGCGGAGATCCTTGTCAAGCGTGGATGCCTGAGCGAGAACCGTTTTGTTGTCGCCCGAAATCACCTGCGCATAAATATGACGCGGGGTCCGATGCACCGATAAGCGGACGTCGCCCGCAGTTCGCATATGGACTCTGGACTTCTTGGCTCGACGCAATCGAGCTTTTGTCTTGGTATTCATTGCCGTATCCGATTACTTTTTCTTGGCTTCCTTACGTCGGACATACTCGTCCGCGTAACGAATGCCTTTTCCTTTGTAGGGCTCCGGCGGGCGGAAGCTGCGGATTTCTGCCGCGGCCTGGCCCACTGCCTGCTTATCAATGCCGGAGATCACAATTTCAGTCTGGCTGGGGGTGTCAGCAGACAGACCCTCAGCCAACTGGTAATCCACCTGATGCGACAAACCGATTGTCAGGTTGACTGTTTTACCCGACGCCTTGGCGCGATAGCCGACGCCATTCAGCACCAGCTTCTTTTCCCAACCCTCTGACACGCCCTTGACCATGTTGGCCAGCAATGAGCGCGTTGTACCCGCCATGGCACGGCTGCTATCGCCGTCATAGGTGATCGTCGCGACGTCTTCTTCGACATTCACGCCAACACCGTCGGTCAGCGTCAGATCCAAGGATCCCTTGCCGCCTTTCACTGACAGGTGAGCGCCCTCAATCTTGATGTCGACGCCTTTGGGCAGCGCGACAGGGCTATTTGCTACACGAGACATTTCTCTAACGCTCCCGTTATCAAATCAGAATACGGTGCAGAGGACTTCGCCTCCGACACCCGCAGCGCGCGCTGCGCGATCCGTCATCACACCGCGCGAGGTCGAGACAATGGCGACGCCCAATCCACCGCGGACCGAGGGCAAATCGTCCTTGCCGGAGTAACGGCGCAAGGAAGGCTTACTGATGCGCTCAATCTCAGCGATCACAGGCTTACCATCGAAATACTTCAGATCGATATGCAGCCTTGGCTTGCCGGTACTGTCATCGTAGCGATGGCCCGCGATGTAGCCCTCTTGCTCGAGAACCTTGGCCACCGACACCTTCAACTTGGACCCCGGCATATCAACGGTCTGCTTGCCCGCCATTTGCGCATTGCGCAATCGGGTCAACATATCGCTCAGCGGATCTTGCATGCTCATTCAAATGTTCTCCGTTACCAGCTGGACTTAACCAGACCAGGTACATCACCGCGCATTGCTGCTTCACGCAGCTTGTTGCGGCACAAACCAAATTTGCGGTACACCCCGTGTGGGCGACCGGTCAGCTGACAGCGGCGCTGCTGACGAACCGGGCTCGCGTTACGCGGCAACTTCTGCAGCGCGATCTGCGCTTCCCAGCGCTCTTCGTCACTGGTGTTGACGTTGGCTATCACTTCCTTGAGTTGGGCGCGCTTGGCAGCGAACTTGGCTACGGTGCGAGCGCGCTTGGCCTCTCGGGCGATCATGGATTTCTTGGCCATATCTCTGATGCCTCAGCTTCTAAAAGGGAAATTGAACGCCGCAAGCAACGCGCGACCCTGATCGTCATTTGCCGCCGTCGTGGAGATGGTGATATCCATGCCACGCAGCTTGTCGATCTGGTCGTAGTCAATTTCCGGGAAAATAATCTGTTCGGTGACGCCCATCGCAAAATTGCCACGGCCGTCGAACTGCTTTGGGCTGATGCCGCGGAAGTCACGGATACGCGGAATCGCAATATTGATCAGGCGATCCAAAAACTCGTACATGCGCTCGTCGCGCAACGTGACTTTGCAGCCAATCGGCCAACCGTCGCGAATCTTGAAGCCAGCGATGGATTTTCGTGATTTGGTGACAATCGGCTTTTGGCCTGCAATTTTTTCCATATCGGCGACGGCACTCTCAAGCACCTTCTTGTCACCCACGGCCTCACCTACACCCATGTTGAGGGTGATCTTGCTAATACGCGGCACCGCCATCACGTTCTTCAGGCCAAGCTCGGACTGGAGCTTGGGAACGATCTCGCTACGGTACTTTTCTTTCAGCGCTGTCATGTCTCTATTGCCTCTCTTCGCCGCGATCGATCAGGCGTCAACCAGATCGCCAGACGGCTTGAATACGCGGACCTTCTTGCCGTCCTCGACGCGGTAACCCACGCGCTCGCCCTTTCCAGACTTGCTGTTGAACACCGCCAGGTTAGACGCCTGGATCGGCGCTTCCTGCTCAACGATGCCACCCGCAACACCGGCCTGCGGGTTAGGCTTGGTGTGCTTCTTAATCATGTTCACGCCACTGACCACCACGCGATCACTATCGATCACGCGACGGACCGTACCGCGCTTACCCTTGTCTTTCCCGGCGATCACGATTACTTCGTCATCCTGCTTCAGCTTCGCCATGATTGGATCCTCTCCTTCCCTGCTCAGATCACTTCTGGCGCGAGGGAAATGATTTTCATAAATTTCTCGCCGCGGAGTTCGCGCGTCACTGGGCCGAAAATGCGCGTGCCGATCGGCGCATCCTGTGCGTTCAGCAGCACAGCCGCATTCTCGTCAAACTTGATCAGTGATCCGTCGGGGCGACGAACACCTTTCTTGGTGCGCACTACCACCGCGGTAATCACCTGACCCTTCTTGACCTTGCCTCGGGGAATCGCTTCCTTCACGGTGACCTTGATTAAGTCACCCACGCGGGCATAACGACGCTTGGAGCCGCCCAGCACCTTGATGCACATCACGCGACGTGCTCCGCTGTTATCGGCTACTTCCAGATACGACTGCGTCTGAATCATTTTTTCTCACTCCACCAACGGCGTTTCGCCGCTCGCTAACTGACCTCACTCAAATCTGAGTCGCGGTCTCCACAATCTCTACCAGCGTCCAGCTCTTGCTCTTGGACATCGGACGCGACTCGGCAACCAGCACCGTGTCGCCCATACCTGCTTTGTTCTCCTCATCGTGCGCATGCACTTTGGAAGAGCGCGTGATGTACTTGCCATACACAGGGTGCTTTACCCGGCGCTCGATCTTGACCGTGATGGTCTTGTCCATCTTGTCGCTGACCACTCGCCCTTGAAGCGTGCGCGCGCGCGTTTCTGTCGATGCCATTACTGTTCCGCCTTCTGTTGCAGCACGGTCTTCACCCGCGCGATATCCCGCTTGGTCTGCTTGAGCAAGTGGCTCTGACCCAATTGGCCTGTGGCCTTGGCCATACGCAACTTGAACTGCTCTTCGCGCAGCGACAGCAGCTGCTGATTCAATTCATCGACCGACTTGTCACGAAGTTCACTGGCTTTCATCACATCACCGACCGCTTCACAAAGGTGGTTTGTACCGGCAGCTTGGCTGCGGCAAGGTCAAACGCCTCACGAGCCAGTTGCTCCGATACCCCCTCGACTTCATACAAGACACGACCCGGCTGGATCTGTGCCACCCAGTATTCGACGTTGCCCTTACCCTTACCCTGCCGAACTTCCAGCGGCTTTCCGGTAATCGGCTTGTCAGGGAAGATCCGAATCCAGATCTTGCCGCCCCGCTTGATGTGACGCGTCATGGCACGACGAGCCGCTTCGATCTGACGCGCCGTAATGCGACCGCGACCGGTCGCCTTCAAGGCATATTCGCCAAAGCTCACCTTGCTCCCACGCTCTGCGAGACCGCGGTTACGGCCCTTCTGCGTCTTGCGGAACTTGGTCCGTTTTGGTTGCAACATGTTCTACTTCCTCAATCAGGTAGTCAGTTCAGTCCAGAGAGCCCTTAGGCCTCTTCGCCCTCACCGATTACCTCACCTTTAAAAATCCAAACCTTCACGCCAATCACCCCATAGGTGGTGTGTGCTTCATAAGTGGCGTAATCAATGTCTGCCCGCAGCGTGTGCAGCGGTACACGGCCCTCGCGGTACCACTCGGTCCTCGCGATCTCTGCACCACCGAGTCGCCCACCGACCTGAACCTTGATGCCTTCCGCACCCTGGCGCATGGCGTTCTGCACAACCCGCTTCATGGCGCGCCGGAACATGACTCGGCGCTCAAGCTGCTGGGCCACGTTTTGCGCAACCAGACGCGCATCCACGTCGGGCTTGCGAATCTCTTCAATGTTGATGTGAACCGGCACACCCATCTTGGCGGACAGGTCCTTGCGCAGACCGTCAACGTCTTCACCCTTCTTGCCGATGACGATGCCAGGGCGAGCGGTAAAGATCGTAATACGGGCTGTTTGAGCGGGACGCTCGATCTTGACGCGACTCACTGAGGCGGCATCCAACTTCTTCAGGATGTACTCACGCACCTCGAGGTCGTTAATCAGATTCTGGGCATACGTCTTGCTATCCGCATACCAGACTGAATTGTGGTCTTTGACCACGCCCAGCCGGATACCCGTTGGATGTACCTTCTGACCCATTCGGTCGTCTCCTTAGCTTTCGCCGTCCGCGACCTTGACCGTGATATGGCAGGTGCGCTTAAAAATTCGATCACCACGGCCTTTGGCGCGAGCGCGCATGCGCTTCATGGTGAAACCCTCGTCGACGAAAATGGTCGACACGCGCAGTTCATCAACGTCTGCGCCTTCATTGTTCTCTGCATTGGCAATCGCGGAATTCAGCACCTTGCGAACAATCGCAGCGGCTTTCTTGTTGCTGAACTCCAGCAGATTCAATGCTTCCTCAACCGGCTTGCCACGCACCTGATCTGCGACCAGACGCGCCTTCTGCGCCGAGATGCGGGCTGCACGTAGTTTGGCTGCTACTTCCATTTCTCTCTCCAGCCGGCCTTATCGCTTGGCTTTCTTGTCGACGATGTGGCCCTTAAACGTCCGGGTCACCGCGAATTCGCCCAGCTTGTGTCCGACCATGTCTTCGTTAATCAGAATCGGCACATGCTGGCGACCGTTATGTACTGCAATGGTCAAACCCACCATGTTGGGGGAGACCATGGAGCGACGTGACCAAGTCTTAATGGGTCGACGATCGTTGGCCTCTGCCGCAGCTTCGACTTTTTTCATCAGGTGCAGGTCGATGAAGGGGCCTTTTTTCAATGAACGTGGCACTGATAATTCTCCTGACCGATTACTTCTTACCGCGACGGCGGACAATCATGCCGTCGGTACGCTTGTTCTTACGGGTCTTGTAACCCTTGGTGGGCACACCCCATGGTGTCACCGGATGACGACCACCCGAGGTCTTGCCCTCACCACCACCATGGGGGTGATCAACCGGGTTCATCGCAACACCGCGAACGGTGGGGCGAACACCTCGCCAACGCGCAGCGCCCGCCTTGCCGAGCTTGCGCAGACTGTGCTCTGAATTTGAGACCTCGCCGAGAGTGGCACGGCAATCAATCGGCACCTTGCGCATCTCGCCGGAACGCAGTCGGACCGTGGCGTATTGACCTTCACGGGCAACCAGCTGAACCGATGCACCGGCTGAACGCGCCATTTGAGCACCCTTACCGGGCTTCAACTCGATGGCGTGGATAACAGAACCAACGGGGATGTTGCGCACCGGCAGGCAGTTGCCAGCCTTAATTGGTGCCGCAGAACCTGAGTGCAATACGTCGCCTGCCTGAACACCCTTGGGCGCAATGATGTAGCGGCGCTCGCCATCGGCGTAGAGAAGCAATGCAATGTGAGCAGTGCGGTTAGGGTCGTACTCAATGCGCTCAACCTTGGCCGGAATGCCGTCTTTGGTGCGCTTGAAATCGATTTTGCGGTAATGCTGTTTGTGGCCACCGCCAATGTGGCGGGTGGTGATGCGACCGAGATTGTTTCGGCCACCTGTCTTGGACTTCTTCTCGAGGAGCGGGCCGTGTGGCTTGCCTTTATGCAAGCCCTCGGTCACCACCTTAACCTGGTGGCGGCGTCCTGCTGAAGTGGGTTTACTCTTTACGACTGCCATGACTCGCTACCTCAGCTCATCGACGCAAAGTCAATCTCTTGACCTTGCTCCACCCGCACGTAGGCTTTCTTCCACGACGGGCGCTTGCTCAATCCATAACGATTACGCTTGGTTTTACCCTTCACGCGCAGTGTCTGAACGTCATTCACCGTCACTTTGAACAGCTGCTCGACAGACTGACGAATCTCGTCTTTGGTCGCATCGAGGCAGACGCGGAACACATACTGATTGCTCTGCTCTGCCACGATCGCCGACTTTTCCGACACGTGGGGCCCCAGCAGAATCTGAAAAACACGCTCCTGATTCACGCCAACGCCTCCTCAAACTTCTTCACGGCATCGACGGTGATCATGACCTTGTCGTAAGCAATGAGGCTTACGGGGTCAGCGCCCTCTACATCCCGAACATCTACCTTGTGCAGATTTCGAGAGGCGAGGTAGAGGTTCTTGTCTACGCTGTCCGCCACAATCAAAACGTTGTCCACGCCATATCCCTTCAGGGTCTCTACCAGCAGCTTGGTCTTCGGCTGCTCTACATCCAGCGTCTCAACGATCATCAGTCGATCGGTTCGCGCCAGCTCAGACAGGATGGAACGCATCGCTGCCCGATACATCTTGCGGTTCACCTTCTGCGAGTGATCCTGCGGCTTGGCCGCAAAGGTCACGCCACCAGAGCGCCAAATCGGCGATCGGATGGTGCCTGCGCGAGCGCGACCCGTGCCCTTCTGACGCCACGGCTTCTTGCCGCCGCCGGCGACTTCGGATCGCGTCTTCTGCGCACGCGTACCCTGACGCGCGCCAGACAGATAGGCTGTCACCACCTGGTGAACCAATGCTTCGTTGTACTCGCGAGCGAAATTGGCTTCAGACACCGCAACGGTCCCTGCTGCTTCATTCCCCGGCTTGACTACATTCAATTCCACGTCTCGCCCCCGCTACTCACGACTGTGACGGGCTGGTGCCCGCCGCTTTGACTGTCGGACGAACAATCACTTCGCCACCCGGAGCGCCCGGTACCGCGCCTTTAATGAGCAGCAGGTTGCGTTCTACATCAACGCGGATGACCTCTAGGCCCTGTGTTGTCACACGCTCGTCGCCCATGTGCCCGGACATCTTCTTGCCCTTGAACACGCGGCCCGGCGT
>JAYOUT010000044.1:0-3987 GCA_038151055.1 Luminiphilus sp.
CTGGTCGGAGGGCTCACCGAAGAGGGCAGGGCCATCGCTGCGGGTTTTGAAATCGGGGACTTGATTCTTGAGGCAGACGGACAAGCCGTTGATCTGTGGATGGATTGGGTGGTTTATGTGCGCGCACGACCAGATCAGCCGATTGATGTGGTGGTGGAGCGAAGCGGGTCGAGAGAACGCCTCAGTGTGACGCCCGCGGCGTTGGTCTCTGAGGGCGAGCGAATCGGCTCGGTTGGTATGTCGGTGCAGCTGCCGGAGATACCCGCCTCCCAACAGCGATTTTTTGAGCGTGGACCGGTCGATGCTTTGATGGCTGCTGTGACGCGCACAGCTGATTTGGTGGTTTTTACGTTCAAATCGATTCTGAGAATGCTTCAGGGGCTGATTTCGCCAAGCAATCTCTCCGGGCCCATTACGATCGCACAGGTAGCTGCCTCGACGGCCGAATCCGGATGGGTCGCCTGGTTTGGGTTTTTAGCGTTGCTGAGCGTGTCGTTGGGGGCTCTGAATTTACTGCCGATTCCGGTACTTGATGGTGGTGCCATCGTTTTTTGTGCCTTCGAAGCGTTGCTGGGTAAGCCATTGCCTGAGCGCGTTCAGATGGTGGGTTATCAGGTTGGGGTGGCGTTGGTGCTGAGCATCATGGTGTTTGCTCTGTATAATGACGTGGCAAAACTCTGATGACGTCAAACGGTCTGAAGTTGCTCTCCTGCGGACTCACTGAAAAACCGCGGCTTTTGGGCGAATCGGTACTCTCGCGGCGGCAGGCAAATAGGCTTTTATAAGAAACGGTATGTCCCCAATACACGTGAAAAGACCGCGGGGCGCTCGCCTCGGCGTCGCGATGCTACTGGCTTTGCTGAGTCTGTGGCGGCCGGCTTTTGCCCAAATTGAACCGTTTGTGATTCAGGACATCCGCATCGAAGGGTTGCAGCGAATCTCGCCCGGCAGTGTTTTTGCGGCTCTGCCAGTGGGCGTTGGAGATGCGGTTGATACGCAGGTAGTCCGGGCTGCCGCGAAAAGTTTATTTGCCTCGGGCAATTTCGACGATATTTCCATTGCGCGTGACGGTGGTGTCCTCGTGGTAGTCGTTGCCGAGCGGCCCAGCATCAGTGAGATTACGATCGACGGTAACAAGGCCATTGAGACGGAGGCCTTGCTTGATGGTCTCAAAGGCGCCGGTTTGGCTGTGGGGCAGGTGTTCCAGCGATCCACTCTCGAGGGGATGCAGCTGGAACTTCAGCGACAGTATGTCCTGCAGGGGCGGTATGACGCGACCATCGATTCAGAGGTGATTGCCGAGCCACGTAATCGGGTATCGATCGCGATTGATGTTAACGAGGGAACCGTTGCGACGATCCAACACATCAATGTGGTCGGCAACAGCATTTTCTCAGACGAAGATTTGCTGGATCTATTTGAATTGAAAACGGGTGGCTGGTTCTCTTTCTTTACCAGCGACAACAAATACTCGAAGGAAAAGCTGACCTCCGATCTGGAGTCCCTGTCATCTTATTACCTGGATCGCGGATACCTGCAGTTCAATATTGATTCGACTCAGGTGGCCGTCTCGCCGGACAAGGAAGAGGTCTACATTACGGCCAATGTCACTGAGGGCGAGCGATTCACCATTAGCGAGGTGGGGTTGAGCGGTGATCTGGTGCTCCCTGAGGAGGATCTGAACCGCTTCCTCATCGTGCAACCTGAGCAGGTGTATTCCCAGCAGCTGGTGACCGCTACTGAGGACTACCTGACCCGGAGGTTGGGCAACGAGGGCTATAACTTCGCCAAAGTCACGGGCATGCCCGAGATCGATGAAGACAGCAACACGGTCGTCATGAAATTTTTCATTGACCCTGGCAAGCGCACCTACGTCCGCCGCATCAACTTTGCGGGCAACATGACCACGATGGACGACGTGTTGCGCAGGGAAATGCGGCAAATGGAATCGGCACCTGCCTCGGCCGCCGCCATTGAACAGTCGCGCATCAGGTTGGAGCGATTGGGTTTCTTTAAAACCGCCGAAGTCGAAACAGCAGAGGTACCGGGCTCGGACGACCTGATTGACGTGAACTTCGCCGTAGAGGAGCAATCTTTCGGTTCGATAGGTGGCAGTCTGGGCTATGCACAGGATGCGGGTCTGATTTTAGGCCTCAACCTGCAGCAGAATAATTTCTTGGGCACTGGACGCAGGGTTGGCGTATCGCTCAACTCGTCTCGCTACCAGGATGTGATCAGTTTCAATTACACCAACCCCTTCTTCACAGAAGATGGGGTCAGCCGCGGATTCGGCATCTTTTATCGCAAAACGGATCTGTCAAAAATCAACGTCGCGAGCTACACCACCGACACCTGGGGTGGCAGCATGAACTTTGGCTACCCCATTAGCGAAACCCAACGCCTGGGCTTCTCGCTGGGAGTGACCGATACCAAAATCACGTCTGGTCAGTATGCGGTGCAGGAAATTGCCGCCAGTCCGCGGTTGGCGCCAGAGATCGAGTATTGGTACTACTCGACGCTACAGCGTGACGGCACCTACTCGGCGCCTGAGGTGCTGCAGCCCATCGATACCATTCCGCTGTCGGTGCTCTCGCCACCGAGTAATGCCGGATTTTTGGATTTGAACGGTGACCAGTACTTGAACTGGAGTCTGACTGCGAGCTGGTTGCAATCGACGCTAAACCGAGGACAGCTGGCCACCCGCGGTGCGTCGCAGTCATTGTCGCTGGAAGTGGCAGTGCCCTTATCGGATCTTGAGTTTTACAAGCTGAATTATCGAGGCGAAATTTACTTCCCTCTGTTTGGCGAGTTCACGCTGCACCTTCGTGGAGAGTTGGGCTACGGCGATGGCTATGGCGCGACCAGCGAGTTGCCTTTCTATGAGCACTTCTTCGCCGGAGGGTTCGGTTCGGTGCGGGGCTACGAGGCGAACACGCTGGGACCCCGATCTACACCACCTGCAGTCTACTCGGCCAACACGGCTGTGACAGGCATAGACGAGAATGGACGACCCACTGAGTTTGGTGGTCCAGACGGGCGCGGTTATGGTTATGCCGTTGATCCGGCGACAGGGAAGATTCCTGTTCAGCAGTTCTATAACGAGCCCGATCCATTCGGCGGCAATGTCCTGATTGAAGGTAGCGCCGAGGTGCTATTCCCGATGCCTTTCATCAAAGACCGCAGCTCGCTGAGATCGGCGCTGTTCTTTGACGTGGGCAACGTTTTCAATACAAATTGCCGTGAAAATCAGGTGAATTGTTTTGGTATCGATGCGGGGGAATTACGGTACTCTGTCGGCATCGGTATTACCTGGCTGTCAGGCTTCGGCCCGCTGACGTTTAGTCTGGCGAAGCCGCTCAACGCCAGCCCAATCGATGAAAGAGAGGTCTTCCAGTTCACGCTGGGTAGAGGCTTCTGATGATGAAAAATATGGAGAGAATGCAATGAATGTGCGTGTTTGGCTTGCCGGCCTGTTAATGGTTGTTATGCCGTCGGTTGTGATGGCTCAGGGTCGTATTGCCGTGGTCAACCTCGAACAGGCCATTCTGCAGACCGACGTTGCGCAGCAACGGTTACAGGAATTCGAGAGCAATGAAGACTTCGCGTCAGACAAGTCGCAGTTTGATGCACTGCGCGCGGAGCTGGATCAGCTGGTTAAAGACTTCCAGCGAGACCAGGCGGCGATGAGCGAGGAAGATCAGGTGGGGGCGCGCCAGAAGATGGCCAGCAAGCAGTCTGATCTCGAATACGTCGCCAAAAAGTTGCAAACGCTTCAGACCCAGAACGCGCAGCGGGTCATGCAGGAGCTGGCGCCGCAGGCTCAGGAAGTGCTGAGAGAGATTATTGAAACCGATCAAATTGGTCTGCTGTTGCAACAGCAAGCAGTGATTCACGCCGACCTGGGCTACAACATTACGGCAAAAGTTTCAGACAAGATGAATCAACTGGGCGCGGAGTAACATCTGTGCCGACCCTCGGGGAGCTCGC
>JAYOUT010000044.1:4087-16426 GCA_038151055.1 Luminiphilus sp.
GTGGTGGAAGACGGCGCCATCATCGACAACATGGTGCAGATTGCCCATGGCGTGAAAGTGGGGAGTCGAACCGCTATTGCCTCGCAGGCGGGTATTTCGGGGAGCACCCACATTGGTGCACGCTGCATTATTGCGGGCCAGGTGGGCATGGCTGGACATATCACGATTGCCGATGACGTTCACATTGGAGGCCAGGGAAGGGTTGCCAGTTCGGTGACTGAGCCCGGTCACTACTCTTCCGGGACGCCCATTCAACCCATCAGAGCATGGCTCAGAAGCGCATCGCGGTTTACCCAGCTGGATCAAATGGCGAGACGTATTGCAGAGCTCGAAAAAGCGGCCGGTCTCGATCAGAAAGAGGATGACACAGCGTGACACTCGATATTGAAGAAATCCGTAATCGTCTCCCGCATCGATATCCATTTCTATTGGTGGATCGCGTGGTGTCGGTAGAGCCGGGTGAGCGAATTGAGGCCTACAAAAACCTCAGCATCAACGAGCCTTTCTTTGATGGTCACTTTCCAGGGAAACCTGTCTTTCCCGGTGTGTTGCTATTGGAAGCGATGGCACAGGCAGCGGGCATTTTGGGTTTTGTCACGATGGATAAAACACCTGCCGATGGTTCTATTTATTACTTTGTGGGCGCGGACAACTTGCGCTTTAAGCGCCCCTGCGTCCCCGGAGATCAAGTCATGCTGTACGCCAGTATCGTCAGCGAGCGGCGCGGCATTTGGAAGTTTGAGGTGGAAGCCAAAGTGGACGGCGAACTCGCTGCAGCGGGCACCATCTTGTGTGCTAACCGTTGATTCATGATCCACGACACCGCCATCATCGATCCCACAGCGCGACTGCATGAGTCGGTCGAGGTGGGGCCCTGGACGCTCATAGGCCCGGGCGTTGAGATCGGCGAAGGGACCAAGGTTGAGTCGCATGTGGTGATCAAAGGGCCCACGAGGATAGGCGCCCGGAACCACATCTATCAGTTTTCAACGGTAGGGGAAGCGACGCCTGACCTGAAGTATCGTGATGAGCCAACTGAGCTCCACATTGGAGATGACAATGTCATCCGGGAAAATGTCACCATCCACCGCGGAACGGTTCAGGATCGATCACTGACATCGATCGGCGATCGAAATCTCATCATGGCCTACGCCCATGTTGGGCACGACAGTGCGGTGGGTAACGACACTATTTTGGTGAACAACACCGCGCTGGCAGGTCACGTTGAGGTTGGCGACTGGGCAATTCTGTCCGGCTATACACTGGTGCATCAGTTCTGCAAGATCGGCGCGCATAGCTTTAGCGGCATGGGCACTTCCATTGGCAAGGATGTCCCCGCGTTTGTGACGGTGGCAGGTAGCCCCGCAGAAGCCAAAACGATTAACGCAGAGGGGTTGCGGAGAAGGGGCTTTGACGCGGCAGAAATCTCAGCGCTGCGTCGCGCGTTCAAAATCCTCTATCGTCAGGGGCTCACGTTGGAGGTCGCGATGGAGCGACTTCAGAGCATGGTCACCGAAACACCGAGCGTACAAATATTGATCGACTCGCTGCAGACGTCCCAGCGCGGCATCGTCCGTTAGTGACCGAGCAACCCTCCCGTATTGGCATTTGTGCGGGCGAAATGTCCGGCGACCTGTTGGCCGGTGCGGTCATGGAGGCATGGGCCAATCGCGGCAGCCACCTAAAACTCACGGGTATTGGTGGTAACCGGCTGCAAGCGGCGGGATTGCAATCGCTGTGTCCCATGGACCGGCTGTCGGTCATGGGCTTGGTAGAGCCGTTGAAGCGCTTACCCGAGCTGTTAAGCATTCGTCGGCAGTTGATTGTCCAGCAACTTGGGGAAGGGCCGGATCTTTTCTTGGGGGTCGACAGCCCTGACTTTAATTTACCGGTGGAGCGGCGCTTGCGACGTGCCGGTATCACGACCGCGCATCTGGTCAGCCCCTCGGTGTGGGCATGGCGCAAAGGGCGGATTGAGGTCATCCGAAAAGCCACCCAGAGAATGTTGTGCCTTTTACCTTTTGAGGTCGAGCTCTATCGGTCTGTTGGCATCGATGCCGTATGTGTGGGGCACCCTTTGGTCGACGAATTGTCGCTGCTGCCTGACGCTACGACCGTTCGTCAAAGCTTGGGGCTTGCCGAAAAGCAATCAATTGTTGGCGTGTTGCCGGGTAGTCGGGAAGCCGAGGTCCGACAGCATCTGCCCATCTTTGCCCGAGCCATGACAACGCTGTGTCAACGCCACCCCGATCTCCATTTTGTGATTCCCGCCGCAAATGCCGAACGCCGAGCACAAATTCAACAGATGCTGCGCGGCGTCGATTTGCCGCTGACCGTGATCGAGGGGCAGGGTAGAGCGGTTATGCAGGCCAGCAACGCGTTAATGATTGCATCGGGCACCGCCACTTTGGAGGCGATGCTGCTGGGCAAGCCGATGGTGATCGGTTATCGCATGGCCGGTCTGTCTTGGTTCATTCTCTCGCGACTCGTGACATCCCCCTTCGTTGGTTTGCCGAATATTCTTGCCGGCGAGGCGGTGGCGCCGGAGTTACTGCAGCAGGCTTTGACCCCGGCGCAGCTAGCGGATGCGGTGTCGGATCTGTTGAGCGGGAGTGGCGATGCGCAAACCGCGCGTTATCAGGAGCTGGCAGGGCAGATAGGCGGTAACTTTGCTGACCGATGTGTCGACGCACTGTTACCGCTGACGCAACGTTCATGAGTAGTGATCTGTTTGACGAGACGCAAGGCCATCTGATCGCCGGTGTAGATGAAGTTGGACGGGGACCTCTGGCGGGTGATGTTGTCGCCGCGGCAGTGATACTGAGCGACTCTCCCCCTGCGGGCGTCACGGATTCAAAGGCGCTCTCACCGGCAAAGCGTGAGTTGCTTGCCGAAGCGATTAAGCGTGAGGCGGTTTGTTGGGCTTTGGGCCGTGCGTCGGTCGAGGAGATTGATCAACTCAATATTCTCGAGGCTTCGATGTTGGCCATGCGCCGTGCCGTCGAGGGGTTGGCGGTGCAGCCCAGTCTGGTATTGGTGGACGGTAACCGACTCCCGAAATGGCCCTATGAAGCTCGCGCTATCGTAAAGGGTGACCTGACCGAACCGAGTATCGGCGCGGCGTCCATCCTCGCCAAGGTACAGCGCGATGGAGAGATGCAGACGCTTCACAACCAATATCCTGGCTATGGGTTTGACCGCCACAAAGGCTACCCGACGCAGGCGCATCTCTCGGCGCTGAGCCGTCTTGGCGTGTCGCCCGCACATCGGCGTAGCTTCGGACCGGTGAAACGCTTGCTGGCTGACCCGGAGGTGAGATAGCGTTCCGGTATGAGCTCGTTTGTTCACCTTCGCCTCCATACAGAATATTCCCTGATTGACGGTCTGTTGCGCATCAAGCCCACGCTTGAGCGGGTGGCGGAATTGGGCATGCCGGCGGTGGCGATCACGGACCATCACAATTTCTTCGGGTTGGTAAAGGCCTACAAGGCAGCCGCTGAGAAAGGCGTCAAGCTCATCGTCGGCGCAGATCTGCATGTCCTCGATCCAACGGACCCTGACCGCCACCATGAGCTCTGCTTGCTGGCACTGAATGACAAGGGCTATCAGAACTTAATGTTGCTACTGTCTCGCTCTTATCAGCAGGGCCAGTATCTTGGGCGCCCGCGGGTGCAGAGAGAATGGGTGCTGGAGCACGCAGAGGGATTGATCGCTCTCTCGGGTGGTCGCTTGGGCGATATCGGGCAAGCCCTCGTTAATGGCCGCGAGGCAGATGCACGGAGCGCGCTGGAGTACTGGCTAGCGGCCTTTCCCAACCGCTTTTATCTGGAACTGCAGCGAACGGGCCGTGAGGATGAGGAAGATTACCTCCACGCAGCGGTGGCGCTGGCGGCGCAGTATGCCTGTCCGGTTGTGGCGACAAATGATGTCCGCTTTCTGGAAGCAGAAGAATTTGAGGCTCATGAGGCGCGGGTGTGTATTGGCGACGGCCGCACGCTTGACGACCCCCGTCGTCGACGAGCTTATTCCGACCAGCAGTACCTGCGGACAGCAGATGAAATGGCGGAACTGTTTGCTGATATCCCCGAGGCACTTGAGAACACCGTTGAAATTGCCCGGCGTTGCTCTGTCTCGCTGACATTAGGCGAGCCTTTTTTACCCAACTATCCGGTGCCCGAGGGCGAGACGATCGAGCAATACCTGAGCCGCTTATCGTTCGAGGGGCTCAGCCAGCGCTTCCCGGACTGGGATAACGAGCGGCTGGTTCCTTACCGAGAGCGTTTGGATTTCGAGCTCAATACGATCAACCAAATGGGGTTCCCGGGCTATTTCCTCGTGGTGATGGACTTTATCCGTTGGGCGAAAGATCAGGGCATTCCCGTGGGCCCGGGTCGGGGGTCCGGCGCAGGCTCGCTGGTGGCCTACGCACTGGGTATCACCGACCTTGATCCGATTGAGTATGACCTACTGTTCGAGCGATTCCTGAATCCTGAGCGGGTATCGATGCCAGATTTCGATGTCGATTTCTGTATGGAGCGGCGCGATGAGGTGATCGAGTACGTCGCCCAGACCTATGGCCGTCGAGCGGTATCCCAGATTATTACCTTTGGCACGATGGCGGCCAAAGCGGTTGTCAGGGATGTTGCGAGAGTGCAGGGCAAGCCTTACGGGCTGGCTGACCGCATGTCCAAGCTGATTCCCTTTGAGGTCGGTATGACCTTGTCCAAGGCGCTTGAACAGGAGGAGCAGCTAGTACAGCTACTGCAGGATGACAGTTCGGCTCAGGAAATCTGGGATATGGCCGTCCAGTTAGAGGGCGTCACCCGCAATGCTGGAAAGCACGCCGGCGGTGTGGTGATTGCTCCGGGTGAATTGACGGATTTTTCCCCGATCTACTGCGACGAGGACGGCGGGGGTGTTGTTACCCAATACGATAAAAATGACGTGGAAGAAGCCGGTCTGGTGAAGTTTGACTTCCTCGGCCTTCGCACGCTGACCATCATTCAGTGGGCGATCGAAATGATCAATGCCCGCACCGAGACGCCTTTGGATATTGACCGTATTCCGCTGGATGATGGAACCGTTTTCCGATTATTGCAGGGCGGCGATACCACTGCGGTATTCCAGCTTGAAAGCCGAGGTATGAAGGAACTGATCAAGAACCTCCGTCCCGATTGCTTTGAAGACATCATCGCGCTGGTTGCGCTGTTCCGCCCGGGTCCGCTGCAATCCGGGATGGTAGAAAATTTTATTAATCGAAAGCACGGCCGCGAGCCGCTGGCTTACCCTGACCCGCAGTACCAGCACGAATGGCTTCAGCCCATTCTTGAACCCACCTACGGCATCATCTTGTATCAAGAGCAGGTCATGCAGATCGCTCAGGTGCTGGCGGGTTATACGTTGGGCGGTGCGGATCTGCTGCGGCGGGCCATGGGAAAGAAGAAACCCGAAGAAATGGCAAAGCAGCGGAGCGTGTTCGAGGAGGGCGCGGCCGCACAGGGTATCGACCCCACCTTGGCCATAAAAATATTCGACCTCGTCGAAAAATTTGCGGGCTACGGCTTCAACAAATCCCACTCTGCCGCCTACGCGCTGGTGTCCTACCAGACAGCGTGGTTGAAAACCCATTATCCAGCGGAATTCATGGCCGCAGTGATGAGCTCTGAAATCGATAATACGGATAAATTACTGACGTTTCGTGACGAGGCGAAGCGAATGGGGTTGACCGTTCAGCCGCCCTCGATTCAGGTCGGGCAATATGCATTCTCGGTCGACACAGAAGGGCATATTCGTTACGGGCTCGGGGCTATTAAAGGTCTTGGCGAAGGCCCCATCGATAATCTGCTGGCAGCGAGAGACAGCGGACCATTTCTGAGTCTGTTTGACCTGTGCGCGCGAACGGATCCACGCAAAGTCAATCGTCGCGCGCTGGAAGCGCTGATCAAGAGTGGCGCCCTTGATGAGCTGGGCGTAGAGCGCTGGGTGTTGATGGCGGCATTGGACGACGCGATTAAGGGCGCCGAGCAGGTGGCAAATAATTCAGCAGCGGGTATCGATGATTTGTTTGGTGAAGTCATTGCCGCCAGCGACTCCAGTGAGGATCCCTACCAAGAGCATCGCGGCGCCCGACCCTGGTCGCTGACAGAATTATTGAACGCCGAGAAGGAGAGTCTGGGTAGCTTCCTGAGCGGCCATCCCATGGAGGCGTTTGAATCTGAAGTGAGAAAATTTGCGCCGCGGCGTATTCGTGAACTGCAGGCCAACAACCAAGCGGTGGTTGCAGGGTTGATTCTGGATATTCGAACCATCAAGACCCAACGCGGCCCCATGGCAGTGCTGACGCTGGACGATGGTTCGGGTCAGATCGAGGCGACGGTATACAACGACGTGTTCACCGAACACCGGGATCTGCTGCAGAAAGATCTGATCGTTTTGCTGGACGGCAGACTGCAGGTGGATGACTTTAACGGTGGTCTGGCGATGCGAACCAAATCTGTGCGATCGCTGGAGCAGGCGCGAAAAGCGAAGGTCTCACAGCTGCGTCTCAGGGTTGCAAGCCACAGCGTGGATGAGCACTTCAGCACCCACTTGGCCAACACGTTACGCACCGCAGTCGGTGGCCGGTGTCCTGTGGTCATGGAGTACAGCCAGCCCAAAGGGTCAGTGGTGGTTCAGCTTGGCGGAGCCTGGCAGGTTCATCCCAGTGACGCACTGTTGGATGAGCTACGAATCGCAGTCGGTAACGACGCGGTGGACTGGGTCTATGAGGCGTAGCCTCTGTGCGACCGTTCTCCTGTCGCTGGTGGCCTGTGGTGAGACGCCGCCGCCCTGTTCCAGCAGCGCGCCAGAGCCGTCGGCGCCCAGCGCGGGTTGTCTGGTGCCCACCGAGGGTGGTGTGCTGCTGGTGAAGGATTGGTCCGGAGAGTGGGCACTGCCAGGTGGTAGCGTTAAAACATCAGAGTCAGCGCGTTGCGGTGCGGAAAGAGAGGTGTTCGAAGAGACGGGGCTGGCTGTTCAGGCTGGAGAGCTGGCAGCGGTCTTTGACAACGGCTTTCACCTGTATTGGTGTACGGTGTCTTCACCGGATGCCCTTCACATCCACCGCCCCTTGGAGGTGCGGGAGGTTGCGTGGTTGGCACCTGACGCGGTGCCGGCGTCATCGTGGCGCTACCCCGGCCAGGGTGAGATGATAGCCGACCTGATCGCGGGGCAGTCGCCGAAATAGCGTCTGCGTCATCTGGAAATCTTTTATTCAACAGGCAGAGTCCACCATGAACCAGGAATCGATTGAGGCGGCGGTCTTCCGACGGTTGCTGTCACATTTGGACGGACGGAAAGATGTACAAAATATTGATCTGATGAATCTGGCCGGCTTTTGTCGTAACTGTCTCTCCAAGTGGTACGCCGAGGCTGCCGCCGAAGAGGGCGTGACGGTCGATAAAGAGCAGGCACGTGAAATCGTTTACGGCATGCCCTACGCTGACTGGAAAGCGCAGTATCAAACGGAAGCGACGCCCGAACAGGCCGCTCAATTCGCTAATCAGCGCTCCGATTCAGCCGGGCAGTGAATCCAAAACCTCTCGTAACGAGACGACATCGGCATACTTGGCATTGAGGTCGTAGAGGTTAGCCTCGTGCGCCTGCTCGTCACGGTCTCCGCAGGCTTCTCTGGGCACCAAGACCCGGTAGTTGTTTTGTAAGCCATCGACGGCAGTCGCGCGCACACAGCCGCTGGTCGTGAGACCGGTGACGACCACCGTATCGACCTGGTTGGCTCTGAGCCAGTTGTCCAGATCCGTGCCATGAAAGCTGCTCGCATGGCGTTTTTCCAACTGCAAATCAGTCTCGACAATCGGCAACCGAGGATCGAATTGGACCCATTGGGAGTCGGGGGTCAGCAGGTTGAGTGCGGGCACGCGTGCACGGAAGACGGAGGCTTGTTCCTCGTTGTGGTAGACCACGGTGGTGAGGACAACCGGCATCTGTGCCTGATGGAAGGCGTTTATCAGCTCGACATTGGCCTGCACGACGTCGTCTGCCTCTGACCCCAAAGGGCAGGCGGAGTCGGTGAAGCCTACGACCACGTCAACCACAATCAGTGCAGGTCTCTGGCCCATGCCTCCATCGACTCTCTCGAGGGCGTTGCGTTGTGACATAACCTTGATTCCAGCAATCAGGAGCTCACGCCATCATGGCTGATCTGTCCAAATGACGCCATCTTCTCGTCTGCGCCGGTTGCCATCCACATACCTAGACACCCGGTGTCCCCAACGGAATCCTGGTTGATGCCGATCGACCGAAGTGGCGCTAAACTCTCCGGACTTCCCCCGTTTACCTCTGGATACCCGGGCGGATAAGAGAGAGGAGAAACACGATGACACAGCAGGTGGTGATCAAGGAGGTGGCGGCGCGCGATGGGCTACAGGCTCAGCCGAAGCATCTGACAGTGGAGCAGCGCATGAGCTTGCTGGTTGCGCTGGCGCAAACCGGGGTGCCCGAACTGGAGATTGGCTCGTTCGTCTCACCCAAAGCAGTCCCTCAAATGGCAGGTACCGACGAAATCGCTGCCAATTTGCCGCCTGTCGACCTCGCTTACAGTGCACTGGTGCCGAACATGAAGGGCTATGAGCTGGCAGTGCAGGCGGGCATTCGCAGCCACGCGATTGCGCTGGCGGCGACAGAAGAGATGAATCAAAACAACATCCGCAAAAGTCTCGAAGAGACCCTGGTCATGGGTGAAGATATTCTCGACCGCGCAGCAGCAGAGGGCGTGGCGGTTCACGCCTACTTGGCTGTGGCTTTTGAATGCCCCTATGAGGGGCCTGTTTCAGAGTCGCTGGTGCTTGAGCAGGTAGACAGGTTGATGCAGCACAGTCCGGCCAGATTGGTCATCGCCGATACTATTGGCGCTGCAAATCCCGCGGCAGTGCAGTCCATGATGCAAAAATTGGTTGATCGATATGGGCCGGATCATTTGGGGTGTCATTTTCATGATACCCGGGCCATGGGGTTGGCGAATGTTTATGCTGCTTTGCAAGCCGGTGTCCGGCAGTTTGATGCCTCGGCAGGTGGGTTAGGGGGCTGCCCTTTTGCTCCCGGTGCCAAAGGTAATGTCGCCACCGAAGACGTGGTGATGTTGTGCGAATCAATGGGTTACCAGACCGGCATTGCGATGCCGAAGCTGCTGGACGCGGTGGCGCTACTGAGCGACATGATCGGTGCGCCTCAAGGAGGCAGGGCGCACACCTGGCTGACCAAGCAATGCGCTTGAGCTGAAGCATGCGTGTCAGCGATGCCATTACGGGCCGACAAAGCATTCGGGCTTTCCTGTCGGAGCGCCCTGTCGATGACGAGCAGATAGAGGCGCTATTAACCATTGCAGGGAGAGCGCCGTCGGGGTCGAACATTCAGCCTTGGCACGTCTATATCGTCCGGGGCGAAACCAAGCATCGCATCACTGAGGCCTGCACAACCCGATACCTCTCAGGTGATGAGGGAGAGTACGAGTATCATTATTACCCCCGGGAATGGCGGCAGCCCTATATTGGCCGGCGCCGCCAGACCGGATTCGGTCTCTATGGTCTCTTGGGTATTGACCGCCAAGATGTCGCGGCCGTACAGGGCTATCGTGCTCAGAACTATGCGTTCTTCGGAGCGCCCGTCGGGCTATTTTTTACGATTGATCGAGACATGGAGCAGGGTAGCTGGCTCGATTACGGCATGTTCCTCCAATCGTTTATGTTGGCCGCAAGAGAGGCAGGCTTGGAGAGCTGTGCGCAGGCGGCCTTCTGCTCCTACTACGATAGCGTCATGCCGATTTTGAATGCACCCGATGAACAGATGCTCGTTTGCGGGATGTCGCTGGGTTACGCGGACCCAGACGCGCTGGTGAACACTTACCGCACCGAGCGACTGGACGCCCGCGAATTTATGACCGTGTTGAACTGAACTCGCCAGTCACGACGCGCGCGCAACCATTTGCTTCGCGATGATCATGCGCTGAATCTCGTTGGTGCCCTCACCAATACAGAGTAGTGGCGCGTCCCGGTAAAACCGCTCGATTTCGTACTCCGGCGAGTAGCTGTAGCCACCAAACACGCGCATCGCATCCAGACTGTTCTGAACCGCCGCCTCAGAGGCAAAAAACTTCGCCTGACCCGCCTCGAGATCGCAGCGCTCGTGACGATCAAACTTGTCGGCCGCCTGGTGCACCAGTAATTCGGCAGCCGCCGCGCGCGTGGACATTTCGGCCAGTTTCAGCTGGATCGCCTGATGTTCTGCGATCGCCTTGCCAAAGGTTTTACGCTCCATCGCATAGTGAAGGGCCATATTGGTGGCGCCTTTGGCCATGCCGGCACCGCGCGCGGCAATGTTGATGCGGCCGAGTTCCAGCCCGCCGGCGACTTGCTGAAAGCCCTTGCCTTCCTCGCCACCGACCAAATTGTCCTGAGATACCCGAAAATCCTCGAAAATGAGTTCTGCGCTGTCGATGGACCGGTAACCCAGCTTCTTCAGTTTTTTCCCTACGCTGAACCCCTCTCCCTTTTCACAGATAAAGAGGCTCATGCCTTTGTGTCTGGGAGAGGCGTTGGGATCCGTTTTGGTCAGTACTGCCAGGCAATTGCCGTTGATCCCATTGGATATCCAGGTTTTCGTGCCGTTCAGGATGTAATCCTCGCCATCTTTTTTGGCAACCAGTCGTATGCCTTGAAGATCCGACCCGGCGTCGGGCTCGGTTAACCCAATACCGCCTCGTAACTCACCGGTCGCGAATTTGGGCAAGAAATGCTCTTTCTGCGCTTGCGTACCCGCGCGTTCGACGCAGCTGGCCATAATTAAATGCGAGTTAAAAATGCCGGAGGGCGCCATCCACACCTCGCAGATACGCGACACGATGCGGGCATAGGTGGATGCGCTGAGTCCCAGACCGCCGTATTCCTCCGAGATGGTGGCGCCGAAGAGGCCCAACTCTTTCATCTGCTCTACGAGGTCCGTTGGGTAGGCGTCGGCTTGATCGTGTTCCCGGGCGATGGGCCGCAGTTCCTGCTCCACCCATTTATCGATGGTCGCCAGGATCTGTTGTTCAACTGAGGCATCGTGACCCATGGTAAGTCTCCTGAAAAATGAGTTTAGACGGCGGCCCGCTTGGGGACGAGAATTTGGCGCTCGAAGACACAGACTTCGACATCGTCCTGATTGATGCCGCGGGTGAGCACGCTAACAATCCCGGCGTTGGGTCGCGACCGAGACTCCCGCTTGTCCAGTACTTCGGTATTGGCATAAAGCGTATCGCCCGGAAAAACAGGTGCCGGGAGTTTGATTTCTTTCCAACCGAGGTTGGCGATAGCCGCCTCGCTCACATCGGACACGCTCATGCCAACGATGATGGCGACAGTGAGTGGGCTGGCGACTAAGGGCCGGCCAAATTCGGTCTCCGCGGCGTATTCCTCGTCAAAGTGCAGTGGATGCGTGTTCATCGTGAGCAACGTAAACCACGCGTTGTCATGCTGCGAGATCGTCCTGCCGGGCAGATGATGATAAACATCGCCCACGGTGAAGTCCTCGAACAAGCGGCCTTTTTGGTGCGCGTATCGCGCTTTGGCGCTCGGTTTGGTCATGATCTGCTCCCTTTTGCAGGACTCTAGAGGTTGTGACAAACCCAGATCCAACTAAAATGTCTGGACAAATAAAGTCTGGGGGGTTGCTGGCGTCCATGCAAGCTGAACCATCAAAAACTACAAGCGCAAAAACTGAACCAACGAAAACTGAATCTGCGAAGAAAAGCAGCGTGGCGTCGCTGCAGAGCGATACGAGCATACCCTTGTATCGACAGATTTCAGATCAGCTGTTGGCGGGCATTCGCGAGGGCAAGTTTCCCGTCGGCACATTTTTGCCGGGGGAACTGGACCTGATCGACCGTTTCGACGCCAGTCGCCATACTATCAGGGAGGCGCTGCGAGTCCTTGAGGATATGGGGCTGGTTAAACGCCAGCGTGGGCGAGGCACCGTGGTGTTATCGACCGACGCATCGCCGGCTTTTGTGCAGATGGTGCGCTCTCCCTCCGAGCTCTTCAGCTACCCTGACAGCAGCACGTTTCGCTTGCTCTCGGACGAACGCATCAAAGCGGATAAATCTTTGGCCCGCGAACTGGGATGTCAGGCTGGCCAGGAATGGGTTCAGATCACAGGACTGCGCACACTGGGCTCAGACGGCATGCCGATTTGCTGGGCGAGTGTCTATGTCATCCCCGAATACGGATCGATCGCGCAGCGCTTGGGTGGCAGCGCGCGCCCGGTTTACGAAATGATCGCGGAGACATTTAAAGAAAGTATTGAAAA
>JAYOUT010000045.1:0-5516 GCA_038151055.1 Luminiphilus sp.
GTCACGGCACTGCAACCTGAAGGTCGTCGGCGACTTGAAGCATTCCTGCCACGCCTGTGTGAGGCTGCCGCTTTGGCCTCTCATCCTGATCAGGCATTGACGCGCGCACTCCCCTTTGTTCGAGCGGTATGCCGCCGCAGCGCTTATTTGGTGTTGTTGCAAGAAAATCCGCACGCGTTGAGACATTTGCTCTCGCTGGTGGAGTCCAGCGTTTGGATTGCAGAACGGCTCGCCGCACGGCCGGAGCTCGTGGACGAGTTGCTGCATGAGTCAACGTTGTATAGCGCACCCAGCCGGGAAGAACTGCGCTCGCTGGTTCGCCAGCAATTACTGCGCATACCTGAGGACGATCTTGAAGCCCAAATGGCTGCGTTGAGCCGCATCAAGGATGCGGTGATTTTGCGCGTGGCTGCCAGTGAGGTCAGTGGCACCCTGCCGGTGATGAAAGTCAGTGACAACCTGACCTTTCTCGCAGAGGTGATGATTGAGCAAGCCCTGGCGGTCGCTCGAGCCGAATTAGTAAAGCGGCACGGAGAGCCGCTGGCTGATCACGCGGGTTTCGCCGTGATCGGCTATGGGAAATTGGGCGGCCTGGAGCTGAGCTACGGTTCGGATCTTGATCTGGTGTTCGTTTTTGATGGCGCTGGCGGAGAGACGGCAGGTCCAAGAGTCATCGACAACACGCGTTTTTATACGCGCCTTGCCCAGCGCGTTGTGCATGTTTTATCTGCGCAGACTTACGCTGGCCGTCTTTACGAGGTCGATTTGCGCTTGCGACCTGACGGTGCATCCGGGTTGGTTGCCACCACTTTACCCGCGTTACGGCGCTATCAGCTCGAGTCAGCCTGGATATGGGAGCATCAGGCGTTGGTTCGCACGCGGGTAGTCGCGGGCGACGCCGCGTTAACGTCCTCGTTAGAAGCATTGCGATCAGAGGTACTGTCGATGCCACGAGACAGCAATGTGCTGGCCTCTGCAGTGCGCGAGATGCGCGAGAAGATGCGCGCGGAGCAGGCTGCTGCCCCCGGAAAGACGGCGGGTTTTGATCTCAAGCGGGACCCCGGCGGGATTGTCGATATTGAATTCGTCGTGCAATACCTCGTGTTGGCGCACGCCAGCGAGCACGACGCGCTGAGTCAGTGGTCCGATGTGGTGCGTCTGCTCGAGGCGCTGGCCAATGCCGACCTGATCTCGAATGAAGATGCCGTTACACTGACTGACGCCTACCTGATTTATCGTGGCCATATTCACCAGCTCGCCCTGCAGGGTGGCGGCGCTATTGAGACGACTGGCAGCTGTGATGCTGTGCGCGAACGCGTTAAGCATGTGACGGAGACATTATTGCCCGGGCTTCAGACAGGGTAGAATTCGGCACCGTTGGTTCGGCGTCACACACCGCCGCTATGTCAAGAACACAAAGGAAATAACATGGACCTCTCACAACTCACCGGCCATATCTGGCTCGACGGCGAAATGGTGCCTTGGCAAGAGGCCCGGGTTCATGTCCTGACCCATACATTTCATTACGGGCTCGGGGTTTTTGAGGGTGTGCGCGCTTATAAAACGCCTGACGGCACCGCCATATTCCGGCTCAAGGAGCACACCGACCGGCTGTTCCGTTCAGCGCATATTTTGCGAATGAATATGCCCTTCGACAAAGACACCCTGAATGCTGCGCAACGTGAGGTTGTGCGGGCGAATGGCCTCGACGAAGCTTACATCCGGCCTATGTGTTTCCTTGGCTCGGAAGGGATGGGGTTGCGGGCTGACAACCTGAAAACCCACGTCATGATCGCTTCCTGGGCATGGCCCTCCTACATGGACCCGGAGGCGAGAGACCGCGGTATTCGGATTGCCACCTCCAGCTATACCCGGCATCACGTCAACATCACGATGTGCAAAGCCAAAGCGAACGGCAATTACATTAACTCTATTTTGGCACTGAGAGAGGCCATGGACGCGGGTTTCGAGGAGGCGCTGCTGCTCGACAATGAAGGCTACGTTGCAGAGGGTAGTGGCGAAAACTTCTTCCTCGTGCGCGACGGCGTCTTGTACACGCCGGAGCTGACGTCCTGCCTGGAAGGCATCACGCGGGACAGCATTCTGCGCATTGCTGCCGATCAAGGCCTGACGGTCAGGGAGAAGCGCATCACCCGCGATGAAGTGTATGTAGCGGATGAAGCGTTTTTCACGGGCACCGCAGCTGAAGTCGTGCCCATCCGCGAGCTGGATAACCGGGCTATCGGCAGCGGCAAGCGGGGACCGATCACTGAAAAGCTGCAAAGCATTTATTTCGAAGCCGTGCGCGGTGGCCAGCCGACGTATGCCGATTGGCTGGCGCCGGTTGCTGAATAGACGGATCAGCGAGCATGGAGAGCCTCCCCAGCGGTATCCAATATCGACACTGGCCAGTTGAAAACGCGTGCGCCTGTGTACTGTTGGCCCATGGCCTTGCAGAGCACAGTGGGCGCTACGAGCACGTGGCGGCGCGCTTCAATGAACGGGGCGTTGCGGTCGTGGCGCCGGACCATATTGGGCATGGTGCGTCGCCGGGTGTGCGGGTGTATCTGAAGGCCTTCTCAGAGTTTTTGGCGCCCCTGCAAACCTTGCGCGATCAGATGAGTGACTGGTACCCCGATACCCCTGTGTTTTTGCTCGGCCACAGTATGGGCGGGCTGATCGCGGCGCATTTGCTGCTGAAAGCTCAGGCGGATTTTCGGGGCGCCATGTTCTCCGGCCCGGCTTTCCACGCCGTCGATCCAGCCCCCGCACCGGTGCTCTGGGTCGGCAGAGTGCTGCGCTATCTCTTGCCCAAGCTGGGAATGGTGGCCTTGGACTCAAGCGGTATCAGCCGCGATCCTGCGGTCGTGGCGGACTACCTCGCAGACCCACTGGTGCATAACGGTAAGATCACAACCGGCTTGGGTATCGAGATGCTCGATGCAATGGATGAGGCAATTGCCAACGCCGGTGATATCACCTTGCCGGTTTATATTGCTCACGGGCAGGCAGATATGATGGCCGGGCCAGAGGGTTCGCAGGCCTTTTTTGACGCATTGGGCACTGAGGACAAAACCCTCGATTTTTGGCCTGACCTCTACCACGAGATCTTTAACGAGCCCGAATCGCCCGAGGTCATAACACGCTACTTGGATTGGCTCGAGGCGCATCTGTGAGCATTAAGCGGGCACTGGTGCTCGGCGCTACCGGACAACTTGGCCGCGCCTGTTTGAGCGGCGCACCTGAGACGGTGGCGGTTCAGGGCCTGAGCCGTCAGCAATGTGATGTCACCGACGACGCTGCCCTCGCGCGCGCCATCAAAGAAGCAGACCCCCACGTGGTCATCAACGCCGCCGCTTACACTGCGGTGGATGCCGCTGAGGATGAGCCCTTGCAGGCAGAGTCCGCCAATGCCGAAGCGCCCGCGCTGTTGTCGGCGCTGTGTGCACAGCGAGGAGCTCGCTTGGTGCATGTCTCGACCGATTTTGTTTTTGGCGGTCAGGCACATGCGCCCTATGCCCCCGAGGCCAACCCAGAGCCATTGGGGGTTTACGGCGCGAGTAAGTGGCGAGGCGAACAAGCCGTCAGCGCCAGCGGCGCAAACCATGCAATCGTGCGCACCAGCTGGGTTTATGGACCAGGCGGGCGCAATTTTGTGTTGACCATGCTGCGACTAATGCGTGAGCAGGGTACTGTCCGGGTGGTGAACGATCAGATTGGGTCCCCCACTTCGACACAGGGCTTAGCGGCGGTTTGCTGGGCGCTTGCGCTGCGCGATGATGTTGACGGCATCTTTCACTGGTCTGATGCCGGTGCGATCAGCTGGTATGACTTCGCCTGCGGCATCCGCGACGAAGCAATAGCCGTCGGACTGCTCACCACGCCCGCTACCGTCGAGCCTATCGGTACGCAAGACTTTCTGACCAAAGCCCGCCGTCCGGCGTTCAGCGTGCTCGACTCCCGCGCTACTTGTGCGACGTTGGGCATCGCACAGCGCCCTTGGCGCGATGCGCTGCGGGATATGCTGCATTCGCAACGGTTAACAGAGGAGGCGGCTTAGTGGCGCGGTCTTTGTTGGTAACGGGTGGGGCAGGGTTTATCGGTGTGAACTTTGTTTATCACTGGGTTGCCCAGCACCCGCAGGATACGCTGGTGGTGCTGGATGCGCTGACCTATGCCGGCAATCGCAACAGCCTGCAGCCCTTGGAAGCAAGAGGCGCCATCCACTTTGTTGAGGGCGATATCTGTGATGCCGCCCTGGTCGCCAAAGTCATGGCGGATTACACCATCGACACCATCGTGCATTTTGCCGCGGAGAGCCACGTGGATCGTTCGATTACGGGGCCGGATGCTTTTATTCGCACCAACCTGGTCGGCACGCATACATTACTCGAGGCAGCGCGCGCATCGTGGCTGGGCGGCACTGGGCGGAGTCACCGTTTTCACCACGTCTCGACCGATGAAGTCTACGGATCTTTGTCGGCGGATGATCCGGCATTTGTCGAGACCACCCGTTACGAGCCCAACTCTCCGTATTCGGCGAGCAAAGCGGGTAGCGATCATTTGGTGCGTGCCTATGAGCACACCTATGGCTTGCAGGTCACCACCAGTAATTGCTCCAATAACTACGGGCCGTATCACTTTCCTGAGAAGTTGATACCGCTGTGTCTGACCCGCATTCTCAATGGTGAATCGATACCGGTGTACGGCGACGGCACCAATATCCGCGATTGGCTCTATGTCGAGGACCATGCCCGGGGTATTGCGGCCATTCTTGACGCCGGAACACCGGGCGAGGTGTACAACATTGGCGGCCACAACGAGTGGGCCAACCTGGATATCGTCAAACTACTCTGCCGCGTCATGGATGAGCGATTCGCCCGTGACAGTCAGCTGGCGAGTCGGTTCCCGAATGCGCCACAGGTGCGCGGCGACGGGAGCGATTCGCTGATAACGTTTGTCACTGATCGCGCAGGGCACGACTGGCGATATGCCATTGACGCCTCAAAGATCCAAACCGAGCTGGGTTTCGTGCCTCATGAAACCTTTGAGACGGGCTTGGGCAAGACGGTCGACTGGTACCTCGACCATGAGGACTGGTGGCGGCCGCTGCTGGCGCGCGCATCGACTGCCCGTTAGGCCCGATTAATCCGCGCGTCCAAGGGTGCGAGCTGTCAGATCAAGCCCTCGTAGAGGGGGCAATCCGCCCACGCCAGCCCGGCGAGATCCTTTTGCGATAGTTGCGGAGAACTGCCTTCTGGAATGGGCCACTGTACGTTAATCGTGGGGTCATCCCAGGCCAGTGAGACCTCGCTCTCTGGGTGATAGTAATCGGTGCATTTATAGACAAAGTCTGCGGATCCAGAGGCGACATAAAAGCCATGAGCGCAGCCCGGTGGGACCCACAACTGCTCCTGCCCCTCAGCAGTCAGCATCACCCCATACCATTGCCCGCAGCTGGGCGACTCGGCGCGACAATCGACGACGACATCAAAGACGCTGCCCGATGTGACCCG
>JAYOUT010000045.1:5616-15574 GCA_038151055.1 Luminiphilus sp.
TGATCCCGGGGGGTCGTGATGACCAAAATGTCCCGGATGCCCGACTGCATCAGCGTGGCCAAGGGGTAATAAATCATCGGTTTGTCATACACCGGCATCAGCTGCTTGCTGACGGTCGTGGTCAGGGGGTGCAGTCGTGTCCCCGAGCCACCGGCGAGAATGATGCCTTTATGCGTAGTGTGCTCAGCCATGGTGTCAGGATCTGCTCACAGGGCGACGGAGTGTACAGGCCGATGGCAGACTTGGCGAGCCGCCGCTAGACTGGTGTCGCTATACTTTGATACGGCCGGCCGATAATATGGCACGGCAACTGCCAATACTGGCTACCTGCCCGGAGTTTCCCCATCAACGCACCGTTATTGTCGCCAAATGCTGCTGAAGCCGACGCAGTCGTGCCTGAGGGTAGGCGGCTGCGCATTGCGCTGCTGGGGTACCGCTCCGCGCCTTTTTCGGGCGGCCAGGGGGTCTACATCCGCTACCTGAGTCAGGCGCTGATGATGCTGGGCCACGATGTAACGGTGATTTCCGGACCGCCATACCCCCACTTGGTAGACGGCATCAGGCTCGTGAAATTACCAAGCCTTGATCTCTATGCCCGAGACCTTTGGAGCGTGACGCGCGCAGAACTCCGCGACCCTTTGGGTCGCCGTGAATGGCTCAGCAAGCTCACTGGTGGCTTCGCCGAACCGGCAACCTTCGGTGAGCGGGTGTGCAATTGGCTATTGGATCATGCCGGTGATTTTGACGTTGTCCACGATAACCAAACCCTGGCTGGCGGGATTGTGGATGTTCAACGTGCCGGGCTGCCTGTGGTTACAACCATCCACCACCCGATCACCCGGGACCTCCGAGTCGCGCTCGAGGGTGAATCCCGCTGGTGGAGACGGATGATGATTCGCCGTTGGCACAGCTTTTTGACAATGCAGGCGAACGTCGCCTCGCGTCTGAACCATATCGTGACGGTATCGCGGTTGTCGGCCAACGACATCGCGACCGACTTCGGTGTGCTACCGAGTGCGATCAAGGTGGTCCCGAACGGTGTCGACACGGGACTGTTTACCCCATTAGCCGATGTCCAAAGGCGCCCCGGCCAGCTGATTGCTACTGCGTCTGCTGATGCGCCACTAAAAGGACTCCCCGTACTGTTGCGCGCGTTTAAAAACCTCCATGTAGCGGATGCCTCACGCCGATTGGTGTTGATTGCGCGCCCCAAACCGGGCGGTGATACCGAAGCCCTGATTAGTCGCCTTGGTCTAGATGACGCTATTCGGTTTGTTGGAGATGCCAGTCACGAGGATATCAATCGGCTGTATGCCGAGAGTGCCGTGGCGGTCGTGCCCTCTCTCTATGAAGGGTTCGGCCTGCCGGCTGTCGAGGCGATGGCAGCCGGTATCCCACTGGTATCCAGTGACGGCGGCGCTTTGGCCGAGGTGGTGGCTGATGGCGGTTTGTTGGTGCCTGCTGGCGACAGTGCCGCATTGGAGGCGGCGTTAGCGCGGGTATTGTCAGACCAGTCTTTGGCGGCGTCGCTGTCGCTGCGTGGGCGGCAGCGTGTGGAAGAACATTACTGTTGGTCTGTTTGTGCAAAACAAATGCTGGCGCAGTACAGAGCGTGTATTGCCGCATGCTGACGGTCGATCTGGATAAATTGGAGTTGGCACCCGGGCAAATCTGCCTCGACGTGGGGTGTGGTGAAGGGCGGCATACTCTGGCGACCTATTTGCTCGACGGGGTGCAAGCGCTGGGGGTCGACCTGTCAGAGCGGGATCTGGGCACTGCGTCTGGCCGTATTGAAGACATGCAGGTTCACGTTCCCGGCGGGGAAATCGGATTCGCCGCGGGTGACGCCACCGCGCTGCCGCTGGCGGACGCCAGCGTCGATGCCGTGATTGCTAGCGAGATTCTGGAGCACATTCCCAACTATCTGCTGGTGCTTGCGGAGATCAAGCGGGTGCTCAAGCCGGGAGGGCGCCTGTGTATCAGCGTGCCCAGACAGTGGCCTGAGTGGATTTGTTGGCAGTTAAGCGAGGGTTATCGGAATACACCTGGCGGCCACATTCGCATTTTTGACGCCACACATCTGCGGCGCGAGGTAGTGAGAGAGGGATTCCTGTTTAACAGCAAAGGCAGTGCCCACGCGCTCCATGTTCCTTATTGGTGGCTGAAGTGCTTGTTCTGGCGACGGGAGGCCGAGCCCTGGGTGGTGCGGATGTATCACAAGCTTCTGGTGTGGGATTTGATGAGCCGACCGTGGCTAACGCGCGCCGTCGACGCCTTGCTCAATCCTGTGATGGGTAAGAGCGTCGTTTTGTATTTCACCAAGCCGGTTGAGGTCGCGGCATGAACGCGCCGTTGCTGAGTATTGGGGCGTATCCGGCTCAGTGGCTGCGACCCAGCGTGGACTTTTTGCTCGCCAGCCAGCGGCCCTCGGGTGAGATACCGTGGTTCGAGGGCGGCCATACCGACCCTTGGGATCATACCGAAGCTGCCATGGGGCTCAGCATTGCCGGCGAGCATGCCGCTGCACTGCGCGCTTATCAGTGGCTTGCCGATACGCAGCTGGACGACGGCAGTTGGTGGGCGTGTTATCGATCTGGCGAGCCTGACCTGACCGTGGAGCGTCGCGAGACCAACTATGTCGCTTATGTGGCGACCGGCGTCTGGCATCACTTTTTGATCACCCGGGATGACGCCTTTCTGAAGCGCCTGTTGCCTGTGGTCTCAAAGGCGATCGATTTTGTACTCCGCTATCAAAGCCCTGAGGGCGATATCGATTGGGCGGTAGACCCCGACGGCGCGCCGTTGGGAGACGCGCTGGTCACCGGCTGCAGCTCACTCTATAAATCTTTGGAGTGCGCCATTTTGATCGCAGAGCACGCGGGTCAGTCGGCCCCTCTTTGGCGGGCGGCACGCACGCGGCTCGGTCAAGCGCTCAAAGATCGACCGGAGCGTTTTGATCGCACATGGGAAAGTAAATCCCGATATGCCATGGACTGGTTCTATCCCATCCTCGCCGGGTGGGTTGTGGGAGAGGACGCCAAGACGCGCCTCGCGCAGCGTTGGTCTGAATTTGTAGAGCCTGGTATCGGTTGCCGTTGCGAGAATCATCAGCCCTGGGCCACGGTCGCAGAATCCTGCGAATTGACGCTGGCGCTCCTTGCAGCGGGGGAACGCGAACAGGCAGCAGAGCTTTTTAGCTGGCTGACGCAGTGGCGTGATACGGATGGTGCCTGGTGGACGGGATACCAGTTTGCCGAGCAGGTGCTGTGGCCAAAAGAGAAGCCGACCTGGACAGCAGGCGCTGTTTTCCTCGCGGTAGATGCGTTGACCCGCCACACCGCTGCCAGCGGGCTATTTTTATCGCCGACCCTAGGCGATTGACCGACTAGCCAGACGAATCGAATTTGCGAGTGGCTTAACGATTGCGCCGACGAGCGCTCTTGTCGTTGGTCATAACATTGCGATTACTCAAGCGCGCTGGCTTCGCTGATGCCAACCACTGACTCAGGGCTGGAGACGCCTCAGACCGCGAAGGGTATCGGTGGTACCCAGTGGTTCGAAGAGACCGGATTCAGCCGCCAGCTGCCAAATGGTGTAGGGCGCTTGTCCGCCATCAGCCGGATCGGGAAACACATCGTGGATCGCCAAAATACCTCCCGGCCGGATGCGCGTCGCCCAGGCGCGATAATCGGTCAGTGCTGCGTCAAGGCTGTGCCCGCCGTCAATAAAGACCATGCCCAGATCGGCCCGCCAATGCGCTGCCAAGGCGCCGCTACCACTGACGATGGGAATCACCGCTTCGCTCATCCCCGCGGCTTCGATGTTGCTTCTGAACTCATTGAAGGTGTTGAACTGTCCCGAAGCGTCGACCAAATCGTGGTCGTGGTGGCTTTCTCCCGGCTGATGTTCTTCCGAGCCTCGGTGATGGTCGACGGCAAAGACCACCGTATTCCTTTCCCGCGCCGCTTGCCCCAGCCAAATAGTGGATCGCCCGCAATAACTCCCGACCTCCAACAGGGGTCCGAGCAGGGCCGCCTCCAGCCCCCAGTCGTACAGTTGTCGGCCCTCGTGATCAGGGAGAAATCCGCGCACTGATGGGGCAGGGGTCTGGGGAGGGCTCAGAGTCATGGACCAGTCCGTGATACGCTCGGCGCGTGAGGACTGTGAGTATACGATTGTCTTGAGCGCGCGAAACCGTCGAACGCTGCTGAGTCGCCGACTGTACTCCTTAGCCATGCGCTTGCTCGTGCCAGTGGTAGTGCTTCGCTTGTTGTGGCGAGGTCGCGACCATGCAGGCTATCGCTCTCATATCCGACGGCGCTTTGGTTGGTATGGCCATGATCGGCCAGAGCACTCTGGGCAGCGCGTCTGGATTCATGCGGTGTCCGTGGGCGAGACACTGGCGGTTATTCCCCTGATCGAGCGCCTGCTGGTGGAACGCCCTGACGTGCGCGTCTTGATGACCTCCACCACCCCCACAGGCGCAGACCAAGTGCGACAAAAACTGGGAGACCGCGTTGAATGGGACTGGGCGCCCTTCGATACACCCGGCGCAGTAAAACGTTTTTTCGAGCATTGGCACCCGGTACTTGGCGCGTTCGTCGAAACTGAAATTTGGCCGAACATCCTGACCCACGCCGCGGCAAGGGGTGTGCCGACTGTTCTGCTGAATGCGCGCATGTCTGCGCGCTCGGCGCGGGGGTACGCGCGATTGACATCGCTAACGCGCCACACACTGGCCCAATTCTCAGCAGTGGCAGCGCAGAACTCTGCCGATGCGCGCAGGCTCAAGGTGTTGGGTGTGAAGCCCGAGGCGCTGACGGTCACTGGCAGCCTCAAGTTTGCGCTCGACGCCGAGGCATTGCGCGAGGCCGGTCTGATCGAGAGGGCGCTTTTGGGTCCGGGCGCTGCTGACCGTCCTACCTGGCTCGCAGCCAGCACACATCCGGGTGAGGAAGCGATAGTGTTGGAGGCGTTTTCCAAATTGAAAGTCGTGCTGCCAGCCGCATTGTTAATCCTCGCGCCGCGACACCCCGAGCGAGTTGCCAGCGTGCTGACGTTGCCAGAAATCGCCCCGTATCGGGTGGTGCGCCACAGTGCGTTGCAGACAGCGCAGGCCGATAACGGTGATCAGGGCTCGGCGCTGGTGGCTGAGGATGACATTGTGGTTGTGGATTCTTTGGGGCGTTTGGGCGCCATAACCGGTTGCGCCGATGTTGTGTTGATTGGCGGCAGCCTGGTGCCGCATGGGGGGCACAACCCGCTGGAGGCTGCCGCTTGGCAACTACCCATCATGACGGGCCCTCATACGTTTAACTTTGCTCGTATCTACCGCGATTTGTTTCAGCAAGCGGCGGCGATTCAGGTTGATGCGGATTCATTGACAGCGGCAGTCGTCAGTCTGCTGGCTGATCAAGCAGGCATCACGCAAGCGGCGGAGATGGGTCATCGCGCCCAGCAATATCAGTCGAGCCAGGGCGATGTGCTGGGTCGGCAGTGGACCGTATTAACGGCCCACCTGCCCTAATTATTCGCTGCCCGAAGCGGTCGGCGCGGCTGGCGGCAACAGAAAGCCTTCCAGTTTGGCAATGTCCTCTGGCGAGAGTGTGCCGGCCACCTCTTTCAGCCGCAGCGAGTTAATAATGAAGTCATAGCGGCTATTGGCGTAGTCGCGCTGCGACCGGAACAGTGTGTTCTGCGCATTGAGTACATCAACGATGTTACGCGTCCCGACCTCGTACCCGGCCTGCGTGGCATCCAGCGCGCTTTGGCTGGAGACAATCGACTGTTTTTGGGCCTTAACGCGCGATACATCCGACATCACGGTCATGTGTAGCGACCGCGCTTGCGTCACCGTATTGCGGGTCAGATTTATCCGAGATTCTCTGGCGGCATTGAACTCCTCGGCAGCCCGTCGACGGCTCGCGCTGATCGCACCGCCCGTGGATAAAGGCAGGTCAAAGCGGATTTGCCAGGATTCATTGGTCTGCTCCGAGTCAGGCGGGAAGTTGAACTGGCTCTCAGGATTCTGCCTGATGCTGCCAGTGGTCTCACTGTCGCGATAACTGTAGCTGGCCGTTACGGTCGGCGCGTGGCCCATCCGTGAGGAGGTGGCGCTCTGTCTGGCAGCCTCTTCGGCAAAGCGTGCGGCGGCGAGGCTGTAGTTGTTCGACATGGCAAAGTCGACCCACGCGGCGCGGTCGGCGGGCTCGGGTGGACGCGGATCAAATTCCTCGCCCAGTACGTATAGCGCGCCAGGTTTTTGGCCGGTGAGCACAGACAGATTCTCCTTGGCGACGGCCACATTGTTCTCGTCAACAATGCGGTTCACCTGAGCCAGATCACGTGCGGCCTCGGCTTCATACACATCGGTAATAGCGATCAAGCCGACTTCGAACCGCTGGCGGGTTTGCTCCAATTGACGCTCAAAAGCGCGTTCCTGAGCCTGGGAGGCTCGCAGGTTGTCCTGAGCCCGCAGTACGCCAAAGTAGGCCTGCACCACCCTGACGATCAGGTCCTGTTGCGCCGCAGACAAATTGGCCTCAGCTCGTTGTGTCTGCTCTTTGCCAGCGCGCCAGCCAAACCAGGCGGACAGGTCAAACAGTGTCTGCGACAGGCTGACGTCATAGCCGTCGGTCTCGGTCTCGGTGACTGACGTGACATCAATCTGCTGGAATCCGGGATTCAAGGGATCGTCATTAAAGATGACGTTGGGTCTGGTGGAGTCGTTTTCGGAATCCGTGAAGGAGTAACCTGCGCGCGCCTGAGGCAACAGGGGCGCCAGCGCCAGCTTCTCTAGCTCGATGTCGGCGTTGTACTGCGCGATTTGCGTCTTCAGCTGGGCGTCGTTCTCCAGCGCGAGCTCATAAATGTCCACCAGTGTATCCGCTTGTGCTGCAACACAGAGCGCGCCACTCAATACAGTGACGGTCAGGGCGCGAATGGAGAGAGGCAATGTTGGCATAGCTTTTCAGAGCCTGAATTAATAAAGGGACGGGAGTCTACCACTCTGCCATTGGCTTTTGCGGCGTCAAATCCGGCAACATTTTGGCAGTTCCCGGGCCTGAGGGGCTTGCTACACTGTCGGTATGGTGGACAAAACCAGACAAGTGCAGCCGCGCAGCAGACTCAAGAAGGGTTATTACATTGACCTGTCGGACCTGCACGCCCAGTGTGAGGCTAACTACCACCGTCTGATGCGCCTCTTCCCCGCCTATGAGCAAGCGAGCCGATGTGTCTTTGAGGCCGGTGAGGTTTCGGTGGTGCTGGAGGTCACGGCGCGCGACCGCTACACCACGGACATGCGACTTCGCTACCAGGGCGTGCTGTCTGATTTTGGGGCTAACAGCTACTTTGATCTACGCCTGTATCACGATGCCAGAATGGCTGAGGTGGTCCACTGCAGTACCTCCCGGCGTTTCGAGGCGCGTTACCGGTATCCCAACCCAGACATGCTGCAGCGAGACGAAAAGTTTCAGCAGAATCGCTTTGCGGCTGAGCTGATGGAGTTTTGTCTGAACAATGGCCGGTCAGTCGACGCTGTCCTGCCGGAACCTGACCAACCCTCACCATGAACGCGCTCAGTGGCGTGGCCACACTTAACACGGCTGCCTCCAGCCGCGTGGTGCAACTGTCTGACACGCATTTAATGCGAGAGCCCGGGGGCCAGCTGGTGGGCATTGATACCGACAGATCCCTCGCGGCTGTCTGCCGTTTGGTGGCGACTCTGGGCCCGATTGACGCGCTGCTGCTCACTGGCGATCTCGCAGGTGATGAAGCGGAGGAGGCTTATGACCGGCTGGACGAGGCGCTGGCGCCGCTGGGGGTGCCGAGTTTCTGGCTGCCCGGCAACCATGACGCCGTATGGTCGGACAATCATCCGCTGAAGTCGCATTTCAAGCGAACGGTTCAGCTTCCCCACTGGGACATACTCATGCTGAATACCCAGCATCCCGGCGTTGTGGCGGGTCATCTGGCCAGCTCAGAAATTGCGGCGCTTGAGCAAGCGGTTAATCATGCCCAAACAACGGGCAGGCCGATGTTGGTGGCGACCCATCACCCGCTACTGCCTGTGGGCTGCGCATGGTTGGATGAGATTGGCGCTGAGAATGGGCTGGATGCGCTGCGTCTGCTGGCCCCCTTGGGTGAAAAGGCGGTGGTGATCTCGGGTCACGTCCATCAGGATTCAGCGCAGACGTATCGCGGCGTACAATGCCTAACGGTCCCCTCGACCTGCATTCAATTTGCGCCTAACTCAGCAGATTTTCGGGTAGATGCACAGGCGCCGGGATGTCGTATGCTGACACTCCATGAGTCGGGCGAGTGGGAAACAGTAGTACTCAGGGTGACCGATGAGGCGTTTGCCGTTGACCTCGATTCGCCGGGTTACGCTTAAACGAGATTGTTAAAACGCGTTGTCTTTGCGCGGGTGCCCGCCTTCGCCAAAGCCAACCGTATTACACGAGCTGCAGTAGACAATGACCAAATACAACGCTGACGCTATTGAAGTCCTGACTGGTCTGGAGCCGGTCCGCAAGCGTCCCGGTATGTATACCGACACCACTCGCCCAAATCATCTCGCTCAGGAAGTCATCGACAACTCAGTGGATGAGGCGCTAGCGGGGCACTGCAGTCAAATCGACGTCATTCTGCACAGCGACGGCGCTCTCAGTGTGGTGGATGATGGACGCGGCATGCCCGTTGATCTGCACCCTGAGCAAAAGTTGCCGGGCGTCGAGGTGATTCTCTCGACGCTTCATGCGGGTGGAAAATTCTCGGACAAGAGCTATCAATTCAGCGGCGGTCTGCACGGTGTGGGCGTATCGGTGGTGAACGCACTGTCGGAATTATTGGAAGTGACCATCCGGCGCGACGGCAATGTTCATACGATGGCTTTTTCTGGCGGTGACAAAACGGCTGATTTGAAAGTCACCGGCACGTGCGGCAAGCGCAATACCGGCACGGGCATTCGATTCAAGCCCGACCCTTCTTATTTTGACTCCGCCAACTTCTCAGTGCCGAGGCTTAGCCATGCACTGCGCGCTAAAGCGGTGCTCTGTCCCGGTCTGAAAGTGACGCTGACAGATGAGAAGAAAAAAGAAAAAACCGAGTGGTATTACGAAGACGGCATTTCAGATTATCTGGCTGACGCCACAATCGATTTTCCGGTGATACCGGAGACGCCCTTTAGGTCGCATTTTGAAGGGGAAACCGAGGCCGTGGACTGGGCGATCCAGTGGTTGCCCGAGGGCGGCGAGGTGGTGGCGGAGTCTTATGTCAATCTCATTCCTACCCCGCAGGGCGGGACCCATGTAAATGGGCTGCGCTCGGGGCTTCTGGATGCCATGCGGGAGTTTTGTGAGCTCCGCAACTTATTGCCCCGCGGGGTCAAGCTGACCGCCGAAGATGTCTGGGACCGTTGCTGCTTTGTCTTGTCTTCCAAACTGCAGGACCCGCAGTTCTCGGGTCAAACCAAAGAACGCTTGTCTTCTCGTGAGGCGGCCGGCTTTGTCTCGGGGGTAGCCAAAGATGCCTTTGGGCTATGGCTCAATCAGCACACGGCTGACGCGGAGCGGCTGGCCGAGCTGTGCATTGAGCGTGCGCAGAGCCGACTGCGCTCGGCCAAGAAGGTGGTGCGGAAGAAAGTGGCCTCCGGACCAGCCCTGCCGGGCAAGTTAGCGGATTGCTCAAGCGAGGACCCCGAGCGCGGTGAGCTGTTTCTTGTCGAGGGCGATTCCGCCGGCGGCTCTGCCAAGCAGGCCAGGGACCGCGAGTATCAGGCGATCCTGCCGCTCAGGGGCAAGATCCTGAATACCTGGGAAGTCGATGCAGTGGAGATTCTCGCCTCCCAAGAGGTCAACAATATTTCTGTGGCGTTGGGCATTGACCCGGGTAGTACCGATCTCAGCCAGCTGCGCTATCACAAGGTGTGTATTCTGGCTGACGCGGATTCAGATGG
>JAYOUT010000046.1:0-15457 GCA_038151055.1 Luminiphilus sp.
TTGCCGCCACGCATCAAGTGGTTGCCATTGACCTCGCCGGGCACGGCGACTCGGGAATCAATCGCGAGGACTGGTCGATGGCCAATTTTGGCGACGATGTCGCCGCGGTGGCCGATGCGCTGCAACTGGAAGACGTCATTCTGATCGGTCATTCGATGGGTGGGCCGGTGGCGCTCGAGGCCGCGAGGCTTCTTAAGGGGCGCGTCAAAATGATCATTGGCGCCGACACCCTGAGTGATGTGTCGCTGCGTTACGCCGATGAGCAACTCGCCGGAATGCTCGCCGCCATGGACGCCGACTTTCCCGGCACGGTGGAAGGCCTAGTGCGCAGTAGTTTTTTCCTGCCCACGTCAGACCCGGCACTGATTGACCAGATCGCCCGCGATATGGGTGCTGCGCCACCCGCAGCGGGCATGGGCGCGTTTGAGGGCTTCGCCCGCTGGTTTGACGAAGATGTCGAAAAGACCTTGGCGAATATCGACGTGCCTATTCGCCTGATCAACTCAGACTATCGCCCGACCAATACGCTCGCGGGGCAGGCCCTTACCGCTTCTTTCGAGGCGACACTGATGTCAGGTGTCGGCCACTTTGTGATGCAGGAAGACCCCGCTCAGTTCAACGCCATCATGGCCGAGCTGTTAAATCGCTAACGGCTTCTTAAATCGCTAACGGCTTCTTAAACCGTTGACGACGCCAGGCCGACGAGTTTTCTCTCGGCGAGTCAAATACTGAGGTCGTCAAGGTTGTAGTCCTTGAGGTCCGCCCGCGCAGACTCATCCCACCGATAATCGTTCGCAGCGGCCGCGAGCGGCTGATAGTCGTATGGGGTCTCATCAGGGAATCGCTGCTTGCGAGCATCAATGGCGTAGCCAATCGCCCTCGAACGACGCGTCACAATCTCCTCATCAAAGACTTGCGCGTCACTATGGATACCGCCACCCATAACACCCAATACCGAGGAGCGCTTGTGGAACCCAAAGTTCACGGTAATGCGCGGCTCAAAACCGCAGTTGGGGAATGAGCCGTGCAAGAGCTGCCTATTACAGATCACTACATCCCCGGGGTTACAGACAATGGGTACCGCGCCCTGAAGGCGCTCGCTACCAGACTCGGCGACCAGCGCCTTGATATCGAGCTTGCCCTGTTTGTGGGTGCCCGGTAGCACCCAGACACCGTTCACCGCGGTGCTGCCATACACCTGAGCCATAAAGTTAAAGCCGTGAATGTCCTCATCAAAGTCAGGACTGTCCCAGTGGGTCACCCCATCCTGATGCCAGGAAACTGCAGCACCGATACCCGGCTCTTTGATAAACAATGCCTCATTGAACGGCGCAAAGTCGGGGCCATTAATCGACTCGGTGACTTTGAGTAATTCGGGGTGCGCGTAGGTCCTCAGACAGGCATCGGAGAACTGCAGCGAACCAAGAAGAATAAAGGGCGCAGCTGGCGGCGCCTCGGCATTGGCCTCAGGCTCAAACATCTTCACCTGATGGCGACCATTGGCGAGTTCGGTGCCGCCCAGCGGGTCGCCCAAGGGCTTTGACCACACCAGCGTTAAGGCTTTGGCGTCGGCGCCCAAGGCCGGTTCGCCGGCGGCGTTCACCTGACTTTCCGGGCCAGTGGGAAACTGCGCGCGCATAGTGTCGAGATCGGCTTTGATATCGGCGAGCTCTTCGGCACTCAGCACATTTTCAAATACATAAAAGCCGTATTCGGAATACGCCGCCCGAATCTCGTCTGCCAGCGCGCCGGATTCGGTGAACCTCAGCGGCCCCCTGTTCGGTAGCGCGAGCGCGGCCGCCTGACCCTCCAATAAGTAAGTGCGCATGGCATCCGCCTGCTCGCCGTAATGACTAGCGCAGGCCTCAATAGAGCGAGAAATATCTTTCATAGGAACCCTCTTAGCCGGCCATGGACGGACCGATGTTATTAGGTGTTACTGGTTATTGGGTCATCACCTACGACTAGGCTATCAAATCGTCTCCCTCTGCCCAGTATTTTGCGACAAGGCCACATTCTTCAGAGGTAAAGAGGATTTAGCCTCTGGCTGTGATGATAACCAGTCCAGAATCAGGCTAGTCACTGCCTCTGGCCGTTCTTGATGCAGAAAATGGCCCGCTCCTGTTACTCGCTCAAAGCGCACTCCCGCTGGAAAATCTTCGGGCTCTGTCAGCCGTTCAAACACATCGGTGAGAATGCAGCCATCCAACTCACCAGACATCGCCAGCGTGGGTACAGGCACCGCGTAATGAGCTTCGTCGGCGCTAACCAGTAACGCATTCAACGACAACGCGGCGCGATAGTAGCCAAGCGCGGCCGTGCGCACACCTGGTTGCGAGAGCGTATCGATCACCCCCTCCAGAATGTGCGGCTCCGGCGCCCAGCCCGGGCTCCAGTTTTGCCACAGCCGGCGGATGAAGGCGTAGTCCTGCCGACACACCACCCAATCGGATAGCCACGGAATATTGAAGAAAACCATGTACCACGAACGCCTCAACTGCCGGGTTAACCGCAAACCCTCGCGGGCAAAGCGCCCGGCATGGGGGACTGCCATTGTCGTAAGGCTACGGAAAAAGTCGGGTCTCAAACTGGCCGCGCGATAAGCGATGGCCGCGCCCCAATCATGCCCTATAAGGTGCACAGGGCCCGCTCCGAGCTGCTCAATGACCGCGAAGATATCTGTCACGATCGTCTCCATGGTGTAGTCGCCATCGGCCGGGATCGAACCCGGCTCATAGCCACGCAGTGTCAGCGAGATCGCGCGATATCCGGCCTCTGCGAGCGGCGGCAACTGGTGCCGGTATGACCCAGCGTTGTCTGGAAACCCGTGCAAACACAGCACGACGGGGCCATCACCCATCGCCTGCGCCGAGAAGGTCAGCGTCCCGTGTTTGAAAGAGAGGTTCTCTGTGTCAGTCACTGCCATAGTGGTGTCATACCGGTACGCCTCTCGAAAGTGTCGGCCAAGCAGGCCATACTTTCAATTTTTGGACCCACAACATGACGACCACCATCTGGCACAACCCACGCTGTTCCAAATCACGCCAAACGTTGGCCCTGCTCGAAGAGCGCGGCATCAGCCCCGCTGTGAGGCTCTATTTGGATGACGCACCCTCCACCACTGAAGTGGCCGAGGTGTTACGTCAGCTCGGCATCAAACCCTGGGAGTTACTGAGGCGGGGTGAAAAAGTGTTCAAAGAACTGGGTCTAAATAAGGATACTGCTGACGAGGCTTTGATTAAGGCCATGAGCGCGAACCCTATTCTCATCGAACGTCCGATCGTCCTTCACGACGGGGGCGCGGCGCTCGGGCGACCTCCAGAGAGCGTGCTGGGGTTATTCGACTGACGTTATTCACGTGCCGACTGGGCGGGCTGAACGATATCTCCTGATTGCCCCTCACGACCACAAACATCCTGAGCCACGCGCTGCGCAAAAATAAAATCGCCCAGTGCCGATTGTTGATCATTCAGCGCCGCCTCGCACTGCAATAGGTCACCCTCAGCCCGGGTCACGCACTGATTGAACGTATCAAAATAATGCCTGACCCCACCGTATTTGCTTTTGGCGCGATCACGGGCCGTATCGCAGTCGGCTGGTATCGGATCAGAGGCAACAACTGCCCCACTGAAGAGGGCCATCACCAAAACCGATACAGCGTTCGATAGATGACACCCTCGCCGCTGTCCTAGCAAACCGAAACGCTTCAACACTATTCAATTCCTCATGAGTATCGTGGGGTCAAGGGCACAGATCAGGATCTAGCCTTAAATCCTCATCAAGTTGCACTCCAAAGCTATTCAACATCATAGACACCTGCGTGTACTGCGCCACCGTCATCACTAAATCCATTCGCTGTTTATCAGAATACTCGTCCAATGCGGCCCACGTCGCGTCACTGATAAATGCGTCGGCGGTCAGCTCGTCGGTCGCCGTGAGCAACGCACGATCGCTGACACTCCACTCGGGGGCGTCGGGCCCCGTCTTGATGCGCGCAATCTCGGCTTCGTTCAGACCGCAGTCCAAGCCGATACGCACGTGCTGCGCCCATTCATAGCCGGATTTCCAATTGAAGCCCGCCCGCAGAATCACCAACTCCCGGTCTCGGGGGCTGAGACTGTTGGCATCAGACAAAATATACCCGCCCCACGCCATAAAGCGCTTAAAAGCCTTGGGCGCATGGGCCAGCGTTCGGAAAATGTTCAGCACCGGGATCGCCTTGAAGCGAGGCCCCAGCAACGCGAGCAATTCGGGCGCCATGTCCGCTTCAGCCAATGGCGCGATGCGCGCAGCGTTTAATCTCATCTTTCACCTCCGATCGAAAAGTGTCTCGCTAGACACATTTCCAGTTCGGCTGATGTTACCCCAAGCCCTGCTAGTGCATCCCAAACCAAACCACTGGGGAGTGTCACCGGGTTTTGGTATGGTGCGCCCCCAACGCGCTTCCAAGAAGCCTGCAGCGAGCTGTCAGCTGAGACAGCGGGTGGAGCCTATTTGGGGCGCAGTTCAACGGCGGAAGGTTTATGGATCCCCTCAGTCAGGCAGCGATTGGCGCTGCCGCCGCACAATCAGGTAGCAAGGCCAGTACTTTGCGCCATGCCCTCTGGATTGGTGCGTTGGCCGGCATGGCCCCTGATCTAGATGTGTTGATTCAGTCCGACACCGACCCCCTGCTGGCGCTGGAATACCACCGGCAATTCACACACTCGCTGTTTTTTGTCCCTGTCGGCGCGCTGATCTGTGCATGCGCCTTCTACCCATTGGTCAGGCAACGTCTGTCTTTTGGAAGCGTGTGGTTTTTCGCCGCGCTGGGCTATGGTACCCATGGCTTGTTAGATGCCTGCACCACCTACGGCACACAATTACTCTGGCCCCTGACCCAGGCGCGCTTCGCGTGGCACAACGTCTCAGTCATTGACCCGCTTTTCACCTTGCCTTTGCTGATCTTTTTGCTGACATCTGCTGTTCGGCGGCAGCCAAGACTCGCGGTCTACGGATTTTGCTGGGCGCTCAGTTATCTGGGCTTTGGGTTAGTGCAACATGAGCGCGCACTATCTGCTGCTGAAATCATCGTCAGCCACCGCCAACACAAGCCGACTCGACTTGAGGTGAAGCCGGGCTTTGCCAATTTGCTGGTCTGGAAGGCCCTGTACGAATATGAGGACCGCTATTACGTCGATGCCGTGCGTGTGGGTTTCACACCGACGTATTTCCCGGGGGAATCAGCCGCCAAATTCAATGTGGCTCGCGATTTTCCGTCTCTCACACCAGCGTCGCAGCAAGCCAAGGATATTGAGCGCTTCCGCTGGTTTTCTGATGACTGGCTAGCCCTAGACAACGAGGATCCGAGACTCGTTGTTGACATGCGTTACTCCCAGATCCCAAACCAAATAAAGGGTTTGTGGGGTATCGAAATCAGCACGGACAGGCCATTGGATGCTCATGTCAGCTGGACCGCCCAGCGAGAGACCACGCAAGAGCAACTTGAGTTATTCTGGCACCAAATTATCGGACTTGATGGCCGGGAGATAAAATCGCCAGCTCAATGACAAGCACACCAGAGGTGACGGACGCTACTTTGCGGAGAGCCATCCTAGATGGCCTTGTTACCTACAAGGTTCAACCGATCCTCGACGCCAGGACTGGCAGGCTGACTGCAGGCGAAATCCTCACTCGCTGGCAATCACCCGATGTGGTCGGCGAGGAGCTGCTGACCACTGAAGATTATTTAAAAAAGCTGTGTTTGTTGGAATGGGAAGAGCCTTTTCAGTCAGAGCTCTGGCAGCAAAAGCGAACCATAACGACTGCCCTGCACGGCGAAGCCCACGCCCAAACTTACGTCAATTTTGTACCTGAGGTGCTGTTGGACGACAACCGCTGGACAAATGTTCGCAGCATTGTTTCAGCCGATTCTGCGTTTTTTAGCTCCTTAGTCATCGAAGTCTCAGAGATGAACCTGTTTAACTATGATCAAGGGATGTTAGACAGAGCAGCTGAGAGGACGATGCAGTTGCAAGCCATGGCGCCAGGACTACAAATCGTCCTCGACGATTTTGGCACCGGACTGAACAACTTGAGCAGACTGAGGTACTTGAACGTCTCTGGTATCAAGCTTGATCGAAGGTTAGTGGCCAATATTGATGCAGATCCAAAAGCACAAACGATCGCGAGTCATCTGCAACAAATGTCGTCTGATTTAAACATGCAGCTGATTGCCGAGGGTGTTGAGACTCAGCGTGAGGAAGCCACACTGCTTGAGCTAGGTGTTTTCTTGCATCAGGGCTTTCTCCGAGGCGCACCAATGGCTCTGGACGAGTTATTATCACGTGACTTTTCTCGAGAAAACTCAGGAGACCACTAATGCGGGGCAAGTTCGACAGCATCATTGGCACTATTGGCGACACACCCATAGTAAAGATCAATCAACTTGCGCCCGACCATGTCACCATGTGGGTAAAGGTCGAGGCTTTTAACCCACTGGGTTCTGTGAAAGACCGGCTGGCCATGGGCATCATCGAGGCGGCAGAGGCCTCAGGAGAACTCAAACCGGGACAAACGGTGATTGAAGCGACCTCGGGCAACACCGGTATTGGTCTCGCCATGGTGTGTGCCGCCAAGGGCTATCCGTTCGTATCGGTGATGGTCGAGACTTTCTCGGTGGAACGCCGCAAGTTGATGCGTTTCCTCGGTGCCAAAGTGGTGCTGACGCCCAAAGAAGAGAAAGGCATGGGCATGGTCAACAAGTGCCGCGAACTGGCTGAAGCCAACGGTTGGTTCATGGCGCGCCAATTCGAAAATCCAGCCAACGCCGACGTGCATGAGCGCACGACGGCGCGCGAAATTATGGACGCCTTCGACGGAGAGCGGCTCGACTACTTTGTATCGGGCTACGGCACCGGCGGAACACTCACCGGCGTGGCACGCGTGCTCCGCGCCGAGCGGCCAGAGACCAAAATCGTCACCACGGAGCCCGACGGTGCAGCCCTGCTCTCTGATGGGCGCGCTCAAGAGCGACGCGAAGACGGCTCTGCCAGCGGCAGTCACCCTGCCTGGGCTCCGCATATGATTCAGGGCTGGACGCCAGACTTTATCCCGCTTGTCGCTCAGGAGTCTCTAGACAAGGGTTTTATTGACGAGGTGGTGCCGGTGTCGGCGGATACGTCTTTTGCCACAGCGCAAGCCTTGGCGCAAAAGGAAGGCATTTTTTGCGGCATCTCCTGCGGTGCGACGTTCGCCGCAGCACTCGACGTCGCGCAGCGGGCCGAGCCAGGGTCTGTGATCCTGTGCACACTGCCCGATACTGGAGAGCGATACCTGTCCACGCCGCTATTTGGCGATATCGAAGCAGAGATGACTGAAGAAGAGTGGGCGCTGGCTCGCTCCACCCCCAGTGCGGTGCTGGCTGCCTAGCTGACGATTCCTTTAGTCGCAGGCCCCAGCGACATCGCGCCGCCCGGTGAGTGGCTAACCCACCGGGCCTTGAGTTAATCGGAGTTACTGACACACTTTGCTGTCTCAGTGCGTGTCGGCCCGCTTTCGCGGCGTGATCCGTCCTCCCAAGTACTCGTATGCATGACATACCCGATCAATTCAGGATGAATTCATGCCTACCTTTATTTGTCCAACCAAACGCTTTTTGGCTTGTTGCGCGATGTTCTCAGGTGCGTTCTTTATCGCGAACGCCCAGGCCATTGAGGAACCGGCCTACTCGGTGGAGCGGGCTTGGGAAGCTGAGCAGATCGAGATTCGGGCGTACGCACCCCGCATCATGGCGGTCACTGCCATGGACAATGGCGATGACGACGGCTTTCGCGTGCTTGCTGGCTACATTTTTGGTAGCAATGCTGACGAGCAAAAGATTGCCATGACAGCGCCCGTGCAACAAACCATGGACGGTAGCGACGAGATGGCATTTATGATGCCCGCGGAATACGCGCTGGCTGATTTGCCCGACCCGGACGATGAGCGGGTGGCGTTTCGTGAAGCACCAGCCTACACGGCTGCGGTCATCCGCTTCAGCGGCTGGGCGACGTCAGAAAAAGCCGATGCCAACTGGCAGAAGCTGAGATCATTCTTAATTGCAGAAGGGATCGACATTACAGGGGATCCCACCTTGAATCAGTACAATCCACCGTGGACGCTGCCGTTCATGAGACGAAACGAAATCATCGTACCCGTGGCGCTATCGATGACGGCAGTCAACTGAGCGGCTGAGCGTTTTTTGTAAAGCGCGTACCGAAATCTCCACGGTCGTGGCTATACTGCAAAGATAATTACAGAGCAGTAGACCCATGGCCGAAAATAAACCCCCCGAAGTCGATCTCGCGAACCCGGACCATATCGAGTGCCCATACAAAATGTATGCTTCGATGCATGCACACGGGGGTGTGGGCCGAGACCCTGCGATTGGCACGATTGTCGCGGGCTACGACACCCTCGCGGCACTGGCCAAGAATACCGGCGTGTATTCCTCTGCCATCACCGAAGATGACAGAGGCCCACGACACATGGGGATCAACAGCGAACCCGTGCAGGACGATGTCGAGGAGATTCTGTCCAATGCGCACCCCATTGTGAATGCGCTGTTTACCGCGGACCCACCCGAGCACACCCGGCATCGCAAACTCATCAGCAAGGCTTTAAGCCCGCGTAGCGTGCGCGCGCTGGAGCCGCAGATCAGGCAGATCACAACCGAACTGATCGACGCCTTTATCGACCGTGGCACCGTCGACTTAATCCCCGAATTTGCCGTTCCCCTACCCGTCACGGTGATTGCCGACATCCTCGGCGTGGATCGTGCCGATATCTGGACCTTCAAGCATTGGGGCGACCTGATGATCTCGGGCAACATCGATCTGCTGAGCCACGAACGACGGCGCGAGGTGGCCCACGCCGTGGTCGAACTCCATGATTACTTTGTGCCCAGAATTGAAGATCGACGCCGCGAGCCAACAGACGACTTACTGAGCATCATGGTGAATACCGAGGTCGACGGCGAGCCGCCACTCACCACCGAAGAGCTACTGCCCATCATCGACCAGATCCTCCTCGCGGGGCACGAAACCACGACCAATCTCATCGGCAATGCCATGCTGGTGCTACTCAATGATGATGCGTTGATGAATCGGCTTCGAAATAATCCCGACGATATCCCGGCCATGGTCGAGGAGGCGCTGCGCTGGGACCCGCCTATTCAATGCACCTACCGCCGCGCCACCCGGGATGATCAGATCGAGGGCGTCGACGTGAAAGCGGGCGACATGGTGATCCCGATGTGGGCCGGCGCCAACTGGGACCCCCAGGTGTTCCCCAACCCGGAGCAGTTTGATATCGATCGACCTACCAGCAAGCCACACATGGGCTTTGGCTTTGGACCCCATTTTTGTGCGGGCGCAGAGCTCGCAAGGCTTGAAACCAAGATTGCGTTTGAGGAACTGCTGGGGCGGCTTGGCGACATCAAGCTGGATGAGTCAGAGAGTGACCTCTCACACCTTCCCAGCTTCGCTTCGCATGGCTACCAGAAAATCGGTCTGAGCTACACCCGTGTCGACTGAAGAGCGCGTTGCTCACTAGTGCTTGCTCCCCTTTGCACCAATGCTGCTGCGCGCTAGAAGGAGACATCCCATTGCAGACGAAAGCGATTCTCCGAGTGGCTGGATTTCAGCAGCCCGTCATCCAGGGTAAGGCGAGAAAAGTCCACCGTGATCTTGTTGCTGTGGCCTGAGAAGAACCAGTTTGCGCCAATCGTGAACTCTTCGCGCTCGTTGTACAGGCTTCTCACGCTCTTGTTCGGCTCGTCCACATAAGCATATCGAGCAGCCAACTCAAGCGGCGCTGGGAAGGCGTCGATCAAATTATGGAAGAAGTAACCCGTCTGGAAGTAAAACCCCGTCAAATCGCTCTTCGATCCCTCTACCCGATCAGTGATGAACTTTCTGTGCCATTCCTGCTGGATAGAGAGGCCTCGATACTTAAATGCGAATTCCTGTACCCCCTGTTCGATCTTGAATTGGTCGGGTGCCGCCAACTTTGACGAGAGGAAGCCATCAAGGTTGCCACATCCTGACGAGGACCAGCGGGTACAGGGGCCGGTATTGGTGAAGCCTGCGATCGCGAAGGATCCCGCCGGCTTTTCGGTGTACTCGACATCCGTCTGTCGCCAGGCGAGGTCTCTACCCAAGAAATTCCACTGCAGTCGCCCCATGTACAGGTGATCTTCCGAGGAATTTCTAATGGAGCGACCTTCACCGTTAAAGATACCCGCGTAGTAGCGCGTATCTGCCATGGTGCCCTCAAATAGTCGGCCCCGCAGCTGCACACCCACCTGCCGGTCCACAGTGAAAATTCGGTTGACGATTGAACGCTCGACGAACTGCTGCCGTCCAGATGAGTCCACTCGCTCTCTGTTGAGGTCTACCTTCCACTGACCCATGCGAATACCGCCCCAGTCCCACTTGGCAATATCCACGCGGTAGTCAATTACCCTTGCGCTGGCGGATGACGCATCCGCATCAACATCCCGTGCCGGCTGCAGATCGACCTCGAAGTAGTACTTCAGCCACGGCTGGAAACCATGACCGCCGATTTTCATTCGCAGGCGTCGCTGCTCAAAGCTCGACGTATTGTTATCCTCAAACTTGGATACCTGCCTCGGATCCGAGCCGAAGGGATTGCTGTATCGAAACTGCGCTCGCCACTGAAGGTTCGTCTGGAAGTTGCCATCACGGGTCTCGAAGCGGAATCCTTTTGATCCATAGCTCGCCTTGATGGTGGATTCTGAGGCAATGGCGTCAATCACTGCTCGATCTATGGCCGCCGCCACATCGTCATCCAGTGCAATGCGCGTCTCAAGCTCTGCTTCGTCTACCGGTGCCGAGAATTCAACCTCTGATGGCGGCACGCTAGGCGTGGTGTTCTCGGCAAGGATGTCCTCGGTGGTCAACGTCTCTTTATCAATCAGTTGTTCGTACTGATCCTGGGTGATCACGCCATTTTGCAGGAGGATCTGCAGCAAAGCTTGATCAGCCGACTGAACGGAAACCGTCTTAAGCGTGGCTAAAACCGCGGCAATCGCGACAAAATGGGGCTTAGAAATGAATGGTTTCATGCTGGACCAACTTCAATAGAGGAAGCCCCAAGGTATTAAATTTCTGTTTCAGTTGTGTGCCAGTTTTGTTTCAAATTCATGACAATCCGCGTCCTCAGGCGTAAGGCCGTCCAATGCTCTCCTACGCTATGGTTTGGTCATCGCGCTGTCGGAAGGGCAGATTGCGATACGTCGCGCACGCACCGCTCGCGTCTTCCGCGGACAACCCGAGTAACAATCCCGTGATCGATAATCAATGATTGGGGCCCAGAAATACCCGGATGTTGGGTGCGTGTAGCCTGCACCCGCCCTGATGCGCGGATGGCGCCGAAAGGAAGCTCAAATAAAAGCCTTGATGGGTGGCGCCGGGCCTAAGAACTGCAGGCCCGATATTTTTGGGATTAACTCGCCGAGATAATTTGGGCCCGGTGCGAGACTTTTTCAGCACTGTCCGCTATGCCACCAATTTGAGACAGCAGTTGGTATAAAAACACCGCATCGATAGGCGACAGGTCGGCTTCGTACTTTCGCAGTTTGGCGCGCAATGCTTGTTGCTGGTCATCAGATTTGCGCTCGACCTTCTCTACCATTGTGACCATCTTGGCAATAGCGTCGACCTGCCGGGAGCCAAACGCGCTTCGTGAGAGCTCCCTGAGCGCGACGATCACCTCTACGGCTTGATTCGCACAATCGGTAATTGCCGCCAGGTACTTGAACAGGCTCTTTTCCAACTTGGCAGGGAAAGCCAGTTCCCTGCCCAATGACAGGCCAGCTACGTCTTTGGTGTCGTTCGCCATTTTGTCCTGCATGCGAACCAGCTCCAATAGGTCGGCTCTTGACACGGACATCCACAGTCCACGGGGTAGATTGCTGCGCACCTCAAGCTTAAGGTCATCCGCGACGCTCTCGAGCTTCGCGATCTTGTCACGCAGATCAGACGCACGCTTCCACTCACCCGCCTGCGCCGCCTCAAAGTACTCTGTCAGGAGACTCACGCAATCAGCACATACGCGAACGTGCCTCTCCAAAGTGGACAAGGGCGAATTGCCAATGACATCTGTCAGATTTGATTTAACTGCCATAGCTGAGCCTAATTCCTTTTCCGTAACTGAGTGTAATTTCCAAGGGTGAAATTCAGTTTCTACCCTTCCCTCAACCAAATATTGTTTTCAGAATATAGAAGAACAGTACCGACAGACCTGCTCCTGCAGGCAGCGTCACGACCCAGGAGGTCACGATGGCGCCAACCGTTGGCAAATGAAGGGCCTCAACCCCACGCGCCAAGCCCACACCCAGTACCGCCCCTACCAGCGTATGAGTGGTTGAGATCGGCAGGCCGGTGGCGGATGCCAACACCACTGTCGAGGCAGCGGCAAGTTCTGCCGCAAACCCTCGGCTTGGCGTCAGCTCAGTAATCTTGCGGCCTATGGTCTGCATCACCCTCCAGCCATAAGTCGCCAAACCCACAACAATGCCGACAGCGCCGATTCCCAGCACCCACCATGGCATTGCCGATTTGGCCCCAATCACGCCCCCGGACTGGACGGTACTCACCACCGCCGCGATTGGCCCTACTGCGTTCGCCACATCGTTGGAACCGTGGGCAAACGCCATGGCACAGGCGGTAAAAATCATGAGGATGCCAAACACTCTTTCAACGTTTTCGGTGCTATTGATGTCGCCCTTGACCTTGGTCACGCGTCGCAACAACAACGCACCAAACGCTGCCACTCCAGCACCGACAAAAGTCGAAACGACCATCGCATTGGTAAATTTAGAGCCCATACCCAGGTCTACATCTAATCCGACATGCTTCAGGCCTTTCAACAAGGTGACCATGCAGATCATGAAACCAACCAAAAACATATACATCGGGATGTAAGTCACGGCACGTTGAAAGGTGTCTTCATGCTCAAGAATGAGCCGCTTCACAGATACGAATAGAGCGAAGGCAATAGAGCCTGCCAAAAGGGGCGACACCACCCAGCTCATAGCGATCGTACCTACCTTGCCCCACGCAACCGCGTCGACGGAGATGCCGACTGCAGCGAATCCGACGATGGCGCCAACAATGGAATGCGTTGTGGAAACGGGCCAGCCTCGCTTACTGGCAATCGCCAGCCACGTCGCAGCAGCGAGTAGCGCAGCGAGCATCCCGTAAACAAGCAGCTGCGGCGAGTCGGTCAGCAATTCGGGATCGATAATGCCCTTGCGGATTGTTGATGTGACCTCCCCACCGGCGAGATAGGCGCCCAAAAACTCAAAGACCGCAGCGACCAGAATGGCTTGTTTGAGCGTGAGTGCTCGGGAACCCACCGAGGTGCCCATCGCATTGGCGACGTCGTTGGCACCGATCCCCCAAGCCATGAAGAGCCCGAACACACAGGCAAGTGCAAGAAAAACGAGTCCGTATCCAGAAATGATGTCCAAGGTGTCATGCTCCTGCGGCGAACAACCGTGATGGCGCAGTCTAGGCTCGCAATTGTTACAACAGTATTAAACTGCGGTAACAACATCGAACCGCACTAGCTATCTGCACTGAAACATCGGTCTCAGCCGATACTTTGGGCATCTGGAGTCAGTTGAATGGGAAAAAAAACCGCTTATGCCGTGTTGATCAGCACCGCGTGCGGTATTGCCTACGCAATACATGTCAGTCTTCTTGCCGGCGCGATTGGCGCGGGCTACGCCGCCAAGCAAATCTGCTCTGGCGTGTTTGTTGCGCGACTACCGGAGCAATGTATTGTCGACACAGACGTACTGCCGCGCCTCGCCACCGTCGGGCCCCTCGCGCAGTTACTCGACTACGAACTTGACACCAACAACCGACAAGTTGTGGCACACATGCTGGGCCAAACGGTGACAGCGCAGCATCATCTGCGCTATGGCTGCACCTTAGGTGAGGCGGGTGAAGTGCCGCTTTTCCCTCTCTCCGATGCCGCCCCGAAAATCGGTAATGAACTGGGTGCAAGTAAAGTAGCTCCTGCTCCGCCCGCTCTGGTCGCACAAGGTTGGGAGAGTGCAGCGCTGGGATCCGCTCTGAATGCCGCCTTCGCCGAGCCCCTCGAGCGCGGCCGAAATACCCTTGCGGTCATCGTTATGCATCGCGGGCAAATAGTCGCGGAGCGTTACGAAGGCCCGGTTACCGCTGAGACGCCCATGCAGGGCTGGTCAATGAATAAAAGCCTGATGGCGACCTTTATCGGGCGACAGGTTGATCAGGGTCATTTGCGGCTCAACGATTCTGTCGTGACCGCACTAAAAGGAGCAGGCGCTGTAGGCGCAACCGTAGCGAAAGTGAACCCCGATCTCACGCTCGGACACCTGCTGTCGATGACCACGGGCTTTGATTTTTCGGAGCGGTACTTCCCGGGTGATGATGTGACCGACATGCTCTATCGCCAACCGGGGATGTGGCGCTCGGCACCGGATACGGGCCACGCCTTCCCTCCCGGCGAACAATGGGCCTACTCTAGCGGCGACATCAATACTGCATCCCTCATGTGGCAGCAGTCACTGCAGGGCGAGCCCTACCCTGACTGGATTCAGACACATTTCAGCGAGCCGCTGGCGCTAACCGAAATCGTTTTGGAACCCGATGCCAGCGGCGTGCAGGTCGGCTCGAGCTACGCCTACCTCACCCCACGCGACTGGGCGCGCATGGGTCAGTTATGGCTCGATGCCTGGCACGACAGAAGTGAGGTAATCAGCACAGCATGGCAACGCCTCGCCGTCACACCGGGGACTGCGGAGGGCGGCGAGATCTATGGGCTTGGGTTTTGGCTCAATACCGAAAACCGGGCCTTCCCCAGTGCGCCGGAGAACACGTTTCACGCCGGCGGCAATTCAGGTCAGTTCGTTGTGGTAATTCCAGAGAAAGAGCTGGTCGTCGTGCGGCTCGGCCTGACGCTGAATGAATCGCGAGCCGATATGGATGCGTTGCTGGCCGATGTGCTGCGGGCGCTGTGACTGGCTTCGTTGGCGTTGGCAGACCTGTCGTCGTCAGAAATAAAGCTGAGAGCGGGCTCAGCCAGATGCAATCGGTCCGAGCCCGTCGCTTAAAACGCGGGGCCGATGCGCCGTGCGGCATCGGCCTGCGGCACGCTCTTCCTTAATCCACTTTTTGCATCTGCGGCATCAGTCGGTAGCCGCCGAACTTCACCCGCTCCGAAGGAATGTAGTGCCGAACGATAAAGTTGAAGACCCCGGTGTCGTTACTGATTGGGAGATTGTTTAACGAGTCGTCGCCACACCCCATGCTGACGGTGTACGTGCCATCGTCGTTGGCAGTGGCAATGTCCGAGCTCATATGCGCTACGTCGTCGAACATAAAGCCGTTTTCATCGTAGACCGTGAACGACCAGAAGGCGC
>JAYOUT010000047.1:0-4353 GCA_038151055.1 Luminiphilus sp.
CAGTATCGCCGGGATATCGACGAGATGGCGTCCCAGCCTGTCCACCGGAGCCAACTGAGCTGCGGTAATTTGGCCCATGGTGTTGCCGCCTGTGGTGATGAAGACAAGTCTGTCATCAAGATGATGGACAGTGCCAACGTCGGCATCGTTACCGCTTATAACGATATGTTGTCCGCGCACGCGCCCTATGCCGGTTACCCCGAACAAATCAAGGCGGCGCTCAACAAGATAGGATGCACCGGACAGGTCGCAGGCGGCGTACCGGCAATGTGTGACGGCGTGACGCAAGGTCAGCCGGGTATGGAACTCAGTTTGTTTAGTCGCGATGTCATCGCACAAGCTACGGCAGTGTCGCTGTCGCACCAGATGTTTGATTCCGTTTTGATGCTCGGTATCTGCGACAAAATCGTTCCCGGCTTGCTGATGGGGGCGCTGCAGTTTGGCCACCTGCCCGCGCTGTTTATCCCCGCTGGCCCGATGACCTCGGGTTTGTCCAACAAAGAAAAAGTGCGTGTTCGCCAGCTGTACGCGGAAGGTAAGGTGGATAGAGCCGCTCTGCTCGAGGCAGAGATGGCCTCCTACCATGGTCAGGGCACCTGCACATTTTATGGCACGGCAAATTCCAACCAAATGGTGCTGGAAGCGATGGGTTTGCAGTTACCGGGCAGTGCTTTTGTGAATCCCGATACGCCGCTGCGCGATGCGCTCACCAGCGCTGCCGCGGAACACGTAGCGAAAATCGCCAGAAACGGACGTCAGTCGCTGCCTCTCGCCGAGGTGGTAGATGAGCGGAGCTTTGTTAATGGCATGGTTGCCTTGCTGGCCTCTGGCGGCTCCACCAATCTGTGCATCCATCTGATCGCCATCGCTCGAGCCGCTGGGCTAGTAGTCAATTGGTCGGATTTCGACGCCCTGTCCAAGGTCGTTCCGTTGCTGGCCCGTATTTATCCCAACGGTAGCGCGGACATTAATCATTTCCAGGCGGCTGGCGGCACGGGCTTGCTGTTCTCCGAGTTGATTCAGGCGGGGTTGATGCACGGCGATGCCCGCGTGTGCTTTGGAGCGTCGCTGGAGGCGGCGTGCCTTGAGCCCTGTCTGCAGGAGGGGGCGCTGCAGTGGCGTTCTGCACCGACCCAGAGTCTGGATCCAGAGGTGATTAGACCGGCTCGTGATCCCTTCGCACCGGAGGGCGGGATTCGATTACTCGAGGGCAATCTAGGTCGCAGCTTGATTAAATCCTCTGCAGTGTCTTCGGAGCATCTGAAGATCGAGGCACCGGCGGTTGTGATCTCTCATCAGGATGAACTGAAATCGCTCTTCGACGGCGGAGAATTAAATAAAGACTGCGTCATCGTTGCCCGCTTCCAAGGTCCTTCCGCTAACGGCATGCCCGAGCTGCACAAACTGATGCCGATTCTAGGGGTCCTGCAAGATCGAGGGCATGCGGTGGCACTGGTCACTGACGGTCGCTTAAGTGGGGCATCAGGTAAGGTGCCCGCCGCGATCCACGTCACGCCTGAGGCGGCCGGGGGCGGAGCGATTGGACGCATTCAAGACGGCGACGTGATCTCTCTGGATGTCGCAAGCGGTCAGCTCTCGCTGTGTGTGGATGAGGCGCTGCTGGCGAGTCGAGCGGTAGCCGAGCAACCGGCGGAGGCCCATACCGTTGGTCGTGGACTGTTTGCATTGAATCGAGAGGCCGTGACCGATGCCGAGTGCGGCGGTTGTTCATTGTTTGGACCACCGACCCTCGACCCGGTCCCCGCACAAGAAACGCCGCGAGCTGTTGCTTATGAACACTGTGCCAGCTGACACAGGAAAGCAGGTGCGGCCGCTTTACCTTCTCGCCGATATTGGCGGTACAAACGCGCGCTTTGCCTTTGCGGATCCGGTGAATACGGCGCCTGAGCCGATTGCCAATTACGCGGTGGAAGAATTTCCTTCGTTTGAAGAAGTGCTCAATCAACTCCGCCAGGATTGGCAGGCGCTGAACTTATCTAATACCTATCTGGCCCGTGTCTGTCTGGCGGTCGCGGCCATCCCTGAACAGCGTGAGATCAGCTTTACCAATAATCCGTGGCGTTTCACGGCCGAGGGCGTGGCGGAGCAAATGATGTGTCCCCATATCAACATCATTAACGACTTCGCTGCGGTCGCCCGCGCGTTGCCGGCAGTGTCTGCAGAGCATCTAGAAGCAATTGGTGGTGGCGGTGTCGAGCAGTACAAGCCGATGGTTGCCATTGGGCCGGGCACGGGGACGGGTGTCGCGAGTGTGGTATTCGACCGCGAGTGCAGACCCATCGTGTTGCCGGGCGAGGGTGGGCACGTCGATTTCGCACCCATTACCGATATCGAGGCAAAGATCTTGAGCCGGTTGCGTGCACAATTTGGTCGTGTCTCGATCGAGCGTTTGCTGTGCGGTGCCGGGATCATGAACATCTACCGTGCGCTGGCTGATATTCGCAGCCTGCCAGTGGTTCACCTCACTCCTGAGGCCGTGGGAGGCGCGGCCCAACAGGGCGAAGACGCGCTGGCAGTTGAGGCGATGAATACGTTCTTCTCAGTGCTCGGCTCGGCTGCCGGCAACCTCGCGCTAACGCTGGGTGCAGGCGGCGGCGTGTATCTCGCCGGCGGCATCGCGCCTCGATATATCGATTTGCTGCGCAAAAGTGACTTCCGTGCGCGTTTTCTGGCCAAGGGTCGATTCGCCGATTTCAACGGCGGTATTGCGACCTTTGTCATTACTCATCCCGACCCCGGTCTGCTGGGTGCGGCGCTCACCTGTGCGGAGGCTAATTAAATATGAATGGCACCGCGTTACTGTCGAGTCTGCGCTGTCCCGTAATACCAGTGGTCGTGATAGATCGCGTAGCAGACGCAGTGCCATTGGCGGATGCGCTGATTCGTGGCGGTATCTCAGCTCTGGAAATTACCCTTCGGACGCCGGTAGGTCTCGATGCGATCAGCGCCATGAAGCAGGCTTTTCCCGAGGCATTGATTGGCGCCGGAACGGTCTGCTCTGAGCAGGATTACGATCGCGCGGCTGCCGCCGGCGCTGATTTCATTGTCTCTCCCGGAGCGACCGACGCGCTCTTCGGCATAGCAGAAGATCATGCGCTGCCCTTTTTACCGGGTGCGGTGACTGCGTCAGAAGTACTCAAAGCCATGGAGCATGGTTACACCGTGTTGAAGTTTTTCCCTGCCGAGACGTCGGGCGGCGCACCAGCGATCGGCGCGCTGGCGGGCCCTTTCCCGGGCGTCAGCTTTATGCCAACCGGAGGCATTACGCGTGACAGCCTGGGAACTTATCTCGCGTTGAATAGCGTATCCGCGGTGGGTGGTTCATGGCTGACGCCCAAGCAGCTGATGGCTGATCGGGCGTGGGACGACATTTACGCCGGGGCGGTTGAGACGGTGGCGCAGGCTGAGGCGATTAAGACAGGGGACGGGCAATGAACCCAGTGGATCTGATCATTTTTGGCGCGACCGGTGATCTTTCGGCGCGCAAGCTGTTTCCGGCACTCTTCCAACTCGATGCGGCCGGCTTATTGCCCCTTGATCTGCGTATTGCAGCCGTCGCGCGTCAGGAGCAATCCATCGATAGCTTTCAGCACGACTTGCGCTCCAAAATGGCCGGTTATATGCGGCAGGACATCGACGAGATAGTGTGGGAGCGCTTCGCAGGGCGATTCAGCTATCTCTCGGCAGATTTTTCCGAGCCACAAGCCTTCGAGGCGCTACAGTCTTGGTTGGATGACGCGCGCGTCAGTCTTTTTTACCTCGCTACACCGCCGTCATTATTCGCCACCATTTGCGAGCAACTTAGCCAAGACGGCTGCCTCACCGGGCCGTGTCGTATCGTTTTGGAGAAACCCATTGGTGAGAGCCTTGAGACTTCTCGAGACGTCAACGACACGTTGGCGCAGTACTTTGACGAGCGCGACATCTATCGTATTGATCACTACCTTGGTAAGGAAACGGTCCAGAACCTCTTAGTGTTGCGATTTGCCAATCGCTTCATCAACTCGCAATGGGATCAAAGTTGCATTGATCATGTGCAGATCACAGTGGCCGAGAAGGTGGGTATCGAGGGTCGCTGGGCGTATTACGACGGAGTGGGTCAGCTCCGGGATATGGTTCAAAACCATTTAATGCAACTACTTTGTCTGGTTGCCATGGAGCCTCCGAATTCACTAGAGGCGGAGAGCATTCGTGACGAGAAGGTCAAGATCGTCAAGGCACTTCGGCCCATCGATGCCGCCAGCGTGAAGGATCACGTTGTGAGAGGGCAGTACAGTCAGGGTGTTATCGACGGCAAGACCGTGCCCGGATATTTCGACGAAGACGGATGCG
>JAYOUT010000047.1:4453-15408 GCA_038151055.1 Luminiphilus sp.
CAGGGTGTTATCGACGGCAAGACCGTGCCCGGATATTTCGACGAAGACGGATGCGAGAGCACCAACAGCGATACTGAAACCTTTGTGGCGATCAAGGCCCACGTTGATAACTGGCGTTGGTCGGGCGTGCCGTTTTATTTGAGAACCGGTAAGCGCATGCCCGACAAAGTCACCGAAATTATTATTCAGTACAAGGCGTTGCCTCACCACATCTTCGGTGACGGTGAGGCTGCGGAGCCCAACCGGCTGATCATTCGCTTGCAGCCGAATGAAGGCATCGAGATGACCATGGTGTCAAAGCGCCAAAGTCTCAAGGACAAGCTGTCACTGCAGACGCACACGTTAAATTTCGACTTTCGCGAAGATGCAGACATTGATCGCATCCCGGATGCTTATGAGCGCCTGTTTCTCGATGCGATTAATGGTGACCCCTCGCTATTCGTCGGCCGAGAAGAGATTGAGGAGAGCTGGCGTTGGTGCGATCAGCTGATCGCCGCCTGTCAGCAGTGTGATGTCAACGTGAATGCCTATCAAGCGGGCAGCTGGGGCCCCAGTAAGTCAGAGTTGTTAATCGATCGCGACGGGAGAGGGTGGCATGCCTGAGATGCTTGCCTTCGATGATCGCGGCAGCCTCGATGAGGCGCTGGCAACTCAGGTGGCCTCCTGGTTAGAGCAGGGTATCGCTGAGCGCGGGTCTGGCTATCTTGTGGTATCCGGCGGTAGCACACCCAAGCCACTCTTCTCGCTACTGTCGCGTAAGACGATCGATTGGCGTCGTGTCGTGATCATGCTGGCAGATGAGCGCTGGGTTCCTGCTGATCACGACGATCGCAACGAGCAAATGGTCCGCAGCACGCTATTACAAGGACCAGCCGCTGAGGCAGATTTTTTGTCGCTGATTCCGACGCCAGATGACAGCATCGCAAACGTCGCAGGGCTCTCGACTTTACTGGGCTCCCTGCCCACCTTTGATGTTGTGCTGCTGGGCATGGGCGAAGACGCCCATACGGCATCCCTGTTCCCTTGTGCATCTGAGATTAAGGAAGGGCTCTCCACCCGCGAGGGAGCGCTGATGACCTGCCCCAAAAACGCGCCACATAAGCGTATTTCGTTGTCAAAGCACCGGTTGCAGAATACGCGACACGGCGTGGTGCATATTGTGGGCGAGCAAAAAAAATGTGTGTATGAGGCAGCCTGCCGTAGCGGAGACGAACGGCTATTTCCCGTCTGTGCGTTCAGCGTTTTACCGGCTTTCGACTGCTGGTGGGCGGCATAGCTTCAGTTCAACAAACAAAAGGCACAAAAAAGGGGGCTGACGCCCCCAAAGTACTCACCATGATGGGCTCGCCTAAGCGGCGACACCCAAATCCTGTTTCACCGTTGCGGCCATCGCCAGACTGGTATCCAGCATGCGGTTCGAAAAGCCCCACTCGTTGTCATACCAGGCAAGCACCTTGACTAGCCGGCCCTGCACGCGGGTATGACTCGCGTCAAAGTTGCTCGAGTAAGCGTTGTGATTGAAGTCAATCGAGACGAGCGGCTGGGTGTTGTAAGCCAAAACGCCAGCCGTGTCGGCCTCAGCGGCTTGCATCATGATCGCGTTAATTTCATCAACCGAGGTGCTGCGCGAGGCGGTAAAACTTAAGTCGACCAGCGACACATTGAGCGTGGGTACTCTGACTGCCAACCCATCGAGACGGCCTTGCAGTGCTGGCATCACGAGCCCGATTGCCGCAGCCGCGCCGGTTTTGGTCGGAATCATGCTATGAGCCGCTGCGCGCGCGCGGTACGGGTCGCTGTGGTAAACATCCGAAAGATTTTGATCATTGGTGTAAGCATGGATTGTGGTCATCAACCCCTGATCAATACCGACTGCCTCGTGGAGCGGCTTGGCGATGGGCGCCAGGCAGTTAGTCGTGCACGAAGCGTTGGACACAATCACGTCGGCGGCGGTCAGTGACGTATGGTTGATGCCATAGACCACGGTCGCATCCATGCCTTTTCCCGGTGCGGAGACTAGAACCCGCTTTGCGCCGGCGATGAGATGCTGTCTAGCTGCTTCACGCTCGGTGAAGAGACCGGTGCATTCAAAGACAATATCGACTGCCAGATCGCCCCAGGGCAGCTGGCTGGGGTCTCTTTCGGCGAGGATTCTGATTCGGTCCGTGCCGACCAGCATGTCTTGGCCCTCGACAGCAACGGTTTCAGCGAACCGTCCGTGGGTGGTGTCGAATTGCGTGAGATGAGCGTTCATCTCTGCCGATCCAAGGTCGTTGATCGCAACGAGCCGCATGCGGTCCTTTAATTCAGGGCGTTCGTAGAACGCTCTCAATACATTTCGCCCGATCCGCCCGAAACCATTAATCGCAACATTGATCATTTTGGAGTCCCCCTGCTAAGCCAGTGCTTCCGCGTTATTGGATCCATTCAGCTGGTTATCACTGACACTATGTAGTTTTATTACATCTTATGCCACATAAATGCGATAAATGGGATCAAATTTATGTTTTATTACATAAAAGCTGAGTAAAATAGGGCGTTCTTGGGGCTTAAGCTTGAGGACATCTTGGGTTTATGGCTCTGCACGAATGGCTGTTTTCTCAGGAGTGGGTCCTCGGCCCGGCATCATGAATCAAGAAAACAATCTGCTGACGCAATTAAGTGCCTCCCTACCCGAATTAAATAAATCGGAAGCCAAGGTGGCCAACGCTATTCTGGAGGATCCCGAGGCGGCGACGCGCTCCAGCATTGCCGTTTTGGCGGCGGCGGCTAATGTCAGTGAGCCCAGCGTGAATCGCTTTTGTAAGCGCTTTGGTGCGAGCGGCTTTCCGGATTTCAAGCTTCGGCTGGCGCGATCGTTGGTGTCGGGCGTCCGATACATCAGTCGAGCGGTGGAGCTCGACGACGATATCAATACATACCCGCGTAAGCTGTTTGACAACACGATTACCGCGTTAATGCTTGCCCGCGATCAGCTTCCGCTCTCGGCGATTGAGCGAGCGGTCGATTATTTAGCGCAAGCTCGCCACCTGTATTTTCTGGGGCTGGGGACCTCTGCGGCTGTTGCTCAGGACGCAGAGCACAAATTCTTTCGGTTTAAGGTGCCGGTGACTACCTGCACAGATCCCTTGATGCATCGCATGTTGGCCGCGGGAGGTGGCGTGGGGGATGTTTTCTTCTTCATCTCGCACACGGGTCGAACAGAGATTTTAGTCGAGACGGCCGAGTTGGCGCGCACCACTGAAGCCACGGTCGTCTCGCTGACGGCAGAGGGGTCGCCACTGGCGGCGGCGAGTCATTTGAGCATTGGGTTGAGCGTGGCGGAGAACACTGAAGAGTACTTGCCCATGACATCTCGTATCGTGCAGCTCGCGGTTCTCGATGTGCTGGCAACCGGTATGACGCTACGTCGCGGTGAGAGCATCTTGCCTCATCTGGCGCGAATTAAAGACAGTTTGAAGTCGACGCGATTCCCCTCGGGGGACTGACGCGCGATCTTGTCACAATCTGAGGAGAGATCATGGTCGAGGTGGTAGACACCGCCCCGTTGCGTGCGCACGTGCGCTTGCTGGGCGATATTTTGGGCAAGATCATTCGGGACAATGCCGGGGAGAAATTGTTCAACCGGGTTGAAGACATCCGACTCAGCTCAAAAGAAGCTCAGGATAGCGATACTTGGGAGGCCCTCGATCAGTTGCTGGCCTCTCTGGAAGAGCAGGAATTTTTAGTGATTGCGCGCGCTTTCAGTCAATTTCTGAACCTCGCCAATATTGCTGACCAGCAGCACACCACTTCGGTGCAGACAGAAGCCCATTTTTCGGCCAGCGCAACATTACAAAGAACGCTGAGGGTGCTGCAGACCAAAGCGAAAGACACCGACATTCAGCAGGCCATTGCTGACCTTCACATTGACTTGGTGCTCACCGCACATCCCACCGAAATTACGCGCCGTACGCTGATCCATAAACATCGGGCGTTGAGCGATTGTCTGGCTGCACTCGACAGCGCGGCGTTAACAGACATGACACGTCAACAGACTCAGCGACGGATCGCTGAGTTGATTTCACAGATATGGCACACCGAGGATTTCAGAACGCAGCGACCGACACCGGTCGATGAGGCGCGTTGGGGATTTGCTGTGATCGAAAATTCTCTGTGGGACGCGGTGCCGCAGTTTCTGCGTCAGGTCGATTTTGTCTGTGACACCTACTCCCTCGCTTTGCCCGATGTGGACTGGTGTCCTATTCGTATCTCCAGCTGGATAGGAGGGGATCGAGACGGTAATCCCAACGTGACGGCTGATGTCACTCGTGAGGTGCTGCTGTTGGCGCAGTGGCAGGCCTGCGAACTATTCATTGGCGACATGACTTTCTTGCACGAGGAGTTGTCAGCGACCACGGCAACGGATGAGTTCAGGGCGCTAGCGGCGGGCGCGAGAGAACCCTATCGAACTGTGCTCAAGCCGTTGCTGATCGATCTGCGCGCGCAGCGTCAGGCACTGGAAGCTGCGCTTAACCGTGGCGCTGAGCCACCAGAGCCCATGACCCCCGCGGCGTTGCTTGAGCCGCTCAGAGCGTGTTATCAAAGTTTGGCGGCGTGCGGTCTGACCGAGATGGCGCGGGGCGCGCTGTTGGATACCTTGCGGCGCGCTCATTGCTTTGGGCCCTATCTGATTCAGCTGGATATCAGGCAGGAAAGCGGTCGTCATCGATCCGTGTTGCGTGCGATTACGCAGATGCTGGAGATGGGTGATTACGACGAGTGGTCTGAAGCGCAGCGCGTGGGCTGGCTACAGCATGAGTTGAGCAATCCGCGGCCATTGATTCCCTGGGACAGTCCTTTCGACGCGCAGGATCAAGAGGTGCTGGATACTTTCAGCACCATTGCCGCTACGCCTGAGGCGGCACTTGGGTCCTATGTGATTTCCATGGCATCGACACCATCCGATGTCCTCGCCGTGCAGTTGTTACTCAAGTCGACAGAGTGCTCTGAGCGGATGCCGGTGGTGCCGCTGTTTGAGACCTTGACCGACCTTGATAATGCCGCGCCGGTGATTGAAGCCTTGCTCGACGATCCCGCTTATCGGGCACGGATCGACAAAACCCTGATGGTGATGATCGGCTACTCCGACAGTGCTAAAGATGCCGGCATGTTGGCGGCGGGCTGGGCGCAGTATCAGGCTCAGGAAGCATTGTTAGCAACGTGTGCCCGCTACGATGTTGCGCTCACCCTGTTCCACGGGCGCGGCGGCACTATTGGACGAGGCGGTGCGCCGGCGCATCAGGCGCTGCTGTCACAGCCGCCCGGTTCTTTGGCACAGGGGCTGCGGGTTACCGAACAAGGAGAGATGATTCGTACCAAGTTGGGTATGACGCCGTTGGCAGTGAATACGCTGGGTCAGTATGCGAGCGCCATTCTGCAGGCCAATTTACTACCGCCGCCCGAACCGACCCCGAGCTGGCGGGCTCTGATGGCGCAGTTATCCCGGGAATCCTGCGACGTCTATCGCGAGTGGGTGCGTGAAGACCCACAGTTTGTGCCGTATTTCAGACAGGCGACTCCCGAGCAAGAACTGGCGTCTTTACCGCTAGGCTCCCGGCCAGCGCGCCGCAAATCAGATGGTGGTATCGAGAGTTTGCGGGCGATTCCCTGGATTTTTGCCTGGATGCAGAATCGCCTGATGCTACCCGCCTGGCTCGGAGCGGGAGAGGCGCTGCAGCGTATCTTGGCTGAGGATAAGCTCGACACGCTGCGTGAAATGGTGCGCGATTGGCCGTTTTTCCGCGCGCGCCTGTCGATGCTCGAAATGGTCTTTGCAAAATCCGACTTTACGTTGTCGGCACACTACGACCAGCTGTTGGTTGAGCCAGATTTGACTGTGGTAGGGAAACGTTTGCGCGAGCAGTTACAAAAAGACATCCAGACGCTGCTCACGATCCTGGACAGTGAAGAACTGCTGGCTCACGATCCGTGGGCACAGCAATCTATTGGCCTGCGAAATATCTACACGGCGCCGCTGAACCTGTTGCAGGCGGAGTTACTGCGACGAGTGAGAAGTGAGGATGGGCCTGAGACGCAGCAGGCGCTGATGGTTACCATGGCGGGGATTGCTGCGGGGATGCGCAATACAGGGTGAGCGCGCCATGACCGACAGTCTCTTGCATCTTGTTCTGTGCCAGCCGGAGATCCCACCCAATACCGGCAACATCATCAGGCTCTGTGCGAACACCGGCTGCACTTTGCATTTGATCGAGCCCCTTGGGTTCGAGCTGGACGACACCCGCTTGCGCCGCGCCGGCCTCGATTACCACGAGTTCGCCAGCGTTCAAATTTGGGGCAATCTGTCGGCGTACCAACAAGCGTTTCCACAGCGTCGCCTTGTTGCGATTGAGACCTGCGGTCAGCGTCCTCACGCCGCGTTTCGATTCGAATCCGGTGATTCATTGCTTTTCGGCTCAGAGACTACGGGTCTGTCTGCCGAAATACTCGACGCATTGCCCGAAGGCAGGGTGTTGAGGTTACCGATGGTGGCGGGCAGTCGCAGCCTCAACTTATCGAACGCGGCGGCGGTAGCGATCTATGAGGCCTGGCGACAATTGGCGTTCCAAGGATCTGAGTGATCTTTGACACAGCATGATCAGTCAGCGACGCTCCTGCAGCTTGCAGCGCCGGTGAGTTGCGGTGCCCTCAGTTGTCAGCGCCCGCAGATCGCAGTAGGGGATAGCATTGGCAGACGTGCCCGGTGCAAAGGCGCGCAAACTTTCAAGCACATAGGCGCTGAGCCGCTGGTCTAGTGCCGAACGCAGTTGTCCACCCAGAACGTATAGTCGCGTGGGTGCTGCAAAGGAGGGCTAGTCGTGGACTGAGGTACCTGGCACCAGACTCATCCAGACTTCATGGACACCGACGCTTTCGTGTCTTTCCACAGCGCAAACCCGAGCGCACCCAGCATGAACAGCATCACGGCCGAGAAGGGCAGGGCGCCGATAATCATGACCGAGCGCAACGCATCCATCCCGCCTGCAAATAACAGGGTAATGATCACCAGACCCAGTAGCACGCTCCACAGCACAATGTGGCGAGCGCGGGCGCCATCAGGAGCGCCGCCCGAGACAATGGTGTTAATGACCAATACCGCTGAATCGGCTGACGTCACCAAATAGGTGATCAGTAGCACGACGCACAAGGTTGCCACTGGCAGCACCCACTGTGCGGTAAACAGGCTCTCGACGGTGGCGAACAGCTGCGCCGACAGATCCGCCTCGAGAATGTTGCCCTCGGCTACCCCGCTCAGTTCGAGGTCAAGTGCGGTTCCACCAATAATGCAGAACCACGCAAAGCACATCAGAGAGGGCAGCAGGATGGCGCCGATCACGTATTCCCGGATGGTGCGACCTCGCGAGACGCGAGCGAGAAACAGCCCGACAAAGGGTGTGAAGGCAATCCACCAGGCCCAATAGAAAATGGTCCATGCCGACTGCCATTCGCTGAGCGCCTGTTGGGTCGTGGTGTTGCCGCCACCCCAGATGGTGAATGACATGGCCGGGATGGCGCCGAGATATTCGGTAAGGCCCGCCACAAACATTTCACCTGCAAAGGCAGTGGCGCCGAAGACAATAAAGATGACGAGCAGTAGCCACGAAAGCGCCATGTTGAGGTTCGAGAGCCAACGAATGCCGCGGCCGATACCGGAGAGCGCAGATAGCATGGCCGCCAATGTGAGAAAAATCACTGCCAGCGACAGCGCGGTCAGGCTCGGCTTCCCCGAGCTGACCAGCCAGTCCCAGTTCGTGATCTGGTGCATGCCAAAGGTGAGCTGATTGACGCCGTAGCCAATCGTGACCCCGATACCAATGATAGTTGCCAGTATGGCGGCCGCGTCGACTACGCCGCCGACACGGCGCGCCAGATCGGGCGTGAGTACCGCGGTGAATGGCGAGCGGATGGTCAACGGCATGTCACGACGGTAGGCGAAGTAGGCGAGGGACATGCCTACGATGGCATAGCAGCCCCAAGGGGTCAGGCCGTAATGGAGTAGCGTCCACTTATAGGCCGCCGCTAGATTATCCGGCTCGAGCGCTGTCGTCGCACCCATGATGACATCAGGGTTGTTCGTAAAATGTGCGAGCGGCTCTGCGGTGGAGTAGGTGAGCATACCGACGCCAATTCCCGCCCCGAACATCATTGAGAACCAGGCAAATCGGCTGAATTCCGGTGCACTGTTGTCGGCGCCCAGTCGGATTCGGCCAGTGCGCGGCAACAAGGCGAGTGCCAAGCTGGCGATCATGAAAGTCGCCGATGCCAACACATACCAGCCACCAAAGTAGCCGATGGTGGCGGCCTGAATGTCCATCAAAATGCTGCCGGCATCTGCCGCCAGCGATGCCCACAACACCAGCGCCACGACGATGATTTTCACCGAGATTGCAACCAGGCGGTTCTGACCTGCGTAGAACCCGGTCTGCTCGACCCGGGTCGCGCTGTCACTCATGGAAACTCCTACCGAGCAGTCTGGCTAATCAGGCGAGTGGGTGGTCCGATACCCAGTTTCTTACTCAGGCCGTGAAGGCTCTCTCTCAATGCGATAGCTGAAGAGAGTTCGGGGGAGTCTGCCCAATCCGTCAACGCCGATGCGATCGCCGCATCCTGCTCGTTTTGTTCTAATAATTGATCTGCCCGCGCCAGTGTCTCATAAAGCGGCGCTAAAGTTTCTGCCGTGTCTGGGCGCTGCCGCACCCATTGGTCCAGATAGGCCAGGCTCACGACGGGTGCAATGGGCCAAGTGACTGGGAACTGCTGCTGCGGGTTAAAGATGGCGCCCTGATCGGCGAGTCCAGCGGCGGCAATTTCATGGTCGGTCAAAAATTCGCTCGGGGTCAGTGCGAAGACATCGATGCCGCGCGTAATCTCTGTGCCATAGATGCGGCCTTGATACCAATAGGTGGACCAGTAGCCGCCTGTCACCAAGTCATCAGCGTCGATAGGACCGCGGTCAAAATACGCAATTTCAACGGGATTGGCGGAATCAGAGAAATCAATGATCGATACGCCGCCCTGGTACCAGGCCTGCACAAAGATATCTCGGCCGGGCACCGGGATAATAGAGCCGTTGTGAGCGACGCAGTTTTCTGTCTCGCCCTGTGGCGCCGGCATCTTGAAGTGGCTCTTGAAAATCAGCTTGCCGTCAACGATGTCATAGATGGCATCGGCGCCCCATGTCAGGGGGTCGTAAGCTCTGCATCTCGGTCGTGAGCCACCACCCCATTCGTCGGTGAACAACACCTTACTGCCATCGTTGTTGAATGTGGCCGAGTGCCAGTAGGCAAAGCCGGTATCGCTGACAGCATCCATTCTCTGCGGTGTCCGGGGGTCGGTGATATCGAAGAGGATCCCGTTACCCGAGCAGGCGCCGGCGGCCAGGTTCAAGCTGGGAAACACCGTGATGTCATGGCATTCGTCAGTCCGACTGGTCTCCTGTGTGTCATCCCCGTGGTCACCACCGCGCCACAGTCCGGCTAGCGCGCCAGTTTCCGGGTCTGCGAATACGGTCGGGCTATCGATAATGCGCGCTTTGGCGGGGTCGTCGACGGGGATTTCGATCACATCAATGCGGAACAATGCCGTACGGTCATCCCCGGGGGACTCGTCAAAACATCCCGGCAATTCCTCCGCGTCACGAACGCGAGAAATGCCCGAGTTGTAAACGATCAGTCTGCCATCCTCGCCGGGCCCGGACACGACCGAATGCGTGTGAGAGCCGCGACACGTTTGCACGGCGCCGACTTGTCTGGGTTGCGTCAGATCTGAAATGTCGAAGATGCGCAGACCCCGGAATCGCTCGTCGCTGACCTCGTCGGCAACGCCGTCAAGGCCGCAGTCCACCCGGCCGCGGGTTTCCTCGACCGACATGATCAGCAAATCGTCCACGATGGAAACGTCACCCTGCCCACCCGGGCAGACCACTGACGCGGTTAAATCAGGAACGCCGTCGGCGCCCAGTTGGTAGATGTTAAAGCCGTGGTAGCTGCCGGCCACCATCACGTCGTCGCGAAAGGCAATGTCTGTGTTCGAAAAGCTGAGCAGTGGTGCACGGGGCTCCGGCTTGTCCTCGGCTTCGTCCTCGTCGGTGTCGCTATCCCCACTGTCCTGATCGACTGCCTCCGCCTCCATTGCGACCGGTTCGGCAGAGGGATCTTCGCCATGTTGGGCAGCATGGTCATGGGCCGCGCTTGACGCGAGATCCCCGGTAGCGGTTTCAGCTGCGTCCGCCATCTCGTGGTCGTGCTCGCCTGATTCAGCGGTTTCCGCGGCGAGAAAACGCTCGGGCGGCAGATCGGCCGGATTGGCGGGGTCATAAAATCCGTCGGGGCGAGGTAGCACCGCGACTTTGCGGAGATTCCAGATGGCTTCCTCTGCGTCGTACAAGCCGGCTGCAAGATGGGCCCGGGGATCGTCTGACAAGGTGAGCAGGAGTTCGTGCATGCGCTCGATTTCCTTGCTCTGGTCATTGGTAACGTCGTTGGTGAACTCGAACAACGTTGGATCATAGGCAGAACCAGGTTGCTCCATTAGCGCCTCGACCATTTCAATCGCACCCTCATGGTGGGCAATCATCAAGGTGAGGAACTGGCGGTCAAAATCGACCCCTGATGAGGCGGACAGTGCGGTTAATTGCTCGGCGCTGGCCATGCCTCGCATGTTGTGGTGATCCGCATGCGCTCCCGAGCGCGCGGTGGCCTCCCCACGCTGGGTGAGCCATTGCTCCATAAATTCAACCTCGTCACCCTGTGACGCTTCGATTCTTCCGGAGATCTCGAGGATGTCGGTCGAATTGGTTCGCGCGGGTGCCAGCTGCGACATCGTCAGGGCCTGTTGATGATGCGGAATCATGTCTTGCATAAAGCGCACATCGTTGACGGTGTAGCTGGTATCGGCCACCTCAATTGCTTGCTCGG
>JAYOUT010000048.1:0-1841 GCA_038151055.1 Luminiphilus sp.
GGCCGGCCATCCTGAAACTCACGCGACCATTCAAAAACATCCGCAGACAGCGGCACCTGCATCCTGAAAGATCCTGTCGGAAGCGCTAACTGCTCAGCAAACGCTCGGTATTCAGAGCTCATGGTGGGGCCGGTGTCTTTCTCGAGTCGCTGGGTCAGAAACACCGACGTTGGCTCTTTGGAGTGAAAGCCGACCCGATGCCGAGCACCCGTCAGCCACGCCAAAAAAGCACTCTTGAGCAGCCCCTGTACATCGAATACCAACTCAAACTGGTGGGTGCGCAACTGATCGCGGAACGCACGCACGGCCTGGAAGAGTCCCCACCAGCGACCCGATCGGAACAGTCGGCGCCACTCGCTTCGCGGCCACACAATCACCCCGCGCAAATGTGGATGGTGTTCAAGTAAAGGCACCACCATCGGCTCTGCCAACCAAAACACCTCTGCGTCGGGGTAGCGCTGCGACACCGCGTCGACCAGGGGTGAGGCAAACACCACGTCACCGATCGCGCTGAGACGAATGATAAGGATGCGTCGCGGCGACGCGTCTGATTCCGCTTCAGGCAGGCTGACTGGCATCAACCGGATCCAGCTGCGGCAACGGCTGCAGGTCGCGATCCAGCGCGATCAACAGCGCTAGCGTCAAAAACAAGATGTTGCCGTTGAAGTAAGAATAAAAGGAAACAGAGCTATTCAGAGGAAAGAGCGCCAAAATCACAACGAGTGAGGTGAGCGCCACCTCGGGTCTGTTATCGAACAGCCGCCGACCGAGGAAGACAAAGAAGAGCGCATAACCCACTAACCCGGGCACGCCGGTATCCACTGCAACCTCCAACAGATAGAGGTGAGGATGCCAGCGCTCTGATACCGGCAGCACGTTGATGCTTTCCATCGATACCACCATGGATCCCCAGCCGCGAATACCCACACCGTTGACCCAATGATCGGTGAACCCCTGCCAGGCGGACTCCCAAAAAACAGGCAGATAATCAAACGCCTTGTAGGCATCTGAAGCGGCCTGCCCCGCTGCAGACGCACTGAAGGTGTCGCTTAGAATCAACCCTGACAGCACCGCCAAAGCAAAAGAGAACACCAGCGACAGCAACCAGGAGGTGACCTGAGCATCGGGTTCCAGACGCCGCAAAATAAAGGCATACCCTGCTAATGCGACCAGCGCGTGTAGCATTGACGCCTCGTTACCACTCATCACAATGGCCGCGAACAGCGGCAAGGCGAGGATGCTGTTGAACGCCCCCGAGCCTGTGCGTCTAAGCGCTTCGAGATAAAACGGCGACAGAATGGCGAGGGTTGAGCCGTAACCCATTCTCAGGCTGCCGGTGACCAACGTATGGCCCGAATCCAGTTCAATGAGCGGATTACCGAATACGCTGAAACCCGTGAGTAACTGCACCAATCCGTCTACTACCCACAGCATCATCACGGCGCCCACCAGCGACATCAGCCGATGGCTCTCCTCGCGATCTAATTTGATTTGCAATAACACCCAAACCGCAAATCCATAGGACAGAAACCGCACAGCGCCCGATAGCGATCGCTCAAAGTTAATGGCGCCAAAAAGCGAGAATGCTGCTGGCACCAGAAAACAGGCCAACACAATCCAGAATTTACGAACGCCGTCTGTGGACAGGAACTCCTTGGGCCCGCGCGCAAAAACGACCAGCCCAACCAACGCCATGAGCCAGATGAACTGTCTCGTCGCAGAGGATAAAGAGAGGGTAAAAAACAATATCACCCAAATGATTGAAGGCGAGAGCTCTGAGAGTCGCTGCATCACTGCCGTCGCCCAACGCGAACGCGGGCGACACCCATTGCCAAAGACCG
>JAYOUT010000048.1:1941-4976 GCA_038151055.1 Luminiphilus sp.
TCATGGTGATCAGGGCACCGATGAACACCGCATAGCCCGCTAAGCCAATCACTCCCGTGTCGGCCGCAATTTCCAATACGCCCAAATGTGGGTGCCAGCCTCTGCTCAGCATCACTTCGGGAAAGATGGGCGATGCTGCGAGGATCGGATTGACGGCCCCGGCTGACCCCCTCACACCCACTCCGTTCACCCAGTGGTCCACAAAAAGCTGCCAGCTGGCCTGCCACAACTCGGGGCGATACGCCAACGCAATGTTCAGCTCCTCGGGTGAGGCGCTCGCGCTGGTACCCAGCAGCGCAATGCGTTCAGCAAGATGCGGCACCAGTGCCAGCGGCAGCAGCAGGCCACAGAGCGACAGCGACATCACGAGCAAAGGAGTCCAGTAGCTCTGGGAACTGCGCCCCCTCACCCACAACAAGCCACACAGCAAGGCGCTGACCAAAAACAACCCCGCCGAATAACGACTGGCGCTCAGAGAGATAGCGACCGCCAATAGTGGCAATGCCAACCACAACACCGGCCATCTGCGCCCGTGCAGGCGCAGCGCCTCAAACAGCAGCGGGGACAGCACAGCGAGATTGGGCCCGTAATCCAACCCCATGGAGCCGGTTACCTTGTGCCCCTCGGGCAGGCCGGTAAAGAGGGGGTAGCCGCTCAAGCTAATCCCGCGCCACTCCTGCACAATCCCATCGAGACTCCACACGACAAGCAGCCCGGTTAGCCACAGCACCGTGCGGCCCCACTGATCTTCGGTCGGGGCCAGCCGCAAAAAGAACCAACCAATGAGGCCGTAAGCCAGCAGCCGGCCGCTGGTGGACAAGGCTTTATCGACATTCAAGGCGTCAAAGCTGGAGATCAATCCGGGAAGCAACAGGCAACCCAGTAGCAGCCAGTAGATGCGCCCACCCGGCACCCGCGCCCATTCACCTTTAGTGACCAGAACCAGCGCTATGGACAGCACCGCCGCGATCCATATCAGCAACTGTGCCGCGGCCAACACGCCATACAAGGCAACGAATCCCAGGACACACCAGGCAGTCCGGGTGGCGGCGCTGCGCCGAAACCAGGCGTCGAGGGTGGCCTGCAAAGGAGAAGGGGTGGACATGAAACGCTCGTCTGTGTCGCCGATGTGCTAGTTTACCACCGCACTCTCCCGTCTCGTGTGCCACCCATGGTGCCGAGACAGCGGCGCAGTGCTCAGCAGGCCGCGGGCTACCTAGGAAGACAAAACATTCATGTTGCTCTCACGACGCTATCAGTTCTTGTTCGTGCATATCGCCAAGACCGGCGGCACCAGTGTGCGCAATGCCCTACAGCGCTACCGATGGCGCGACCCTCACTACCTGCCACAATGGATCGCCAGCAAAATGAGTGGGCTGACCGGACACAGCCTGGGCATCAAGCTTCCCCGTCACTGCAAAGCCATTACCGCCCAAGAAATGCTGCCGAGAGAGATATTTGAAGGGCTATTTAAATTCGCGTTTGTGCGTAATCCCTGGGACCTGCAAGTGAGCTCCTACCATCACATCAAACGCGAGCGACCTCATCTGCTTGAGGGAGACGAGTCGTTCTCAGATTTTCTGCGCCGCAAACTGGATCCAGCTAGGCCTTGGCAGTATCACATCGATACGTCGATCACGCCCCAGCTCCACTATCTGGTAGATCTCGATGGACGCCAGATCGTGGACTTTGTCGGCCGCTATGAGTCACTCCAGACCGACTTCGATGAGTGTTGCGAGCGCATTGGCATCCCGCAGCAGACCCTGCCCCATCGCCGTCGTGCCGACGACCGGGCCCGTTATCGCGAATACTATGATGAGTCGACACGGGCTTTGGTCGCCGCGCGTTTTGCGATGGACATCGAGGCCTTTGGTTATGAATTTTAGGCTGACGCGCCCAACGCTCGATCGCTCCGTCAGCGCCCTCGCCCTGATCTTTGCAGGGTTGGTGCGAGCCTGTGGATGAGTGCTAGCTCAGAGTTGCCCCGGCACGTCGCGGAGCGCACTGACATAGGTCACGTCTTCATCACCGGGGGCCACTTCATCCAGAGACAGCACGCGGAACAATCGGCCCACGCCTGCGGCACGGCCGGCTTCGATATCGGACGACTTGTCGCCCACCAATAGCGACGCTGTGATGTCGATGTGATGGTCTCGCGCCGCTGTCACAATCATGCCAGGCGCCGGCTTACGACAATCGCAGACCTGCAAAAATTCGCCCTGCGCATCCGTTGGGTGATGAGGGCAATGGTAGAAGCCCGTTATTGCCACCCCAAACTCGGTGGTCAGATACTGCGCAATGTGTGCGTTTAATGTTGCAAGGTCGCCATCACTGTAGAAGCCCCGGCCGATCCCCGACTGGTTACTGACAACGATCAACTGAAATCCCGCGTCCTGAAGCTGACGCAACGCTTCCGGGACACCGGGTAAAAATTCGAACTGCTCCCACTGGTATGTGTAACCATGATCGCGGTTAATCACACCGTCACGGTCTAAAAAAGCGGCGCGATTCATAACGCGCGACGCCCGCTACTTTGACCAGTGGAACTCAAGCGAGCTCTAGTCCCTGTTCAATCAGGGCACAGAGCAAATGCACCACAACAATGTGGCACTCCTGAATATGAGCGGTCTCGGCGGCTGGCGCGACCACGCTGACGTCGCTCTTCAGCGCCAGTGCGCCGCCATCGCGGCCCGTCAAGCCGATTATCTGACAGCCCACAGCGCGCGCAGTATCACTGGCCGCCAGCACACTGGGGCTGTTGCCAGAGGTTGAGATCGCCACCAGCACGTCACCTTCCCTGGCTAAACCCTCGACCTGACGGCTGAAGACCGCGTCATAGCCGTAGTCATTGGCAATCGCTGTCAGCGCTGAGGAATCTGTGGTGAGCGCAATGGCGGTCAGCGCGGGGCGGTCGGCGACGAAGCGACCCACCAGCTCAGCGGCAAAATGCTGTGCATCCGCCGCAGATCCACCGTTGCCGCAAATCAGCAGTTTATTACCGCGCGCGAGCGCCGCGACACAGCTTTCAGCCGCGG
>JAYOUT010000048.1:5076-14888 GCA_038151055.1 Luminiphilus sp.
TGCGCAAAAGGCTTTGCGGTCACGCCATGGACCACCAAACTGATGCCAACAGTCACGATGGTGACCGCCACCAATGTGCCCGCGGCGGGGGTTTGCGCTGACCAAACGATGGTCGCAAAAGCCAGACTGGCTAAACCGCGGGGTCCAAACCACGCCAGAAACGCTTTGCTGGCCATCGGTTCGCCACTGCCCGACAGCGACAGAATAATGGGTAGCATGCGCACTATCGTAAGACTGAGCACTGCGTAGCACACCTCAGCCCAGCCGATGTGGGGAAGCGCGGCAGGCACCAACATCATGCCAAACAGCACCCATGCCATCATCGCCAGCAACTCCCCTATTCCCTCAGCGGGCACCAACATCTCATGGACATCTTCCTTCATGGCGGCACGGAAACAGACACCGCCAACGAACGCAGCGATGTAACCACTGCCGTGGAGCCCCTGCGCCACCGCAAATACCAATACCGCCAGCGCCGGAACACTCAGCTGCTGCCAGACGTGGCCCAGCCAGCCAGCTTTTCGCGCGAAATGAACCGCTTTTGCTGCAGCGATGGCCAACACTGCGCCCACCAGTAGCCCGATGCCAATCTCTTCCGAGAGTAATTCCAGCGCGACCCCCTCTCCCCGATGAGCGGACCCCTGCTCCAGTGCCACGAATAGCAGCAGGAAAGGCACACAGAGACCGTCATTCAATCCGCTCTCGGCGCTCAAGCCCTCGCGCAGGTGCGCAGGCACATTTTGGTTGGTCACGACGGCCTTACCCAAAGCTGCGTCGGTCGCTGCCAACATTACGCCGAGTATCGCCGCCTCAAAGTACGACAGGGCCGGGAACAGCAATACAGCCAGCAGTGTGCCAAGGACCATACTGATCGGCAGACCCAATCCCAGCATCCGGCCGGGGATGCGCCAATTACGGCGTAGCACGTTGAGGTCAGCACTCGCCGCGTCGACAAAGAGAAACAGTGCCAACGTGATATCGATCAAGGCTTTGCCGTTAAAACCTTCTCCGGTCGGGCTGAACCAGTCCAAGCCCAGAGGCCCGAGCAGCACACCCACCGCAACAAATACGATCGGCCCCGACAGCGATAGACGCTCGATCCGATCGGATATCAAGCTGTAGAGGAAAGCCAAACCAGCGAAGCACGCGAGCGCGGTGTACATACAAGAGCCCTGATCAACTCAAAGTGACGGTGTTCATGGTGTAAAGAGGCGTATAAAGAGTCAACAGCACCAGGTGACGCGGGGAATGTCACGCTATCAGTGCATAAACCGGTATACAGCGGTTTTGAACCGTACCCCCGGCCGAAACAGCCCAGACTCGGGCGTCAATCGATGGATGCGGCTTACCGCGCGGGGTGAGGACCTCAGCTTGCCGAGGCGTGGAGCTCTTTTTCGCCGAGCTCGATCAATAGGTCTGTGACGGCATAGTCGGGAATTTCGTCCACGGGAATCTCTCGCTGATGCCGCACCAGCATTTCCTCAGACACCATACCCTTGGCGCGCAGAATCAAACGCTGCAGACGATGCTCTACATCCTGCTCCAGAGTCATTTCGGCACGACGGCGCTCGCCGGCAGAGACATCGGCGTCCCGCAGCGCGGCCCGACCTGCTTCACGCAGCAAAGTCTCCAGCTTTTCACGCTGCGCCTCGAATTCTCGTCGACTGCAATGCTCTGAAGAAAAATCGGCATTAATGGCGGTGAGTTTGGACATGACCGACCCCACGAAATGGAATGCTTACAGTTGATGTACGCGAGACGCGACCTGCCGGTTTGATGCTCAAGATCACAGCTGATCAATTACCTAGAAAGCAATTACCTAAAGCGCTTTAATGTGCTGATTTAGTTGACTTTAAAGTCTTCAGATCAATGCGCTAGGCAAGTGGGAGGGAGTCTGCCACACTCAGGAAAACCGCCGCGGCACTGCGACCTTTCGACCGTCGCAGAAATTGCCGCTAGCTCGATAATAAATTAGATAGTGGCCCCATGACCGACAGCACGCCCCAGCACCCCCTCAAAACCAGCCCACATAAACTTAAATTAGGGGTGTTTGGTCTCAACGTCAGCAGCGGCTGCTCCATGACAGAGCGACCCGACACGCTCAAAGTCGAATGGGAAGAATCTGTCCGCGTTGCCCAGCTCGCGGAAAAAGCCGGCATCGAAGCCGTGATACCCGTCGCCCGCTGGAAAGGCATGGGTGGCAAGGTGAACTTTAACCACCGCAATTTTGAAACCTTTACCTGGGCTGCCGGACTGGCAGCCAAAACCGAGGAAATTGGTGTCTTCGCCACCTTTCATGTTCCCACCGTGCACCCCGTGCGCGCGGCCAAGGAGGTAGCCACCATTGACCATATTTCCGGAGGGCGGTTTGGTTTAAACATTGTGGCCGGCTGGAATGAGCGAGAAATCGCCATGTTCGGGATTCCCCAAAAGGAACACGACGTGCGCTACGACGTGGCGGATGACTGGATTTCACTCTGCAAAGAACTCTGGACCGTTGAAGGCGAGTTCGATTACGACGGCCCCCACTTTCAATCGCCGGGGTGCTACTCCGAGCCCAAGCCCCTGCAAAGCCCCTGGCCCGCCCTAATGAGCGCAGGTAATAGCCCTAGGGGCCAAGAATTCGCAGCGGCCCACGCCGACTTTAACTTCGTCGTCGCGCAGGACATGCAGGCTGCTGGTGAGGTTGCCACTAATGGCCGGCGACTCGCTCGCGAGCGACATAACCGGGATATGCAGATCTTTGGTCAAGCCTACATCGTCTGCCGCGAGACCGAGCAGGAGGCGCAGGATTTTGTTCGCGAATATGTCTATGACCGCGGCGATTGGGAGGGCGTGAGGAACCTGCTCGATGTCCTGATCCCGAATTCCCAGAGCGCACTGGGCGAAGGCTGGGAAGCGATGGCGGCCAACCTCATCGCCGGCTACGGCGCGATTCCCTTGGTCGGCACAGCGGAACAAATCGTAGACGGCATGCTCGCCTTTTCAAACGCGGGCCTCGATGGCATTACCCTCAGCTGGGTCAACTACGAAGAAGGGCTAACCCAGTTTCACGACACGTTGTTGCCGATGATGCGTCAGGCGGGGCTGCGTGAGTAATGCACTACCCGCACTGCCAAACGGCGGACCAAACAAACGATGAATGGCCACCCCATGCGGGAGCCTGCAAGGAGATTCAATGAGGCGTCTTGAGGGCATGTCTATCCTGATCACAGGCGGCGGGTCGGGCATTGGGGCCGATTGTGCGCGCCGCTTCTGTCATCAGGGCGCACGCGTCACGATCAGCGGCAGACGGCTTGAAAAGCTTGAGGCCGTGCAGGCGGAGCTCGGCGACCTGTGCCAGATTATTCAAGGAGATGTGACCGCTGAGGCGGACCGGGCAAACATGATGGAGAGCGCGCTCGAGCATGGCAATGGCAAGCTTGATGCGCTGGTGAATAACGCCGCCAACATGTATCGGCAACCTGTGGAGGGTTACACCGAAGCCTTTTTGCAAGACGCCTTCAATACCAACGTCATCTCCGCAATGATGCTATCGAGCATGGCTGTGCCACACCTCGAATCCACTCAGGGCGCGATCGTATTCATCGGCTCAACCCATACCCGCCGCGCGTTTCCAGGTGCTTCCCCCTACGCCACCACCAAGGCGGCGCTCGAGGGCGCCACCAAGGTCATGGCGGCTGAATTAGGGCCAAAACACATTCGCGTTGGCTGTATCTTGCCGGGGGCGGTATCGACCGAGCTGAATCTGAGGGCCGGTCTCTTTACGGCAGAAGAAGCTAAAGATCGATACGACGCTGTCGCGGGCCTGCATGCGCTGGGGCGCATTGGCACCGGCACCGAGGTGGCAGAAGGCGTTGAGTACCTGATCCGTGCCGAATGGGTCACTGGCGTCGCGCTCGAGGTCGACGGCGGCATTGGGCTCGGCGTGTCGAATTTCTGAGGCCGGACCGGTGCACAAACGATTTACACGGGATTTATGGGGCCTTTTGATCGGTGCGACGTTACTGAGCCTGCCCGGCTGTGACATCGGCAAGCTGATCCTCACCACAGAGCCTTGGGAACCCCCTGCCCAACCGGCGCAACCTGGCACCATCGCCCCCAGAGAGCCTTGCCATCATTACGTCGAAGATCGGCAGCCCTTGTTTGGCGATTTGCATTTACATACCTCGCTATCAATGGATGCCAATTCGCTTGGCACCCGCACACTGCCCGATGATGCCTACAGTTTCGCGACCGGCGCGCCGATTCCCATTTACGGCGGCTCACCGGGTGCACCATCCGAGACGATTCAAATTGATCGGCCGCTGGATTTCGCGGCAGTGACAGACCACGCCGAATGGATGGCGGAAGTCGCGCTGTGTACGGACCCCGACTCCCCGTCCTATGCCAGCACTGGCTGTGCCATTTACCGAGGCGAGCAGGAGTCGCTCTTGGCCAAGCTACTGGGCGCCAAGGGATTCCGGGCAAGGATAGGCGGACTGATCGAAATTGGCGGCCGCCGCGATGATGTCTGCGGAGACGATGATCTGGTCTGCCGGCAGGCTCTGAAAGGCGTGTGGCAATCGGTGCAAGCATCGGCCGAACGTTGGTATGACCGATCTGCAGATTGCCGCTTCACGACCTTCCCTGCGTGGGAATACAGCCGCTCACCCCAATCGACCAAGATTCATCGCAACATCATCCTGCGCAACGAGATCGTCCCCGAGTTGCCTATCTCGGCACTGGAGACCCCCGTTGAAATGGATCTGCGCAAACAGCTGCTGGCGCAGTGCAATGATTCAGCGTCCGGGTGTGAGGCCATCGCCATTCCTCACAACCCCAACCTCTCCAACGGTCAGCTTTTCCGGGCCGAATATGCAGGCCTACCTCTGGAGCGCCAGCGGCAAGAAGCCGCCCTCCGTGCCCGGCTTGAACCCGTGGTCGAGATGATGCAAATCAAAGGAGAAAGCGAGTGCCGTAACGGCATGTATGGTGTCATGGGCGGCGAGGATGAACTGTGCGACTTCGAAAAGATCCGGGACTTTGGTCAGCCTGAGCTGGAGGACTGCCAGGAAGAACAAGGAAAAGGCGCACAGGCTGGCAAGGGCTGCACCAGCCGCAACGACTATGTCCGCTATGCGTTGATCGATGGACTCAGAGAAAAACAGCGCATTGGCGCCAACCCGTATCAATTTGGTTTTATCGGCAGCACCGATGCACATACATCAGCACCGGGCGCAGTGAGTGAATACGAGCAACCCTACAAATACGGCACAACAATCACCCAAGCGCTCACCGTCAACGAGCGGCCGCGCGCCGTTGCGTTCCAGAACCCGGGTGGCCTAGCGGGGGTGTGGGCCGAGGAGAATACCCGTGACGCGATATTCGATGCGCTGAAGCGGCGCGAAACCTTTGCCACCAGCGGACCGCGCATCGCACCGCGATTTTTTGGTGGTTGGGCGCTACCCAAAAATCTCTGCGACAGCCCAGAGTTCGTGAAGGAGGCCTATCGCGCCGGCGTGCCCATGGGAGGAGTCATGCCAGCCGATCACAGCGAAACTGGCGCCCCTCGTTTTGCGGTGGCCGCCAGCGCAGACCCCGGTACCGCTGAAGCGCCCGGACACTTGCTTCAGCGACTGCAAATCATCAAGGGCTGGGTGGGCGACGGGGGCACCTTTCACCAGTCTGTCATCGACGTGGCTGGCAATGCCGACAATGGCGCCAGTGTGGACCCTCTGAGCTGTGCAGTGACCGGTGAAGGGTTCGCCACGCTCTGCGGCGTCTGGGAGGACCCTGATTTTGATCCCACGCAGGATGCCGTGTACTACGCCCGCGCGGTCGAAAATCCCAGCTGCCGCTGGTCAACACGACTATGCCTTTCACTACCTGAGGGGGATCGCCCCGATGGCTGTGACAATGAGCGAATACCCAAAGTGATCCAAGAGCGCGCCTGGACTGCGCCCATCTGGTACGAGTCCAGCACTTTGATTCAATGAGCCGGCATGCTTAACTGAGGAGCGTGGCTTTCGGGGGAAACAAGATGCAGCTATCCAATGAGCTCTTTTTTATCTTATTCAGCGTGGTCATGGTGGTCGCGGTGGTCTGGTTTGTTCGCAGCGCCAGCCGCTTTAAAGCCTGGGCGAAGAGTCGCGATGATGAGCAAATGCGTCGGTAGTCCATCTGCCACGCGTGGGGCTGCTGTGCCCTTTATCGCCCTGTTACTAGCGCTGGTTACCAGTTTAGCAACCGCGCAACAAGCTCAGGCCAACAGATGGCCTGTCGCCGAACCCGCCTCAGTGGGCCTATCACTGACTGCGCTCACCCAGATTCATGAAGATGTTCTGGCCGGCCAGTACGGCCACGTCGACTCGTTTTTGGTGGCCAGGCAAGGTCGCATCGTGTTTGAAAAGTATTACGAGCACGACTATCGGGATATCTATCGACGCGAGGCCAGCCAACCCGGCGCACTGGTCGTCAATGACCCCAGCGGGCCCTACAACTACTTCAACGCCTGGTGGCACCCCTACTACCGTAATACCGACTTACACAGCCTGCAGTCAGTCACCAAATCGGTGGTCTCGGCGATCATCGGCATCGCGATCGCCAGAGGCGACTTTCCTGACTTGGATACCCCCGTGCTGTCTTTCTTTGACACAAAGAGCATCGCTAACGTCGATTCACGCAAGCAACGGCTAACGCTTCGTCATCTACTGACCATGAGCGACGGGCTGCAATGGAACGAAAATGTGCCCTACGTTGATCCGGCAAACTCCTTTGCAGTGATGGCCAAGACGCATGACTGGGTCCAGTTCACCCTCGACCTGCCGATGGAGGAAGATCCGGGCCTGCGCTTTAACTACAACAGCGGCGCCACCCTGATACTGGGGCATATTTTTAATATCGCTACGGGCACCGATATCGAGGAGTACGCGCTACAGCACCTGTTCAAACCGCTGGGTATCGAGACCTACTTTTGGGACCGGACGCCCTACGGACTCGCCGACACACAAGAAGGCCTGTATCTATCGACACGTGACCTCGCCAAGATCACCCAGCTTTTCCTGCAACAGGGCCAATGGGACGGGCAGGACGTGATTCCCAAGGCCTGGGTGAGCGAATCACTGGCGCCGGCGTATAGCGCCGATAACCAAGGCAAGGAGTCATACGGCCACGGCTGGTGGTCCGGTCTGTATACGGTGGGCGATGCCGAGTATCGGGCCTACTACGGCAAGGGCTTTGGTGGACAGCGCCCTATTCTGCTACCAGAGCTGGATATGGTGATTGTTCTCACTGGGTGGAACATTCTGCCAGAAAAACCCTTCTTTCATGCCGATGAGGTGATTAAACGAGTGGTCGCGGCAATCGAAGACAAATAACTACCCGAGGGAGTACGCCCCTGATATCCATCGAGGATTAGGGTTCGAATTGGCGCCCTCGGAAGCTGGTGGTAAGCAGCTAGCTCTCAACTTCGAGCCACGGCATGAGCAACTCATGCACATTCACCGTGGCATTGAGTCGGGTCGCCAGCATAAACAGGCCGCCAATCTTGCGATGAATGTACGCCACATCCACCGGCGGCACCTGCCAGAAGGCGCTCTCGTTTTTGAGCGGCTCGATACGCTCCATCACCTGCTGAGGGATTGGAGACCGGCCAAAATCGTAGGGCTCATTGACGGTCAACGGCACCAGCACGATCTCTGCGAGGTCCAGTAACGTTTCCCGATAGGTGGACCCTTTGGGACCAATTTGGTATCCGATCGACTCTGCGGCCTTGGCCATCAATTCACGGTCACCCGCGACGGCGGCCGCCAGCAAGTCGCGGTAGCCATTCGTCAAAACGGCCTTGAAGCGACGAGAGGCGCCAAAGTCCAGGAGCACAACCTGGCCCGTATCGGGGTCGTATTGGTAGTTGGCGAAGTTGGGGTCAGTCTGTACCAAGCGCAGTTGAAACAGCTCAACCATCAGTAAATCAAACAACACAGCCAGCACGCGAGCGCGTTCAGCGTCATCTTGGTGCGCAACCTCTTCTATCGGCACCCCGGGGACAAAGGTCATGCCCAAGATGCGAGAAGAACTCAGACTCGGTATCAGTCTTGGCAATAAAAAGCGCTCGTCATCACCCAGCGCTCGGACAAACGCCTTCAGATAACGCGCCTCCTGCTCGTAGTCAGCCTCCTCGTGCAACTGGCTTTTAGCCTCAGCCAGCAGCGGCGCCATATCCATATGTTTGGGTAACAAGCCCGAAACCCGCAATAACGCAGCCAAGTTATCGACATCCGAATCGATACTCTCGCGCACGCCCGGATATTGCACTTTAAGCACCGCTGCGCGCCCATCTCGCGTCGATAAGCGATGCACCTGCCCAATCGAAGCAGCTGCAAAAGGACGGCGGTCAAAATCTCTCAGCTTTGTCTCGTAGTCATCTCCCAGACCCTCTCTCAACACCTCTTTCAACTGGCTATCGGGCATGGCGTAGGCGGCATTGCGGAGAGTCGCGAGAATATCGGCCAACTCACGGGGTAACAGATCTCCCGTATCCATGGAAAAGATCTGCCCCAGCTTCATGGCCGCACCGCGCATCTCCGCCAACTGCCGGGTCAAACGCATCGCATTTTTGGGGGTGAGCAACAGGTCTTTGGCCCGAGGGCGCTTGCCTGTCGCCAGCTGTGCTGCACCGTGCGCCAGCATGTTGCCGGCCACCCCGCCCGCGAGTCGGGCAAATTTGCCAAAGCGACGTGCACGACCCTTCGGCACCGCATGCTGCTCATCACCAGTAAGCGCCGTGGCCAATTTGTCGCGCCCCTCGGTCACTGACTGTCCCCGCCTTCAAGGTAGGGCTGGGCGATGTCGTAACCGTTGAATTCGGCGCTTAACACCGAAATAAAAGTGAAAACGCCCGTGAGCTTGCGAGCAACCATGGCAAAGTCACCAGAGGGCATTGCGAATTGCCGATTAGCGATTGAGCGTGCCACCCGCCGACCGGTTCGATTGATCAACTCTGACCGACCCCAGCAGTAGTCACCTTTCCCATTCAGATACTCTGAAGGTAAACACTCTGGGGCTTGGAGCGGCTCTAAAAGACCTTTGATAAACGCCTTGAACGTATGACGGGCACTGGGACCCGCATCTGCCGCCAGGCAACCCAAACGTATCAGCGCATCCTCAAGCGTCGGGTCGTCATCATTGAGTCCGGCAACAATGGTGTCGCACAGGGCAGTACGGACTGACTCGTCGAGCTGGGTTACCGAGCCGAAGTCGAGTAGCGTGAGCTCTCTACCCTTGTCACCAATGAGATAATTGCCAAAATTGGGATCTGTCTGCACCAGCCCAAGATCGAATACCTCGACAAAAAATAGCTGCAGCATGAGCCTACCCAGCTCATTACGGCGTGACTGCGGTAACGCCGCCACCTCTTCCGCAGCGGCACGATAGCCCTCAACATACTCCATGGTCAGCACCTGCTGACTGCAGTATTCCGGCCAGAATTGGGGCACCCGGACTTTCACCGCGGATTGTTGCAACACCGGGTGTTGTCGCAGCGCATCCGCCATCGCTGCTGCAACCGCTTGCTCCCTCGGATAATCCACTTCTGCCAGCAACTGCCCATGCAAAGTGGTCAACCAACTATCAAAGTCACGGCTGGCAGGTATCCAGCGCGCCAACCGCAGCATTTTCACGACCGTGTTGAAGTCGTCCTCTAACACGTCAACCAACTCGGGGTACTGGCCCTTCACCACCACCTGTTGCCCCGTGGCGACAATACGCGCTCGGTGCACCTGCGCCAGCGACGCGGCAGCTAAGGCTTCTGTCTCAAACTCCATTTCGGGATA
>JAYOUT010000049.1:0-14283 GCA_038151055.1 Luminiphilus sp.
GCACTGTCCAATAATAGAGCACTCGCGCTCTGATACCGCTCATTGATGACCGACAGATTCACACCGTCAGTCATTGCAATGGCTTTCATATAGGGTCGACCAAACTGGGTGCAGAACTCTGGCGCTTCCTGTCCGTGAAATTGCAGCGCGTGCAGAGAAACCGAGGATAAAACGGCCTCCACCTGCTCAACAGTCGGATCTACGAACAGCCCCACCATCATGCCAAAGGCCGGCACGACGCGGCTGATATCGTGAGCCGCCTCGATGCTCACGGCACGCGCGCTGGCAGGGTGAAATACGCAGCCAATAGCATCGGCACCGGCGCTAAAGGCCGCCGTCGCATCGTCAACGCTCGTAATGCCGCATATCTTGATGCGCATGCCGTCTACCCTGCCCCCAAACGCCTAGTTTAACAGCTTGAGGGCGTCTGAGGCCGTCGCCGAAGCCCTCTAAACCCGCCCCTCCAGAAGGGTGGGCCCTGGCGGCGTCGCCGGTAAGCCGAATGTGTCAGGGTAGCGGACGGCGGTCAGATAAAGTCCATCTGGCGGTGCAGTCTCCGCAGCGAGGGTTCGATCTTGTGTGGCGAGCACTGATCTGAACCAGTCGACTGATTGCGACCCACAGCCTACCGCCAACAATGAGCCCACAATGTTGCGCACCATGTGGTGAAGAAAGGCATTGGCGCACACATCCACGACCACCAAATCACCTTGCCGGGTCACCTGGCAACGCGTCACGCAGCGATAAGGGGTATTGGCCTGACAGGATGCGGCGCGAAAAGCGCTGAAGTCATGTTCGCCGATCAGACTGCTCGCCGCCTCATTCATGAGATCCAACTGAAGCGGGTGCCGAAACCAGGTCACTAGCCCATTCAGAAGTGCCGGGCGAACAGGCGTATTGGCGATCAGATAGCGATACTCGCGTGAGGTAGCGCTGAAACGCGCGTGAAATTCGGGCTCGACCGGCATCGCCCAATGAATACGAACGTCGCTTGGCAAGTGGCGATTGGTGCCGAGCACCCAGGCCTTTACGCTGCGCCCCACAGGGTCGTCGAAGTGAACAATTTGCGAGAAGCCGTGGACCCCGGTATCAGTGCGGCCCGCACAGGTGATTTTGGTCGCGACACCTGCGATCTCCTGCAGAGACTGCTCGAGCACCTCTTGAACTGTCATGACATCTAGGTGTGGCTGAGACTGCCAGCCGTGGTAACCCTGACCCAGATACTCAACTCTCGCCGCGACACGTGTCCCCGGGCTCAGTGGTGTATCTGAAAAGCTCAACGTCTTAACTGGCTTCCAAGCGCAACAGCAACTCACGCGCTTCGGCTTGCTGGGCCAGATCGCCTTCCTTGATGACTTCCATTAGAACCGGCCTAGCGCCCTCTTCATCGCCCATATCCAGGTAGGCGCGAGCCAAATCCAACTTGCTGTCACGTGGGTCCGTTTCAGCGCCGTAAATGGACTCGTCGGACTCCTCTGGATCCGCCGTGTCGTCGCCTGGCTCGATCGGCGTCAGTGACAGTCCCGAAATGTCCGGCACCTCGGTTTCAGATTGCGCGATCGATCCGGAGTTCTGGTCGGGTTGCTCAGAGGAGCCGACATCATCACCGAGATCCAGCGGCGCCAGCGCCAAACCGGCCGAGTCGAGAGCGAGCTCGTCGCTTGCCATCTCGGAGGACGAGACAGTGACCTGGGCGTCCTCTGACGCGTCGGCAGCGATGGCGGTTTCAAGCCCCGTCACGCCGCTCTGAGACGAAACCTCCTCATATTCTTCCTCGGGCTCCTCCAGCCCATCTGGTTCCTGAGGTGATGTCTCAACGACATCCACCCTGACCTCACGCTGTACTGGCTCCAGCTCTGCAGCAGCATCGGCCTCAACTTCTGCTTCATTTTCGACATCGTCCATAAAAGCAGGGTCCGTCGAGAACGAAAATTCGCTCAGAACTGAATCTTCAGCAGCCTCTTCAACCGTTTCTTCCATTTCGAGCCGATCTGGCGTCGCCCCTGAAGTCTCTGATGTCACGCCCGCATCGAGTAACAGCTGACGCGCGCGTGCCAGGACGTCTGGATCATCGCCCTGCTCTATTCGGCCTAGCAAGGCTCCGGCCTCAGCGACCTGCCCCGACTCAACGTAGCATTCAAGCAAGCACATATTGAGCGAGGGTGAAGAAAGGCCTTGTGCTAACGCCTCACTCAACACTTCAATAGCTTGGTCCGTTCGTCCGTAGGCAATGTAAATTTCAGCCTCTTCAACCACTTTCGACGCTAAAATTTGCGGGTCAGATAGGCGCCCCTCTTCGCCGGCCTCCTCCTCAACCGAAGCAGCAGAGCCAATGACTGCCGGCCCCTCGGCAGACGAATTGGCCACCGTATTCTGCCGCCGCCGCGCCCAAATCAACGCTCCGCCACCCAGCGCCAGCGTGGCAACGCCTGCGATAAACGGCCACACCGGCAGTGGAGACGATGCAGGCTGACTCGTCGTCACCTCGGGCGTAACCCCTACCGGGGCGGTGATGGGCGGAGACGTCTCCGGCGCGGCATCTCTAATAGCCAGTTCCGCTCGTAAATCAGCCAGCTCTGCGTCGCGAGCGGCCAGCTGCGCCTCCAAAGCCTCAACACTCGCCTGAAGGCTACTCACCGTCGCAATCAGAGCGTCAAACTCTTGTTGCGGGGGTGCTTGCACCGTTTCAGCAACTGCGGAATTGGCCGACTCCTCACTCTGCGCCGTGGTGGGAGCTGGCAAGGCAACACTGCCATTATCGTCGCTCGCTGACAGGGTATCGGTGTTATCTTCATCGGCTACCAATGTCAGCCCGCGAGCAGCCATTGGCCCACCCTCAGCCCACTCCTGGTTTTGCAACGACACCTCTTCCAGCGCGTCGGACAATGCCAGCTGGACATCACCCTCTCCGGGTAACTGCAAAACATAACCTGATTTAAGCCCGTTGATATTGCCACCCTGAAAAGCAGCCGGGTTGGCGGCCACAATTTCGAGCATGGTTTGCTCTACCGACACCCCCGGCGCGGCCGCGTCAGAGGCAATCCGCCACAGCGTATCGGTATTGGTGACGAGATAACGCCCCCCTGGCGCGGGGCGATCCGCGACGGCACGATCGTATTCCCGGGTCTTGGTCTCGCCACCGGCACCCTCAGCATTCCCCGTGGTTGCCTGCTGTGAAGGCGTTGCCGATGCCGGCTCGGCAACCGGCTGGGGCCTGGGCGGCAAATCAACCAATACGGTGTATTCGCGCAACAGTCGGCCATCAGGCCAGCGCGCTTCGATAATAAAATCTAGGTAAGGCTCGCGAAGCGGCGTATCCGTGCTCATCAGTACGGTCTTACCGTCCTCACCGGCCTGGATCTCAAAAACGATCTTGGTGAGATAAAAGTCCCGATTTACGCCCAGTCGCGCAAACTCGGACTCTGAGGCCAGCCCCACGTGCACATCGTTTTCATCGAGGGCCTCAGCCTCGAGAAGTTGCACCTGAGCGCTAAGTGGCTCGTTGAGATATGAGTTCAGGGTCAGATCGCCCAACCCAAGCGTCCAGCCATGGCTTGATGCCAATGCCGTAAGAGTGAAGCCTGCCGTCAATCTAAAGTGTGTTTTCATGGGCTCGTCGCCTTTACCTTCCTTTGGTTTGGCTTAAACGCGGCCCCTGCTACCTATCCTTGGCGTCTCTGCTGACGGGGCCAAACATCACGAATTGTCCGAGAGATGCTGCTCCAGCAATATTTCCGCAATTTGCACGCTGTTCAGCGCAGCTCCCTTGCGTACGTTGTCAGCCACAACCCAAAGATTCAAGCCTCGTGGATGTGAAATATCTGCGCGAATACGGCCAACAAAAACCGGATCCTGACCCGCCGATTCGGTGACCGGGGTTGGGTAACCGCCCGCCTCGTGTCTATCCAGCACTGTCACCCCCTCCGCAGCCTCAAGCAGCGAACGCGCCGCCTCGGCCGTCATCTCCGCTCGGGTTTCAATGTGGACTGCTTCCGCGTGACCAAAGAAAACCGGCACCCTGACGCAGGTCGGATTGACCTTAATGTCCGGGTCGCCAAGGATCTTCTGCGTCTCCCAGACCATTTTCATTTCTTCGCGGGTGTAGCCGTTATCTTGGAACTCATCGATATGGGGTAAAGCGTTGAACGCGATTTGCTTGGGATACACCTGAGCCTCGGCTGGCTTGCCATTGAGCAGGCGGGCCGTTTGACCGGCCAGCTCCTCTATCGCCGCTTTGCCCGTACCGCTAACGGCTTGGTAGGTCGCCACATTGATTCGCTCAATCCCAACTGCGTCGTATATGGGCTTCAGGGCGACCAACATGCCGATCGTGGAGCAGTTGGGGTTGGCAATAATCCCCCGGTTCCGGAATTGGCCAATAGCGTCGGGGTTGACCTCGGGAATTACCAAAGGGATGTCGGCGTCACGTCTGAAGTGCGAGGTGTTATCAATCACGACACAGCCGGCCGCCGCTGCGATCGGCGCAAACTCGGCACTGATATCCCCTCCCGCTGAGAACAGGGCTATCGGTGTTTGCGAGAAATCGAACTCACTTAAATCCTGCACCGTGTGGCGCTTTCCCCGGAATGTGACGGATTTGCCCGCTGAGCGGGCAGAGGCCAGCGGGAATAGCGTATCGACAGGGAAATTTCGCGACTCGAGAATCTCGAGCATGACCTCTCCCACCGCACCGGTCACTCCGACAACCGCAACATTGACTGGCTTCACTGCTCAGATCTCCAATTCGTTTGTGACTATGGTCAACTTGCCCTCTGCAGGCCTCAACCTACAGAGCCGCCAACACCGCGTCGCCCATTTCACTTGTGCCCAAGATGTTATCTGGTGACTGCTCTCCGGCCGTATCGCTCGTTCGCATACCCCCCGCTAACACTGACGCGATCGCGCGCTCTATTTGGTCCGCCGCGCCAGCGGCATCCAACGAATATCTCAGCAACATGGCCGCCGACAAAATGGTCGCCAAAGGATTGGCGACATTCTGACCCGCAATATCCGGCGCTGAGCCGTGAACTGGCTCATACAGCCCCGCCGAAGACGCATTCAGCGAGGCGGAAGGCAGCATACCGATCGACCCCGTCAGCATCGCTGCAATGTCGGAGAGAATGTCACCAAATAAATTACCCGTGACAATCACATCGAACTGCTTTGGCTCTCGCACCAGTTGCATTGCCGCGTTATCCACATACATGTGTGACAACGCCACATCAGGAAATTCCGCGCTCAGGGATTCCATCACCTCGCGCCACAGCATCGTCACTTCCAGCACGTTGGCTTTGTCGACTGAACACAATCGACCACCCCGCTTTTGCGCCGCCTCAAAGGCCAGTCGCCCGATTCGCAGGATTTCCGTCTCGTTATATCGATCGGTGTTCACGCCCTCGCGCACGCCATCTTGCCCAGTGCTAACGCCCCGCGGCTCGCCGAAGTAGATACCACCGGTCAGTTCGCGAACGATCAAAATATCGAGGCCCGATACAAGCTCCGCCCGAAGACTCGACGCCGCCGCCAATTCAGGGAACAAAATCGCCGGTCGAAAATTGCAGAACAGATCGAGGTCCGACCGAATGGCCAGCAAGCCTCTTTCCGGCCGCTCGCCCGCGGGCAGCGCATCCCATTTGGGCCCACCCACGGCGCCCAGCAAAATGGCATCTGCCTCGGCCGCCAGCGCTTGCGTCGTGGCGGGATATGCCGCCCCCTCGCGGTCGATGGCCACACCACCTAGGTTGGCCTCATCAAAGACGAGATCCAGCGCGTGTTGCTTACCGACCGACTCGAGCACGCGTTGGGCCTGACGGACGACTTCAGGGCCGATACCGTCTCCTGGCAAGAGCAAAATGCGTCGCGTCAAAGCCGGATATCCTCGAACAACCAAGGGAAACGCGCCTGATGTTGCGCTTCGAAGGCGCTGATCGCTGCCGCGCTCTCAAGTGTAATACCGATATCGTCCAGCCCTTTCAGCAAGCAATCGCGACGAAAGGCATCAACTTCAAAGGACCAGATCTCGCCGTCTGGCAAGGTGACTGTGCAATCCTCCAGATTGATGTCCAGCGCGAAGCCTTCCTCTTCCTGAACCTTCTGGAACAGCGTGTGTACCTGTGATGCGGTCAACTCAATCGGCAAAATGCCATTTTTGAACGCATTGGAGCGAAAGATGTCGGCAAAGCTCGGCGCGATGACCGAGCGAAAACCGAAATCCTCCATCGCCCAAGCCGCATGTTCGCGGCTGGACCCGCAGCCAAAATTCTCTCTGGCGAGCAGAATAGAAGCGCCCTGGTAACGCGGAAAATTGAGTGGAAAGTCAGGATTTAGCGGTCTATGACTATTATCTGCATCGGGCACCCCCTCATCGAGATACCGCAATTCATCAAAGAGATTCGGTCCGAATCCGGATCTGCGAATCGACTTCAAGAATTGTTTGGGCACCATTAAATCGGTATCGACGTTGGCCCGATCCATCGGGGCCACCAAACCTTGATGACGCGTAAAGGGCTTCACGAGGACACCCCTGCTGTCTCGGTTAACGCCGTTTCGACGGGCACGAACCGCCCTGCGACAGCCGCTGCGGCAGCCATGGCAGGGCTGACCAAATGGGTTCTTCCGCCGCCGCCCTGACGCCCTTCAAAGTTTCGATTTGAGGTGCTGGCACAGCGCTCCCCAGGTAACAGCCGATCCGCGTTCATCGCCAAACACATGGAGCAACCGGGTTCACGCCACTCCATTCCTGCCTCAATGAAAATCTTATCCAACCCTTCAGCCTCTGCTTGGGCCTTCACCAAACCGGAGCCGGGCACCACCATCGCCTTGCGAATGCTCTCCGACACACGACGCCCGTTCAGGACCGCTGCAGCAGCGCGGAGATCCTCGATTCGCGAGTTGGTACAAGAGCCAATAAAAATAGCATCAGGTCGGATATCGCCAATGGCCATGCCTTCTTCGAGCCCCATGTATTCCAGCGCGCGCTTGAGACCCAGTCTCGCGGTCTCATCGGGCATATCGGATAACCGCGGCACATGGCCGTCAATAGAGGTGACCATTTCGGGAGACGTGCCCCAGGTGACGTGTGGTGCAATCGCACTGCCATCCAGCGAGATGCTGCGATCAAAAACCGCACCCTCGTCAGAGTGCAGCGTGCGCCACCACTGTTCGGCCAGCTGCCACTGTTCTCCCTTCGGGGCCAAAGGTTTATCTTGGAAATAGCTGAGCGTCACATCATCGACCGCCACCAGACCACATCGGGCGCCCGCCTCAATCGCCATATTACATAGCGTCATACGCCCTTCCATGCTCAGGCCCCGAATCGCCGACCCGCAAAACTCAATGGCGTACCCAGTCCCACCGGCGGTGCCAATCTCGCGAATCACCGCCAGAGCAATGTCCTTCGCGGTCACGCCTGCCGCCAATTGACCGCTCACCTCCACCCTGAAATTCTTCATCTTCTTTTGTATCAAACACTGAGTCGCGAGCACGTGCTCTACTTCGGAGGTGCCAATGCCGTGGGCCAGAGCGCCCGCGGCGCCGTGAGTGGAAGTGTGGGAATCCCCGCAGACAACCGTCATTCCCGGCAGCACAGCACCCTGCTCCGGACCCATAACGTGAACGATGCCCTGTCGCAAATCATCAAGGGGGATCTGCGCGACATCGAAAGCGTCACAGTTATCGTCGAGCGTTTGCAGCTGAATTCTCGAGACTGGGTCGGGCAGCGCTGCCAGACCGCCGTCTCGCTCTGCCTTCAGTGTCGATACGTTGTGGTCTGGCACGGCGAGGTTGGCGCTGCGGCGCCATAACGGTCGATCTGCCAGCGTTAAGCCCTCGAACGCCTGGGGCGATGTCACCTCATGCAACAGGTGCCGGTCGATATAGATCAGCGCGGTACCGTCCTCTCGCTGCTCCACAAGGTGGGCTTCCCATAATTTGTCATAAAGGGTCTGTGCCATGGGCTGTACTGTCCTGTTACCAAGGCCGAGCGTCGGCTACGAAGGGGGCGATACGCCGAGCGCCCGTAAAAAAAGGCGCGGAGTATAGCACTGAAGCTGGAGGCATTGGCGGGCCAAAAGATCCCGACAACGACTCTCCTTTAGCCCTATCGTTTAGCGGTGTCTTATTCGCCAGCAAGCGTGGATACGTTGGTTTCGACGAAAATCCTCAGGAATGGATTGTTGCGTGACGTCTGACACTTGCCATGTTTCCAGGGCGCGGGCGTCCAACTTGAAGCGTCGAGAATTGGTCGAAAAATACAAGCTACCCTCACCCGTCAGGCGGGCCATGGCCAGCTCTAACAGTGCGTAGTGATCTCTCTGCACGTCAAAGTCATCATGTCGCTTTGAGTTAGAAAAAGAGGGCGGGTCCAACATAATCAGATCATATTGTCGCGTCTCCTCAGCAAGCCATGACCTGACGTCAGCTCGAATGGCGCGATGCTGTCGATCTGAAAAGCCATTCAGCGCCAAATTGGCGCCAAACCAGTCGAGATAAGTTGCCGAGGCATCAACACTCGTACTGGTCGTCGCCCCGCCCGCCGCCGCGTGTAGCGTCGCCACCCCGGTATAGCTGAACAGGTTGAGAAAGTGTCGCCCCTTTGCCTCCTGCGACACCCACGTGCGCAGCGGCCTATGATCCAGAAATAAACCGGTATCCAAATAATCATGCAGGTTGACCAGCGCCTTGACAGCGCCCTCGCTCACCACCAAACGCTCCCCGGTCTGCTCTAACCGCTGGTATTGACCAGTGCCTTTTTGCCGTTCCCGGCGCTTCACCGCCACACGCTCTCTTGCCGGCACCTCGAACACACTACAGACGGCCTGCACCAATGCTTCAAGTCGCCGGTTAGCGGTGTCATCGGGCACAGATTTGGGCGCAGCATATTCGGCGATGTGAGCGTGTCCGTCGTAGATATCAACGGCGGCGGCATATTCAGGTATGTCAGCATCGTAGACGCGGTAGCAGCTAATACCCTCGCGGCGGAGCCACGGTGACAGTCTGCGGCGATTCTTGCGAATCCGATTAGCGACCATTTCAGCTTCCCCTGACAACGGCGCCTGAGGCGACGACGCCAGCGGTTTCTGACCAGCCGTCTCCAAATCACGAAAGCGATTGTCGGCTGTCAGCTCAAACTGAAGACAATGGAGATCCAGACGCCCATTCTGAAATGCCCGCCGTTTTGCGGCCCGCAGCCCAACCGCTTTGCCCAGCGCCAAATCCGACGTCAAAACCACACCACGCCAGCCCTCAAATTCACGGCTCATCAGATCGCCAAGTGCGTTGTATAAAAGGGGAAGACCACTGACGTTGCCCATTCGCTCTCCCCACGGTGGATTGGCGACCACCAAGCCCCCGGACAGATCCTTGTGGGTTGGCCGCGTCACCGAAGCCAAGTCTTTGCAGCGAATCCGGACAAACTTCTCCAATCCCAAGCGCGCAATATTGTTCTGCGAGCGTCGCACTGCCTGAATATCGCCGTCATAACCCCGGATTTCCACAGCAGTCGACAGGCCCGCCTGCGCCCGTTCATCGGCCTCGGAGCGAATTGCCCGCCACTGAGCGTCATCGTGCCCAGCCCAATGGTCGAAACCGAACCTCGCTCGAGACAGTCCTGGCGCCCTATCCAGCGCCATCAAAGCACCCTCCAGCAGCAGCGTCGACGAGCCACACATGGGATCAATCAGTGCTTGACCCGCTTCACTCATAGCGGGCCACTCTGCCGCCCATAGCGCGGCGGCTGCGATGTTTTCTTTCAAGGGCGCCAAGCCACCGTCGAGCCGGTATCCCCGACGATGCAAGCTCTCCCCGCTCAGGTCGACACCGAGACTGAATTGGCCTCTATGCAGTCGAGCGTGAATACGGACATCTGGCTCTCGTAAATCCACTGAAGGACGTTCGACCCCCCTTTGGCGGCACTGGTCGACGATCGCATCCTTGACTCGACGGGCACCGAACTGCTCGTTGCGGATATCGGAGCTGCGGCCAGAAAAATCGACTGCAAGAGACCTGCCCGGCGCCAAATGCTGCAGCCAATCAATAGACATGGCGGCCTCGTAAAGGCCGTCAGCGGTGTCAGCCTTAACGCCCTCGAACTGCAAAATGACGCGATTAGCCAGCCGGCTCCAAAGACAAACCCGATAGGCCAGCCCGAGGGCCCCCTCAAACGTGACTCCCGAAGGACGCTCAACTACAGAGGCGGCCCCTAATTGCTCAAGTTCCTGAGCCAGATAGACACCGACACCCGCCGGGCAGGTGGCCAAGTACTGGTGGATCACCATGCTGCTTGCCCCTGCTCAAGGAGATAAATCTCGCGCAGCAGCTCCCGCCAACTGTCATATCGCGTTGCCAAAGAGCCCTCCAGGCTGACAACGCGATCCTCTGTTTGCAAAACGGTTGGCTGGCTCTCATTGTCCAAGGCCTCGGCCAGTTCGAATAGGGCCTGCTCTTGAATTCGGAAAGAGCGATATGCCGCATATTGCGCATGCATCCGGGAAAACTCGCTGTCACTGGATTTTACGGCCCTGGAGGAGGCGCGACGCTCGTATTGCTCTAGCCACTCAGCCTGCTCCAGGGTTGCCTGCCGCCACAGTGCATAAGTGGGGCCGACACGAGCCTGCAACACGGTGTATTGCTCATCGACGGTATCGCAGAAGAGGTACTCCTGGTTTCGCACCCGGGTGACGCGAGCTACCATCGGATCGCCCTCTGCTGGCAATCGCCGCAGTTGCCAGCCTTCCTCGGTGAGCGCCACCATGTCTGAAAAAGCCTCGGGTACCAGGCTTTGCGCATACATCAACCCCGCCGCATCCAGAAACCGCTGGCGTTCGGGCACCGACAATGACCGCCAGTAGGCCAATAACCGATTGCTGATGACATTAAATAGCGCCCCAAGCGGCCGCTCAGCCCCCCGCGAGAGCGTCGACCGGTGAGCAATTCGCTGGTCGAACCACAATGTGCCCATCGCGTCACGCGCGGTGACATCCAGAATCAAATCGCGACCATCCGAAAACACGATTCGGGTCTGTAGCGCGATTGGCGTGAGGGCAGACACCGAGGGCACCAAACGCACCACACCCCACTGGTTACTCTGTTGCAGGGCGTCCCTCAACTCGGCAGCGAGTAACTGCCCTTCCAGTCGACGGACTGCTGCCAAGGGGCTCACGTCATCGTCTGATACCCCCGGATCGAACAACACCACACCAATATCGAGAAGCGGTAGCGCAGGTGCTGAAGCGCGTTCAAGTGACTCCGGTGTGTGCCACTCGGGCTCCGGTACTGCGTCCACGGACTGCACGTCTGGCGATGCGGCACAGCCTAGCTGCATGATCACTGCCATGACCGCTACGATGCGGGCCAATTGAAACCGCCCAAAGCGCTGAGTCGACGCCACCTCACGCGAAACGGCACTTCGAATGGCCATGGCGCCAACCTGCCACGTCAGTCGCGCCAGCTCCATCATGATCCCTCTCGCTCAGTCGTGCACACGCGGCCTTTACTCAAGGTCTCGGTACACCGGTAGCCGCGATTTGAGGGATCAAAGCGCGAAAAGATCCGCACCACCTCAAGACCCTGTGCCACGCCCGGCGCCATCAGATGCGTCCGTTGCGCCAGTGAGAGTGCATCAGCAGACAGGGTGAACCGGTGGCGGATAGACAAACCGTCCGGCATCAAAACTGAAAAGTGGAGCTGGCCTCCATCCCACCAACATTGCTCTGCCCCCAGTTGACTCAGAACCGATTCAGAGCCGCCCAAATCGCAGACAAGCGCAAAATTATTCTCGCGATCAATGCGGACATGACGGGCGTCCTGCTCGATCTTTAACAGGTCGGCATCTGTCACCAGCTCAGCCATCTTGGCCAATGCCACTAATGTATCGAGGTCACCGATGCGCGATCCCTGATACGTGCTGCCCCGCTCGGCCGCTTCTCGCTGTCGCCGCAACTCCCGCTGAACCTCCCGAAAAGAGGCGTTCAGCTGAGTTTGAGTGCTGTCACTGCGCGCGTAGTCCACCTCCCAATGCCCAGCGAAGCTCACCATTGGCTCATCACTCCAGGAGGGTGCTGGCGGCTCACCGGCGCAGGACACAAGGCAACCCGCAATGATGACGCACAGCCAACAGCGCATAGCGGACAACGGTGCCTGCCAGCCCGGGAAGCGTGTGTCTAGGCCGCGCATGCGCAGTGCATCAGTGCTCTGCGGCACCCCACACGTTAAAGCCAGCGATACGTGGCGTGCCGGGGAGGTACATCTGATCCAATGTCTTCACTGAAAATCCGGCCTGCTCGATCCAGTTCACAATTGGGCGATTGAGATTGCAACCACCCATAAGGCGCCGCCAAAGCGGATTGATCCGCGCCTGCCACTTCGATACGCGGGGATCAGGAGCAACACCATGCTCGCAAAACAGCAACCGACCTTCAGGCTTCAATACGCGCCGTATTTCCGCTAGCGCTTTGTGCGCATCGGGAATCGTACACAGGCTATAAGTCATCAGGACACTGTCAAACGACGCGTCTGGCAGAGGCATTTCCTCTGCAGACCCCTCGATAAATTCAAGCGGCACGCCCAGGCTCGCCGCTCGTGGCTGGGCTAACTTCCAACTGGTGGCACAGGGGTCGATGCCCACCACGGATTCGACCTGGCTGGCGTGGTAGTAAGGCAGGTTGTGACCAGCCCCCAAGCCAATCTCCAACACTCGGCCCGAAGCCATTGGCACGACCTTCTCTCGCTGCTTCAAAATCGGCTTCGTGCCGCAGGCACACGTGACTAACCTCGGCACCACACTGTCGCTATAGAACCCCATTTGCGCCTCCGCCTACTTCAACGTTCAGTGTACATTGCTGGCGCCTCCCGATGGGCAAACGAATTGGCCCAGACCCTGCGCCGAATCCGCTCATCGATCGGATGAGATACCCCCCTGCGAGGCACGGGCCGCCGCCGCCTGCGCCTCCAGCGCCTCGCCGAGAGCAGCCTCTTGCATCGCCGCCTCATCAGGGCGTTCACTCTCTGGGTAGGCTTGGGGATCAATGATTCGCATCTCTCCCTCGATCCACCCCGACACTTTGTCCATCAAGTCGGCAGCGCTCTCACCTGGGAGTGGCGCTATGGGCGCACCAATCGATACGGCGATGGATCCGGGCAGAAAGGTAAAACTTTTCCGGGGCCAACACCGAGCCGAAGCCACTGCAATGGGCACAATTCGAGCGCCAGTGGCAATCGCCAATCGAGCCGCGCCGGTTTTATAGACCCCTGACTGTCCTCGCTCGGAGCGGGTTCCCTCGGGAAACATGATCACCCACTTGCCTCGATCCATGAGGCGCTCGCCCAGTGATGCGACTTTGTTCCAGGCGTCGCCGCGGGCACTGCGATCAATGTGGATCATGTTCAGGCAAGCCATTGCCCAGCCGAAGAAGGGTATGTAAAGCAACTCGCGCTTGAAGACATAGGCCAAAGGGTGCGGCATACGACTGGCGAAGAAGAAGGTCTCCCAAGTCGACTGGTGCTTGGGGCACAAAATGATGCGCTGGTTATCAGATGCGCCAGGCAAAAACTCCTCGCCCGAGACCGTATAGCCAACGCCCCCGACAATTCGGACGGCCTCGACGGCCCCGCGCAGCCACGGTCTGGCCAGATACCACCATCGAGCATCCGGGCTGATAAACGGCGTCGTCACAATAATCAGGGTCGCCATGGGTATGACGGTGAGCGCCATCCACAGGAATACCAGAGTTGACCGTATAAGACCCATGTTCGGAGTGCAGACCCCTCGTATTCTAACGTGCCAGACGCGACCGCTTTGCGTGACGATGCGAGCTGCACCGATGCGAGCGTCACTATCGGTCGGGCATTAAACCAGAAACGTGCTGATGCGGTCAGCCCAATCCATTTGCTTCCAACCTTTCGCTACCTGTCGCCCTCACCCTTATAATGAGGGATTGGAGGATCGTGGTTGAAAAAGCCCCCCACAAAAAACGAACTGCGCCAGCGACTAGAGAGACAGACCGCCGCTTTTTTATCCAAGGGCGGCAAGGTCCGGGAATTATCCGTCGGCGAGAGCGCCTACGATCGAAGCGAGATGCCGCCCCCTGCGCCACTGTTTGAGGCGCGAAAAACGACCCGCACTCCCCTCACCGAGGTCATCGCGGCGCTCGACGCAAGGCGCGCAGAAAAGCGGCCGCGCACAAAGATCGTCAGGCGCCGAACGCCGAAGCGTCGGCGGCAAGTCGTTTACGATGACTTTGGTGAACCACTCCGTGTCATCTGGGTCGAGGAATAACCTCCGCTCCT
>JAYOUT010000050.1:0-13985 GCA_038151055.1 Luminiphilus sp.
GATCTGGAGGCGCCGCCCTTTGAGGAATACGCCTCGGTACTGACCGAGCACTTTCGGCGTTGGACCCCTGAAGACCGCTACGTGTCGCTCCATGTGGAGAAAAAAATTGCCTGCAACTGGAAGATCGCGATGGAGGCCTTCATTGAGTCCTACCACGCGATTCAGACACATCCCCAGATTTTGTCCTTTACCGGGGGCGATAATTCCCAGTACGACGTGTTTGGTGACCACCTGAGTCGCACCATTACCGCGCAGGGTATTCCCAATCCCGGGCAGGCCGATCGCTACAGCGTTCAAGAATCGGTTGAGGCAATGACAGGTCCCGGTGGCTTTGAGCGTGCTCAAGAGTTGACGGGCCTGGACGCAGACACCATTACATCGCGACAGGCCATCGGTGCGGTGCGCAGGGACGAGTTCTCTGCGTTCATGAGCCCGGAACTGCTGGCAACCGTGACCGATGCCGAAACCATGGACTCCATCCTGTATCTGGTGTTCCCCAACTTCGCGCCATGGGGTGGCTTCCAGAGCCAGATCACCTATCGCTACCGTCCCGATGGGATGAACCCGGATGGCTGCATCATGGATATCTACTTGCTGGATGGTTTCGCGGCGGATCAGCCGCGGCCAGCGGATGCCAAAACCATTCGACTCGATTATGACCAGAAGTACGCTGACGCCGAGGGGCTGGGTTTGCTGGGTGCGCTATTTGATCAGGACGCCGGGAACCTACCGGAGGTTCAGCGAGGGCTGATGGCGTCTAAAAGCCGAAAGGCGATTACGGCAAGCTATCAGGAGCTGCGTATTCGCCACTTTCACGAAACCCTGGCGAAATATTTAGCGGCGGGAGACTGAGCCCCCAGCGGGAGAAAGAGCCTTCAGCGGAGGACTGAGCTCTCGGCGGAAGCGTAAGCTCTCAGAGAAGCGTCGCGCCTCATGCTGTCGCGCGAGCGCACACGCCCGCTAAGCAGGTTAGTAGCTCAAGGCCATGCTATCCCGGCCATCCTTCTCGGTGGCGCTGGCGAAGCTTGGCAGGGCCTTCATCTTGGCGACCCATTCCATGCAGCGCGGATGTTTCGCGGCTGTGATCATGTCCCGCTCTGCACCGACGATCAGATTGAAGGCGATGAGAAAGTCGGCGGCCGACAGATTCTGACCACCGAACCAAGGTGCTTCAGCCAGGTCTCGTTCGGCGAGCTCAAGCAAACGGTTGAGACGCGGTTCAATGAACAGATCATTCAGGCCTTTGACGTAGAGCTTGACGAACGGCCTCATCAGGAGCGGTAGGCGTTTTTGTGAAATGGTCAGTACGGTGGTCATCAACTGAAGCGGCATCATGGAGCCCTGCGCGGCGTGCCACCAGAATAGATAGCGTGCTCTATCGGCTGAATCTTCTGTCGGTCGAAGTGTATTGGTCGGCGCGGAATCCAGAATGTAGTCCATGATCGCGCTGCTCTCGGCGAGTACCAGATCACCGTGGGTAATCACCGGCGCGGTCCCCAGTGGCGATAGCTGCTTGTATTCATCCGGAGCAGCCATCGTCTTGCTGTCACGTGCATAAACTTTCAGCTCGTAGGGGAATTTCAGCTCCTCAAGCATCCATAGCACCCGGAAGGATTGGGAATACTCAAGGTGGTGTAGGGTCAGTGTGGATGTCATGAGTGGGACCGGTTGAGGAGCGCGGGGCTGTGTGGCACGCTTGGTTATACCTCGCTCGAAGCGTTTTGGATCGAGACAGGCAGGCGACCGGCAGGTGCGAGGCAAGGCGCGAAGCGTGTGGCAATAGGGGCTTTCTGCGGTACCCGTACTGACAAACGCTCGAGATGAAGGGAGGGGTAATGTTGAGCAATCGGATCTTTTTGAGTGCGCTGGCAGCGCTAACAATGGTCTTAGGCGGTCAGTCAGCGAGTGCGCAGACCCTGGCCGACTGCCCCAATCAGCAGGTGGGCTCCATCCCGACCCTCGGCAAGGTGTCGGTTTTCTACAGTGAGTGCTCCTCAAAAGAGAGCGCGACCTCCGGCGACTATCACTGGGCCTTGGTAATTAACTCGGGCACTGGCGACGTGGAATTGACGCGGCAACTGGCCACTGAATTTGTACCGGCGCCCGCGAGCTCGACTTCAATAGGGGTGCTATCGCCGCTCAAATTCGGTCTGAGCAACATGGGCAACGGTTACACCGGAAACTGCAGCGAGGTCACAGCCACTGCGACCAGCGCAGCTCAGGCGGATCTGGACACGTACTGCGGATGGGCTGAAAGCGCCAGCGGACAGAAAATTCTTTTAAGAACAACGTTGACCAAGGGTAGCTTCACCGATTCCTCCATCAAAACAACGGATACCGACGGTGACGGCCAGCCCGATGGTACCGACACGGATGATGATGGCGACGGCGTCCCTGATACAGAGGATAAGTTCCCGTTGGATCCGAATGAATCTGAGGATTCAGATGGCGATGGCATCGGCAACAATGCGGATCCCACGCCATATCCCCCAATCCCCGTGATGTCTTTCTGGGCCCTGTTGATGACGGTTGGCGGGCTTGTGGCGATAGCGGTGCGCGCAGGGCGTCGACGGCAGCGCGTCTAGGGGTAAAGAGAAGGTGGCCTCCCCGCCAGGACTCGAACCTGGAATCACCGCTTAGGAGGCGGTAGTTATATCCTGTTTAACTACAGGGAGCTGGCGGCAGTTTACCTCAAGCCTCTTGGGGTGCCGAGGTGCTGTTATCGCTTCCCCTGACTTGTGACTTGTCGCAGACAAGAGTACGCCATAGTCTTGTTTAAAATTCCTCTCTAAGTAATTGTTAAAAAAGCAAATGTGGCTTTACCGTTGCTGTTGCGCCATCAAATAGTCCGCCACGGCTGATTCGGAGCCCGTGAACACCGGCGGACGATTCCGTTTCTCCATCTGATAGTCATACATTGGGTCGTAATAATCTGTGAGGAGCAATGCGATCCAATGTTTGTGTTGCTCAGGATCCCCTCGCCGGTGGCGCTCGATCGCATCTGTCATGATGCCTTTGAGCGTCTGATAGCGTTGACCTCCCAAGCGTTTTTGGATGCGATCCAGCGCGTCGAGTAATCCGCCAGAAAAGGCGTGGAACCCGTTCGCGCTGTCATTGACGTTGAGCTCGTCTAAATTACTCAAAATATAGTTTTCGTATGAATGCTGGATACGGTCGTCCAGACTGGCCTCCAGCCGAACCCAGTCTGCGTGCTGTCGTGCGGCCTGTAGTGACAGCGGTAGAGCGCACCGCCCGATCAATCGACCCTCGTCCTCCAGAATAAGATGCGGATGGTGTTGGCTGCGATGCTTGACCAAGGCAACTCCCAGCGCGAGTTCAAAGCCAATTTGCGTGGGCTGTTCCGACGTTCGTTTCCCAAAGGCAGAGCCGCGATGGTTGGCCAGTCCCTCAAGGTCGACGCTGCCGGGCAGTGGGTCGCCGTCTTTGCCCTCGTTGAGCGCGCGGGTCTTTGCTACGCCAGTTCGCCCGCCCAATAAAATGATGTGTGAGCTTTCAAAGGTGTCGTCTGACTGAGCTATCAACCAGCGTCTCAGTGCTTTATAGCCCCCGCGAATCCGCGGATAGTCGATGCCGATTTCGGCGAGCCACTGTTGAGTAATGCTTGAGCGCAACCCCCCGCGAAAGCAGAAGAGTGCTCCATGCGGATTGTGCTCGGCAAACCGTTTCCACAAGGCGACTCGCTCAGCTTTCTTCGAGGCGGTAACCAGCTCGTGTCCGAGTTGGACTGCAGCGTCCTGCCCCTGTTGTTGATAGCAGAGGCCGACGGCAGCCCGCTCTTCGTCATTCATGAGCGGAAGGTTGGTGGCGGTGGGGAGACTGCCTTTCGCGAACTCGGAGGGGGATCGCGTATCGATCAGCGGGATATCAGACAAACACAGCGTCTGCAGATCGTCGATCTCTGTCATGGGGTCGTGAGCTGAATCAGCGGCCCGGAATGACGCGACGCTGATAGCTGACCGATGACAGAGGCCGGTAGCCCATGACTGCTAAGCAGTTGCTGGGTTTCGCGCAGTGCGTCGGACGCCACGGCAATGAGTAGCCCGCCACTTGTCTGCGGGTCACACAAGATGGATTTCTCGCGGTGGCTGAGCGGCGGTAGCCGCGCCTGGTAAGCAGCGTAGTTACGCTCAGTGCCCCCGGGCACACAACCCATGCTGATATAGTCATCCAAGGCAGGCAGCTCGGGCAACTCAGGCATGTTGACGGAAGCCATCAGGTGCGCCCCCTCGCATATTTCAATCAAGTGCCCCGCCAACCCAAAACCAGTGACATCCGTCATGGCATGAATGCCGTCGAGCATAGCTAGAGTTGCTCCAATGTCATTCGGCTGGCACATCAACGCTGTGGCCATGCCGGCGTGCTCAGTATTGAGCTTTGCCTGCTTTTCCGCGGTCGTGTGGATACCAATCCCCAGAGGTTTGGTGAGCAGTAGCAGATCGCCCTCCTGGGCAGCATTATTTTGCTTGAGGCAATGCTCGGCCACGACGCCCGTGACCGCGAGGCCAAAAATGGGTTCGGGGGCATCGATACTGTGGCCGCCCGCCAGGGCGAAACCCAGGCTGTGGCAAACATCTCTGCCACCTTGGACAACTTGATTGGCGATGTTGGGCCCCAGTGAGCCAACCGGCCAGCCGAGAATCGCAATGGCCATTATCGGTGTGCCCCCCATCGCATAGATGTCAGAGATGGCATTGGTGGCGGCGATGCGGCCAAAGTCGTAGGGGTCGTCGACGATGGGCATAAAAAAATCGGTGGTGGACAGCACCACTTTCCCGTCATCGAGTCGTACTGCCGCTGCGTCGTCGCGGGTGTCATTGCCGACCAGCAACGAAGGAAATAGGTCTCGTGCGGAGGTGTCCTGCCTGCCGAGAATCTGAGACAAAACGTCAGGCGCGATTTTGCAGCCGCAGCCGGCGCCATGGCTGTATTGGGTCAATCGGACAGAGTTGTGATTCATGGGGCCGATGTCATCAAATCGATGGAAAGATGCTAACGCTTTATGATTGAAAAGCAGAGGCTCACGTTACATTCTTCTTGCCGTGATGATGAAACGTTTGTGGAGTGGGTTTGTGTCAGCGCCGAGCAGAGGTTGGTTCGGGTGCGTGATTACCCTGTTTGTGTTGGCTTGGCCTGCCGTCATTGCGCAGGCCAGTGGCGATGAGGTGCCGGCTCCCGAACACTGGGCAGAACAGAGGGCGCTGTATCAACAAGCCGCAGCCGAGCTGGACTCAGGGGCCGGCAACCGCTACCAGGAAATGAGAGACGATCTCGCCGGATACCCGTTGCGCGTCGATCTGGACTTTTCTGTCAAGCTGGGCCAATTGCACGATATGACCGCCGAGCAGGCACGTCTGTTCTTGGCTGAGGCAGATGGCACACCGCTGGCCGGTCGTTTCCTGGTCGCCTTCCTGCGACACAAGGCGCAAGATCGTCGCTGGCGCTCCTTTCTTGCAGTGTTGGATGCCGTCCCCGAGAGTCCAGAGCTGCAATGCTATTACTACCGAGCCCAACGGGCGACGGGAGATACGGCCGCTGCGTTCGAGGGGGCCGCAGCGCTGTGGAACGTGGGATATTCTCAAGACGACGCCTGCGACCCGTTATTCGATAGCTGGGTGCGGAGCGGGGGTCCCGACGACGAACAGATCTGGTCTCGTGCTTTGCTGGCATTCAACGCAAAAAACGGGCACCTGATTCGCTACGTAAAGCGATTTGCGAGCCCAGAGTTGCAACGTGATCTTGATGAATTGGCCGCCATTTATCGACGACCGGCTCGTATCGAAGGCGACCATCATAAAGCGACGGAGCGCCATGCAGACATCGTCGTGGCCGGTCTGGTGCGCCTCGCCCAGTTGAATCCCAACAGGGCATATCAGGCGATGAATAGCGTTCGCGGAGGCTATGCGGGCTCGACAGAGCGCGCACAAATAGTGAATCGGGCGATCGTGCGTCACAGCCTGTTTGCCGAGCGTGCGAGCGCGCCCGACGGCTGGGTCACGTCCCAAATAGCGGCGTTACGAGACGACGAGCTGACGGTGATATGGCTTCGGAATGCGATAGCAAGTAGCGACTGGCCGAGCGTAGTCAGCGGCATTGGTTGGTTGTCTCCCGAGCGTCGCGCTGAGGATCGCTGGCGCTACTGGTGGGCACGGGCCCATGAAGCGCAGCGTCAGGGGGACATGCAGTCACTCTGGTCTCAGCTGGCGCAAAGTCGCAGCTTTCATGGATTTTTGGCGGCGGACAGGCTCGGTCTTCCCTACGTCATGAATGCCTCATCAGGGGTCACTCCGCCGCCCGTCACTACTGCAAAGACGAACTTGGGGGTCGGGCGGGTTCAGGAGCTGTTGGCGTTGGGTGACGGGAGGCAGGCCAAAGAGCAATGGCGCCATACGCTGAACCAGTTGCCGGTTGAGCAGCGCGCATCGTTGGGTGAATTGGCACTGAGGAAAGGGTGGCCAGATATGGCGACCGATGCGGCGAATGCCGGCAGAGCCTGGAATCGCTTGGATCTGCGATTTCCAAAAACCTATTGGGAACAGTTCGACCGTGCTGCGGCAGTGGTCGAGCAGGACGCTTATGAATTAATCGCAATCGCCCGCAGGGAGAGCGGTCTCTGGGCGAAAGCGCAGTCTGCGGTGGGCGCACGTGGGTTGATGCAAGTTATGCCGGCTACGGCGCGGAGCGTCGCTCAGAACGAAGACATTCAATATCAGGGGGCTTCCTCGCTCTTTCAGGTTGAGTTGAATATTCATTTGGGCGCCGCTTATTACTCTCAACTGGTTGCTCGCTATGAGGGTAACCGTGTGAAAGCGCTGGCCGCTTATAACGCGGGCCCGACTCGTATCGATCGTTGGACAGATGGCACACGCGCAGTGGATCAATGGGTTGATTCAATTCCTTATGCCGAAACGAGAGAGTACGTTCAGGCGGTGCTTGCTTATGCCGTCATATACCAGACGCTTGATGGTCGAGCCGCGACGTTGGTAACGGAAGCAGAGCGAGGTGCGGCATTTTAAACGATGCCGCCAACTCATTCTGTTTGGTCTTATATTAATCCCGGAAGCTCGGGGAGGAGTTGTTGGTGAAAACGCTACAGATGCAGTCCTGCGTGCATGAAAACGGCACAGTTGAATGCGCTTTGGTTGAGGTATCAATCCCTGACCCCGAGGCAGGTGAGGTGCTGGTGGCAATGGATGCTGCGCCCATTAATCCGTCGGATCTGGGGCTTATGTTTGGCGCTGCGGACCTGTCCAGCGTTCGCGCTACCGAGCGCGATGGGCAACCGGCTTTGGTATTGGATGTGCCGCCCGCCGCAATGAGGGCTATGGCGCCCAGAGTGGGCCATTGGCTGCCCGTTGGTAATGAGGGCAGTGGTCGGGTGATTGCTGCCGGATCAGGGGAAGCGGCACAAGCCTTGTTGGGTCGGCGTGTTGGCATGTTTGGCGGGGAAATGTATGCCGGATATCGCTGCCTCCCCGCAGAGCAGTGCCTTGCATTCCCGGACGTCATTTCGGCAGAACAGGCTGCGTCTTGCTTTGTTAATCCCATGACTGCCCTGGGATTTATGGAAACCCGAGACATGGAGGGACAGAAAGCCATTGTGCACACCGCTGCGGCTTCCAATTTGGGACAGATGTTGCATCGCCTTTGTCAGGCCGACGGTATCCCACTGGTGAATATCGTGCGATCGGACGAGCAGGTCGCATTACTGGAGGCCATGGGGGCTGAGTGGGTGCTCAATAGCCAGGATGAGCAGTTTATGAAGCGGTTGATTGATGCGTTGGTGGCAACGGGTGCGACACTCGCTTTTGATGCGATTGGAGGCGGTAAAGGGGTCAATCGCATTCTCACGGCTATGGAGGTAGCGGCAGCCAAGACGGGCCCGTGGTCTCGGTACGGATCTGAGGAACCCAAGCAGGCTTACATATACGGCCAGCTCGATCTGGGAGCAACTGAGCTGACCCGGGGTTATGGCTGGGTATGGTCAGTCAGCGGCTGGTTATTGACGCCTTTTATGAAACGCGCTGGACCTGAGCGTGTGGCAAGGATGCGGGAGAGGGTTCTCAGGGAAATCGACACCACTTTCGCCAGCCACTATTCCGCACAGATGAGCCTTGAGGAGGCGATGACGGTCGATAGTGCGGTTCAGTATGGTGCGAGAAAAACGGGCCAGAAGACGCTGCTGACATTGACGGACTCAGCCTCCTGACAGTTTGACCTCATAACCCATGGCCACAAGTAAAGACTGACAAATCGTTCGTTGGTCGCCCTGAAGTTCGATGTAGTCACCCTTGACGGCGCCTCCGACTCCGCAGCGTTGCTTGAGCTGTTTGCAGATCGCTTTCAGTTTGTCCGGATGCTCCGGAATACCCGCCACCACCGTCACGGCTTTGCCACCGCGGCCCTTGGTCTCGCGGCGAATACGGACCACGCCATCACCGGCGGACGCCGGCCGATCTTTACCACAGACGCAGTCCGAAACAGCACGCTGGCATTGGGGGCAAAGGCGCCCCAAGTCAGTGCTGTAAACCGCTCGCGATGGTTGCCGGGGACTCAAATCGGGGCTCCGGTTGGGTTGATGGCGCCGTATACTAGCACCCGTGACGCAGTGGGAGAGGCCGCGCAATGAGTGGTACCGGAGAGCTAGAGGCGCAGTTGGCGTTTGTCGAGGATGCGCTGCAGACACTCGATGCTGCGATGGCATCTCAACAGCAGCAAATTCTGCGTTTGGAGCAACAGATCGATGTGATGCAGCAGCGGCTCAAGGAGCAGGGGCATCGGCTTGACAGCATCGCGGAGCCCGACGCCGAGCCTCCACCGCCTCATTATTGAACGATAACAAGTGATGGAAGATGTGAGAGGTCACCTATGAGTTGGCGCGTTGGGGTTCTGGTTTTAGTTGCCTTTTTGGGAGGGCTGGGCGTTTTGTTGGCCATTGTGACTCGCCCGGTCGCCGCGCCACCCCATGAAATCTACATTAATGGCCACGTCCTCACGATGGACGGGGCAGACACGATCGCTGAAGCCGTCAGCGTCAAGAATGGCCAGATCGACGCCGTCGGCCGATCAGAAATGCTTCTTGAGTTGGCCGATGAACAGACTTCAATTGTGGATCTCCGGGGGCGGACCTTGATGCCCGGTTTTATCGATGCCCACGGTCATTTCCCGGGCTCGGGCCAAACCGTGTTCTCTGCTGACCTCAACAGTCCTCCTATTGGCGATATCACCGACTTGACCCAGCTTATTGACCGCTTGCGGCAGTTCGCCGCCGCCAGGGGGGATGGCTGGGTTGTGGGGCATGGCTATGACGACACATTGCTCGCAGAGAAGCGCCATCCCACGCGTGACGATCTCGACCGCGTCTCTGCAGAGCGACCTGTGGCTGTGGTGCACGTGTCGGGTCACTTGGCAGTGGTCAACTCAGTTGCGTTGGCGGAGTTGGGTATTGATGAGTCCACCCCGGATCCAGAGGGGGGCGTGATCGTACGAGATGCTGGGTCTGCAGATGGTCGCCGCCCCAACGGCGTGTTGGAGGAGACGGCGGCGCGAGCCGTGTGGGAGCACACTCTAGATTTGAGCATGATGGATGCGTTGCGCATGACCACTCAGGCGGCAGAGGAATACCTCGAGGTGGGTGTGACTACCGCATCTGCAGGCGGTATGCCCGCTACCGTTGCGTCGCTGTTGGGCGTCTTGAGTAACTGGAATCAATTTCCGCAGCGGGTCGCGCTGTTCCCTTTGTTCGAAGAGGTAGGCGAGGCACTGTTCTCAGGTGAGACCGTCCTCGAGCAATTCGAAGCCGGAAGGGTCTCGGCGCCGAGGGTCAAGATCATCGCCGATGGCAGTATCCAAGGCTATACAGGTTATCTGACAGAGCCCTATTACGTCCCGTTCAAGGGCGACGCGAGCTATCGCGGGTATCCTTCAGTTGCGAGAGAGGCACTTTTTCGGCAGGTCGCCGGGCTGTATCAGCGCCGGATACAGGTCGCGATTCACTGCAATGGTGACGCGTCGATCGACGACGGTTTGGATGCGATCGAAGCGGCGATGGCCGCGCACCCTTGGCCGGATGCCAGGCCCTTGATTATTCATGCGCAAATGACTCGTAAAGATCAGATCGACAGAATGGCGGCGATGGGAGTGACTCCCAGCTTTTTTTCTGCTCATACCTATTACTGGGGCGATCGTCATGCTGCAATTTTTATGGGTCCCGAGCGTGCAGCCAATATGAGCCCGGCCCGCTGGGCTATCGATGCAGGGGTGCGATTTAGTTCGCACTTGGATACACCGGTGACGCCCATGTTGCCCCTGCAGGCGGTTTGGAGCCAGGTGGAGCGCAGGAGCACGGGCGGAGTGGTTATCGGGCCGGCGCAGCGCATTGAGCGTCTTCCTGCGTTACGGGCAGTCACCATCGATGCCGCATGGCAGGTTTTTATGGATGATCAAGTGGGATCTATCGAGCCCGGCAAGAGGGCGGACCTCGTGGTGTTGTCGGACAATCCGCTGACCGCGCCAGACGTTCGTTCAATCAAGGTGGACCGCACGGTCATTGACGGAGCGACGGTTTACCAGCGGCTTTGAGTTATCAGGCGGCGTCGAAGCCGAATTTCGCGCTGTCGACTCTTACAAAGATGGCCTCGGCGGTCGCGGTAATGACGTCGCCCCATTGCATCGTGGCTTTGACCTCGGTGCGCCGCGCGTCCAACTCCGTGGCTTCAGCATTGATCTCAATCGTTTCGTTCAGGGGGGTCGGTTTCAGATACCGTATCGACAGCCCGCCTGTCATACCGGGATGACCCGTTCTGACATGCGTCATACCCATAATGTGATCGAGTATCCCGGCTACCCAGCCGCCATGGGCGTGACCCGGAGGACCCTCAAAGGCCTGCCCGAAGACCACGGTGCCAGTAATTCGATTAGTGCCTTCATGCCAGGTGAGTGCGGGAGCGCAGGGGTGGCTGCGCCCAGCCATCGCGACCAGCTCTCCCATGACATTGTCGATGCTGCCGCGGCTCGGCCGGCGCCCCATGTCGACTAAGCCGGCTACTTGATCTAACTCCGAAAGCTGGCTCGACAGTGATTCGATTTTCTCGGTGAGTTCGCTGGCAAGGTCTGGCGGTATATCGGTGCTGACCAGTTTTTCATTGAGTCGCCTTGCCGCCATAGCGAGCTCATTGCGAGCTTGCCAGTAATCGGATTCCGGTGAGCCGGGTTCGTAAGGGTGTGTTGCTGCCAACTTCAAATCGATGCCTCTGTCTGCAGTATCGTCAGCCACTGTCGAAGGTCCGCAACCAATGCCTCGGGCTGTTCCAGTGAAGCAAAGTGACCACCGGCTTCATGCTGATTATTGAACATGATCAAATTCTGATAGCGGGTTTTGGCTAACCGCTCGCTGCATAAGAACAGCTCTTTAGGGAACAGTGACAGTGCCATCGGCGCCTCGATGGGCCGGTAGTCACCTTGAGTGAAGCTCTCCCAGTAGAGGCGTGCGCTGCTAGCGGCGGTATTGGTCATCCAGTAGTGGGTGACGATGTCCAATAGCTCGTCCCGGCTGATGGCATTTTCAGGGTGTCGCGCGCCGTTTTGCACGCAGTCGGTCCACTGCGCGTACTTCTCTACAATCCACGCCAATTGGCCGGCAGGTGAATCAGCCAATCCGTACCCCAGGGTCTGGGGGCGGGTGCTTTGCTGTTTTGAATAACCGGATTCGTGATCTTGGTACTGCATCGCAGCAGCCAGAGTGGCTTGCTCGGCAGGGTCTTCAGAAGCGAGGGTGATGTCGTCAGGCAGTACCAGCGGTAAGTTGATGTGTCCGGCCTGGCAGTGCGTATCGGGATGTAGCATCAACGCGTGTGTGACCAGCGAACCCCAGTCGCCCCCCTGTGCCACATAGCGGTCATAACCAAGCCGCATCATGAGTGTGTCCCACATCGCAGCAATGCGCTCAACGCCAACACCTGGTTTGCTGGGTGGGTCAGAGAATCCAAACCCGGGCAGACTGGGAATCACCAAATGACAGGCATGAGTCGGGTCACCCCCTGATAGCGTGGGGTTGGTCAGGGGCTCGATGATATTGAGAAACTCCAATACCGACCCCGGCCAGCCATGGGTAATCAGTAGGGGGCGAGCATCACTGTGCGGACTGCGAATATGCAGGCAATGAATCTTGAGCCCGTCGATTTCTGTGATCAGATTGTCAAACTGGTTGAGCTGCTGAGGCACGCGCTCCCAGTCATAGTCTTCTCGCCAGTAACGAACCAGCTCCTGACAGTAAGAGAGCGGCATCCCTTGCTGCCAATCTTCCACTGTTTCGGCGCTGGGAAAGCGCGTTTTCGCGAGCCGTAATTTTGCATCCTCGATAGCGGCGGGATCAAAGGTGGGGTGAAAATGGTCAAGCGAATTTGACATGTGACGTCACCTGCAAAGCCTGCAAAGGAGGTGTCGAGACAGTAACCCCGGTAAGAAGAGAGCTCAAGCGCTCGAATCGAGCTGCAGCTTGTCGTAGGTCTCCTGCAGCCATGGCCGAAGTTGCGCTCTCTCTTCGTCGGTTTCAGCCGTCTTGGGCTTGAGATGTGTGGTTCGGGGCTCTCTGTCCAGAAACAGCAGTCCTGTCGCCTGATCCGCCTCTTTCGCGCGCGCGAGCCACACAATGGTATCGGCTCCCTCCTCAGGAGTGCGCAACACCGCTTGGGTAATCCGTCTGAAGCCCGGTAGGGCCGTTTGCACGCCGGGGGTATCGGCCCACCCGGGATGCATGCTGTTGACCACGATATTGCGCGACTGCCACTCATCGGCCCACAGCTCCGTTAGTACGGTCAGCGCACGTTTTGAGCGGGCGTAGGCTATTGAGCCGTTGTACCCATTGGCAGACATGATGAGTTGGCTGCAACGCAGTTTCTGGGTGTACATGCCCCCGGAAACGACGTTGATGACTCGCGCGGGTGTGTCGTGGTGTTCGATCAGGGGCATGAGGCGCTCTGTGAGTCGCCAAGGAGATAGCAGTAGTAGTGCAGCACTGCGTTCGATGCCTTCAGGTGTTTCGGCGCGCTCATTGAAGAGTGCACCCGCATTGTTAATCAATACATCGATGGGTTCGCCGCGCTTGATCAGTCGCTCGCTCAGCGCGTTGACCTCCGATAACAAGCTCAGGTCGGCAAGCTCGACACTGTCAGCAGCCCTGCCGGTTTCAGCTTCCAGCGCGTGTTGCATGCTCTCCAGCTTCTTGGGGTCGCGAATGACCAGCGTGAGCTTTGCGCCCGCTTCCAGCAGTGCGACGGCTGTGGCAAAGCCAAGTCCGGCGTTTGCGCCTGTCAGCACGACATGCTTGCCCTCCATGTCGGTGCTGAGTGGGTGCCAGCGGCCGCGGCCTCGGCGATAGCCATAGCGGGTGAAGCAACTTAAGGCCGTTGCCAGAGAGCTGTCTTTCTTCTGAGTATCCACCGAGGTTTTGGGTGCTGGATTGTTATCCTCAAGCGCGCGTGCCAGACCTTTAAGACTGGCGCGTCCCATTTTTTTAAGGCCGGTTTCCGCATTCTTTGCTAGTGCACCCAGTCCAAGGTGGTATTCAAACTCAGCGACGTAAGTGATGCGCGTCAGCCCGCTGGCCAGTGCCTCAAAAGTAATGGTGTCGCGCACGGTAAAGAAGCGCCCGGTACCCTCCAGTTCGATGCTCTGAAAAGGCGTCATGGCGGTGACGACATAATTGAGCGCAAGCGACGACGGCCCCGCTTTACAGCGCACGGCAAATGTCGTCCCGACAGCGATGGGCCCCGGGGTTGTCTTGGTGGCGCGGATGGCGGTCGCATCCCACTCCACGGTGGTCCGAAAGTCAGCGACGTAGCGGAAGCATTGCTCCACAGGTCGCGGGACCTCGATGACTTCTCGTAACGTTGTCACGCTAGCTACTCATTAATAGACGATGACATTACGCGGTCAAGGCCTCGCCAGTTCAGAGCGGGATGCAGGGG
>JAYOUT010000051.1:0-13807 GCA_038151055.1 Luminiphilus sp.
CACCCAGACTCACTGCGCCGGCGTTAATTCGTAAACCAGGATAGCGTGCCCTCCCGGGCTGGTGATCATGGCCTCACTGAATCGCATACCCTCGGGCGTGGTATCCGTGACGGTCTCGCTCACCGCAACGCCAAAGGCTTTGGCCTTGCCAAGGGTGTCAATGAGGTGCGGCACTTCCACTACAGTCACCACCGGCGTTGGGCGGTCGCTGTCAAACTGGGCGGCGTCAGAGTGTTCAATCAAGAACAAGCCTCGCGCCTCGGTCTTGGTTGACAGCAACGCGCGACGAATCGGCTTGCTCGCATCAATATTGAAAACCGGCCCCAGAAACGGCTCACCACCGGGCGGCAGAGTGCCCTCAAAATCAAGCGTAAAGCCGACCACCTCGGTAAAAAAAGCAATCGAGCGATCAAGGTCTGGCGTCATCAACGAGATGCGTTTAATCCGTGCCGACTGAGCACTGGCCGTGCACGCTAGCGCGACGCAGATTAAACCCGCCGCCATGATCTGGCTGCGAGCGACTCGGCTACGGCTCTGAGGCCGACACAAACTATTCATACAAGCGGGCTCCTAACTCGAGGCGGGCTCCGTGGCGTAACGGCAACGCGGCGCGTCCTCTCAACTCACTCATCAGGCAACGAGTCTCTCACTGCGCGGGTGAGAAAAACTGCATGATCGAGCCATCGGGGGTTTTGATCGAAAACAGATCGACATCCCCCATGCCTCCGACGGTCACTCGGCTCACGTCCCGCCAAACGCTGCCGCCCCTCTCAACAATCAATGATTTGGCCTGCTCGGCATCGGCGACCGGGTACCGGACGGCCAGAATGCCCAAATTAGGCGCTTCGCACTGGCCTGAGTAATCAAAGCCATCGAGCCCCATGACTTCGATCATCTCCATGCGACCAAACTCACCGGGCACCGGGTAAACAATTCCGGCGCGATAAGGCACAGAGGTAGTGAGATTCAGGGGGATGCCAATGGGTGTCGGCGTCGGGGTTTTGGCGGTGTAGGGCTTACCCTTGTAAAAGGTGTCGAACCCCAGCACTTGCGTGAAAAAATCGTAAGCAACATCGCGATCAGCCACCATCTGCATCATGTTGAATGGCGCAGTCATCCGCTCAAAATCAGGGATGGCATCGGGTAGCGGCGGGCTCAGTCGATCATAGGTCTGAACCTGCACCCCGTCAGGGCCGCGATAAATCACCACCCGCAGGTCCGATTCTCCAAATTGCAATGCGGTAATCGGGGTCTCGGTCCACCACCCCAACCGAATCGCGTCATCGTAAATCGACTGCATGTCTTTCACGCGAATCATCATGCTGAAGTAGCAGCCCGTATCCCATGCTCTGGCACCCGGGCGCATGGGCGTCCGCCTGCCGGCATCGGAGAAGCTCACCAGCCGCACGTGACCAAAGTCACCGCCCATCGGCGCGCGTAACAATAAATACTCACCACTCGCGTCCAGCGGCAAACCCCAAGCGGCGATGGCTGATGCAGAGAGCGCACCGCGGCCCAGCTCCTCATAGCCACCAATTTCCCGGAAGAACCTTGCCGTGACATCCGGGTCGGTGACGCTAATCACCGCCTCACGCCAAGGTTTGTCCGTCACGGGATCTACTGCTGCCGCAATACCGGTGCCCGCGACCCAGATAGCGAGCACCACCACCAGGTTGCCAAAGCCACGGTAAACACTCGATGCCTTGCGGCGCTGCTTGTCAGTCATCACTCTCATCACTTTCCTCTCTCCGGGCGCAGCAGCCCTGCTCTATTTGGGCAATCGGGCCTCAGCGGCCTCGATGTCCAGTGCGTTAATTCGACTCGTTGACCAAGATCACCTTTCCAAAGTGGGTCCGCTCATCCACCATCTCGTGCGCTCGCACGAGCTCAGACATCGGCAGCACGGTATCCACGACGGGGACTAGCTCGCCGCTGGCGAACAGCGGCAAGGCCTGCGCCCTGAACTCAGGCATGGTGCGCGTCATGAACGCCGGACTGGTGGAGATGCTCATCGACAGCAGCTGTATGTTCAAAATGCCAATGCGCAGATTAAACGTGATGTCGCGGCCGCCAGTGCTACCAAACATCACCACCCGGCCATCCATTCCCATGGAATCTATGAGCTCGTCAGCAGTCGCGTCACCGATCGTCATCAAGCCAATATCCATGCCTTTACCGCCGGTGAGGGCTGACACCTGCTCAGACACCGACGTATTGCGGTAATTCACAGTGGCATCACAGCCCAGTGCAAGAGCGTGTTCCAGTTTGTCGTCGCGACTCGCGGTACCCATTGTCCAGCAGCCAGCCTGCTTGGCCAGCGCCAGCGCGGCACTGCCGACGCTGCCGCCCACCGCCTCGATCAGAACACGATCCCCCGCCTGCATACCCCCAACCGTGTAGAGCGCATGCCAGGCCGTAAGCCAGCCCACGGGAATCGCCGCACCCTGCTCAAAACTCAGGTTGTCGGGCAGAAGCATGAGATGCTCGGGATCGCAATCCACCACCTCCGCATGCGCCCCGCGGACACGGCCAAAAACACGATCACCGACGGCTAAGCCAGACACGCCGTCGCCAATCTGCTCGACGGTACCGGCGACCTCCATGCCCATCACAAAGGGCAGCTCCTGTCCGCTGTAGTCGCCGGCGCGCATTCGGGTTTCGGCGAAGTTAATGCCGCTGGCACCCACCCGCACACGAACCGCGCCGGGCGCCAGATCGCCGAGATTCAGCGCCTCCCACATCATCACCTCCGGCCCGCCAAATGCTTTCACCCGATATCCATTAGCCATTGAGCATCGCTCCTTTGCCAACCCGATTTTCGATTTCTTCGACTTCCAGACCCGAGGGCACCGCGTCGAGGGTAAGATACAAAAGCCCCGCCAATCCTAAAGGCACCCCCACCAGCACCGCGTAGCCCACGTGCCACCCCCAGGCCTCGATGGCCAGCGACACAGAGTAGGGACCGGCGGCAGAACCCAGTGTGACCGCCAACGACCCACAACACGCCATGGCCAATGCACGGATGCGGGTGGGAAAGACCTCAGCGAGATAGGCAAACTTCACCGCGGCCGAGCCGTAAAAGAACATGCTCATCAATGCATACACGATCAGGATCTGCGAGAAGGATTCAGGTACCCAAACCAGCACCTGAAAGAGCAGCGAACCCAGTAAGGTCCACAGCACCACGGTGTTGCGGCGGGTCCACACCCGTTCACCAATCCATGCAGCAAGGACATAACCCACCACACCGATCGCATTCCCGGCCCCGATCAGCAAAGAGAAATCAAAGGCATCGAGTGCTCTGACTTCACGCAAAAAGCTAGGGAACAAAAAAATCGAGGCGGCGTACGCCCAGACGAACAGAAACTGCGCGAGAAATAGCGTGAGCGCGCGTTCACGCGTTCCCTTTGCCCAGAGCTCGGAGAGCGCCGCCGGCGCTTCATGGGAGCGAGCGGCAATCGATCGAGGCGGCTCGCGAAGGTAACGGCGCACCACCCACACCATGGGCAAGCTCACCAGCCCCACCCAGAACAATTGACGCCATCCGTACTCGGTCAACAGCCACATCGACCACAGTGAGGCCAGCGCCCACCCCAGCGGATAGCCAATCTGTAGCAACCCCATCATGAAACCGCGCAACCGGGCCGGCATCTCCTCGGTAATGATCGCGCCAGTAATTGGGTAACTCAGCCCACCGACGGCAATGCTGGCGCCACGCAGCGCTGTCAGGGTCATCACCCCGGGCGCCACGCTGATCAACGCGACCAGCACCGAGGACCCCAGCAGCGAGAACTGAAACAGTGGCAAACGGCCCATCCTGTCTGCTAACCAACCCAACACCACGAGCAACGCCCCACCCATCAGGAATGCAGTGGAGACGACTGCCATGACCTCGCTGAGAGAGAGCCCGAATTCGGCGCGAATCGCCGGCACGGCATAACCAAACAGGGCGAGATCCATTTGCGCCGTGGTGTAAGCGATCAGGCAAATGACGAAAGCTCTGAGGGGATAGCCGCGCAAAGAATCAGTCACCGACCCACATCCAAAAATAACCATCAGGAGAGCGGAACGTGCAGGCGGGTTCGCCGAATTCATTACTACCTGACCGGTAGTCAGTGACATTCGGCAGTGCAGCCACGTCGATCGTTTTCGATCGGTAGCTGTAAGCCGTCAGACCGCGCTGGCCGGGCTGACTTAACTCGCGGCAATCGTCAGTGTCGAAATAGGGCGAGTAGACCTGCAGCAGGCCCGTGGAGCAGTCGGGGGCGCGAAGACGCTCGACACGAAACAGCTGCCCTGCTTTCAGGCACAGCGCGCGCTGGGTCGGCGGTTCATCACCCGAATCGTGCGCCTCACCGTAAGGCGCCGACTCGAGACCGAACACAGTCTTGTAAAAGGCGGTATCGAAAGCATTGCTGGGCTGAACCACATTAGCGTGACTGCCCTCACTGTTTTTATAGGGTAAATCCAGATCGATGGTGCCAAACCCCGGCCGATCAAATCCGCCCCTCTGAATGAATGCGATCCGACCGTCTGGGTCGAAATACAGCGTTTCTCGCAATCCAACAAACGGGCTTTCCCAGGTCACCTGCGGGGGCGGATTGGCCAGCGGCGCAGACACCAGCTCAGACAGCCAGCGATCACTGGCATCGGCGTTATAGTCATGCAGGCTGTCACGCAGTTCGAGAATGTCGGCAGTGTACATACCCATCCAGCGGCTACCGGTCACCAGAGGCTTTCTAGCACCCAGCCCGTCACCGGCTAAGTCACTCCAGCATTGGAGCCTGACCAGACCCGTGTCATGCGCATGACTGCCTGAGTGCTTGAGCCGAACAGACTGCAGTGCCGCGGCATGCCCATAGAGCGCCTCAGATTCCGTGGCAGTCAGACTGCCCTCCCGCTCAGGCAAAAAGCCCAACTGTGACCAGAACTTTAAGAGGCGGTCGCGCTCCGAGAGGTGCGTCGCAAAGACGAATTCGTGCAGGCCGCTGACAACACTCATGGAGTGACTACAGATCTCCCCCGACGCGAATCACACTCCGCCCGAGAAGTTCTCTGGCCTCCCAAGCACGATGAGCCTCGGCGATATCCGTCAGATCAAATTCGCGCTCAATGGGAATGCGCCAGACATCATCGGCCAGCGCCTGGTGGGTAGCGGCGACTTCGGCACCGCCACTGACGGCCTGATGAAAATATTGCACAAAGCCCGACATCGAGCAGCTTTTGCCAATCAGCAGTGAAGGCGGCACCGGGGGCGCCTGTCCCGCACTGGCACCGAGATACACGATATGACCCAGCGGTGCGACGGCGTCGAGATTCATGGGGGCGCGATCGCCGGCATTGCCGTCAAAGATAACGTCGGCACCTCGACCATCGGTCAGCGCCTTCACGCCATCGGGCCAGTCATCGCGCAAGTAGTCGATGACTGCATCCGGGCCAAATTGCTCGATAAACTCAAATTTGTGCTCACCCCCCACCAGGCCAATCACCTGCGCGCCGGCGGACTTGGCAATTTGTATGACCAAAGAGCCCACTGCCCCGGCTGCGGAATGCACCACAACCCATTGATCGGGTTGCACCTTGGCAGCGCTGTGCACCAACAGCCATGCGGTATACGCGCAGGTTGAAAAGCAGCTTGCCAACTGCCAGTCAAATGCGTCGGGCACCATCACCAAAGCCTGTGCGGGCGCGGTGGCGAACTCCGCATTACCGCCCCACTGCCCGTTGGTCGCCACGCGCTGACCAATCAGCGCCTCATCAACACCATCGCCAACGCTGCAAATCCGACCGCAGAACTCAAAACCCGGAGTGAAGGGATAGCCAGGATGGTTCCATTTGATGCGATCGGCTCTCGCGTGGTTATCGAGCGGGTTCAAAGCCGCGTAGGCCACCTCAATCAGTACTTCTCCGGAAGCAGGCTGAGGTGTTTCGACCTCAATCAGCTGTAAAACCTCCGGCCCACCCGGTGCTGCCACGGTCACACTTTGCATTGGCACTGCCCCCTTACTGTTGCTGGCAGATTAAATTTGATCGGTTGTTATATCAATAAGGCTAATGGCGCCCTGTCGGCGGGCCGCTCCCAACGCGGACAGTACTTAAGTGAGGAAAATTGGGCTCTATTTGCACCCTGCAGCCACACCTTGCGCATTAACGCTTATTGGTATATCAATAGAGCATAAGTGTGCCAAACGAATGTTGAAAACAACGCTGTTTGTGTCACTTGAAGCCATCCATAAACACAATAGAGGCACTCTTCATGAATAGAAGCACTCGATGGACGCTCTCGTCGGCAGTCGCACTGGCGGTTGCCGGAGTCATGCCCAGCGCAATGACCATGGCGCAGGAATCGGCAGGTCTGGAGGAGGTAGTCGTTACCGCCCGAAAACGCGACGAGTCCCTACAGGAGATCCCGGTTGCGGTATCCGTCTTCGGTGCCGACGATATTCTGATGACCGATATGCGCGATCTTGAGGATGTGGCGCTTCACACACCCGGTTTCCAGTTCATGAATCAGGGCAATCAGCAGCCCGGGCGCTACAACACGCAGCTTCAATTCCGCGGTCTGACAACCGCCCAGTTCTCACCCAGTTTTGCCACGGGGGCCCTGTTCATCGATGGTGTTTATGTACTGAATGGCGGCACCTCTTTGAGCCTGATGGATCTCGAGCGCGTTGAGGTCATCAAAGGCCCACAGTCTGCTTACTTTGCGCGCAATACCTTCGGCGGCGCCGTCAACCTGATCACCCGCGACCCCAATGCCGAGTCCTTTGGTGGCGAGGTCACAGCAAGTATGTCTGACCGCGGTCGCACAGATATCAGCGGCCTGATCGAAGGACCCATTATCAAAGATGTGCTGGCATTCAGCGTATCGGGACGTTTTTACGATAAAGAGGGGCACTACACCGCGACAGACGGTGGCCGAACGGGGGACGAGGAGACCACGACCTTCAATGGGGTGATCAACTGGACTCCCAGCGACAACTTTAAGCTGAAGATGCGCTACAGCACGTCAGAGGACGATGACGGCGCGCCGAGCCAGGGCTATATATCGGGCATCATGAACGATACCTGCACCGGCACCACGGTGAACTCAGCCGAAGGGCCTGCCAACCCGGTTAATTACATCTGCGGCACCGTGCCCTACGGCAATTCAGTCGCCGTTGACCCCGGCAGCAACATTATCTCCTCTAACACGGTACTACCTGTCGACATGGCGGCGTTGACCGACCCCGAGACCAATATTGATGGTGTCCCGGGTGTCACCTCCATCGGCATGAAGCGGGAATCCGAGCGCTTCACCATTGCCGCTGGCTACCAGTTTGACTCCGGCTACAGCATTGACGTGAGCTACGGCAAAAACGAACAGGAAGTGAACTGGATTCGCGACTTCGACCTCTCTGACCGTCTTGGCTGGTGGTCACGAGACCCGCAGAATATGGACGACGAGAGCTGGGAAATCCGCTTCACCAGCCCACAAGATCAGCGCCTGAGATGGCTGGTGGGCTACAGCTACTACGAGCAGGAGTTCCTCGCTTCGGGTAGTGGTGGTGACGCGGCAACATCCTGCTTTGCGTTTGATTTTTACGGCTATTCAGACGCCTACCCCGACATCTGTGTCTACAGCTTCTTCGACCCGGCAATCGGCGGGCTGGGCATGGGCCGACCCGGTAACGCGTTGGGTATTTTCAGAAACAATCTGACCAATACTGATCAGGCAGAAGTTTCGGGCGTATTCGGATCGATCGACTTCGACATCACCGACAACCTGACCGTTATCCTTGAAGGTCGCTTTGTCGAGGACACCCTGATCAAAGGTAACTCCGTAGCGGGTACCGGCGATACGCGCCTTGAAGAGGAGTTTGACGACTTCCTGCCACGGGCGATTGTGCGCTGGACGCCTTCTGACAACACCACGCTCTATGCCAGCTGGTCCGAAGGTCAGATCGCCGGCGACTTCAACACCTTCTATGCACAGGCCGATGAGCGCGAGAAAGCGCAGTACATCGCCCAAGACTCGACGGTCTCGGAACTGCTCGATGCTGAAACGCTGGAAGCGATCGAGTTTGGTTGGAAGCAGCGCTTCTGGGATGGTCGCGGTCAGATGAACCTGGCGGTCTACATGCAGACCTGGGAGAACATCAAAGGCCGATCCTCCTTCCTCATCAACGAAACTTGCCGCGCCGCTGATATTGGCAGCGCGCAATGTCCGGACGGCACCCTGGGCCAGCCCAAAGCCACCTATCCGGCTGACGGCGGCGATCCGATTCCTTTCTTCAACTCTCGAAACATCCTGATTCCGGGCGATGCCGACATCTGGGGTATCGAGTTTGAAGGTAAGGCAGCGATCACGGATCGAACAGAAGTGGGTGTGAACATCAGCTACATCGAGTCAGAGTACGATGACTACACCTTCAACTTCGTCGCACCGATTGCCGGCTTCTCGCAGATGTCGGGTAACCAGACACCGCGCCAGCCCAAGAACACCATGAGCGCCTACGTCTCTCATGAGTTCTCAATGTTCAACCAGGGCGGCTACTGGCGTTTGGACTGGTTCCATCAGGGTGAGTCGTACGTTGACGAATCCAACCTAGCCAAGCTCGATTCTTACAACCTCTTCAACCTGCGTATCGGACTGGAGTGGGAGAACCTCATGGCAGAGCTGTTCGTCATGAACCTGACCGACGAATCAGCGTGGCAGACGGGCGCGCGCTGGACTGATTTCTCCAGCCCCTCCCAGTTTGCTTACCTCACAGCCAAACAGGGCGTAGCGGTATCACCCCTGGATAAGCGCGAGGTGGGTCTGCGGCTTAACTGGAAATTCTAAGTTTTAGCGTTGTGGCTTCTGGGCCGGGGAAACCCGGCCCTTTTTTTTGCCCGCAATAAATGGGTGGGGAATCTAGTGATAAAACTTGTACTTCGACATCTTGCCGACGCCGGCATTAAAGGTATTCGTGGGGTCCAGCTCGCGGTAAAAGGCAGCATGATCAGGCTCTGCAAAGTACTGATTACCGACATTGTGCTCGGCAGGATATTTAGCGCCAATGTCATCCAGTAATGCCATCATCCGCGCCTTGATCGCTTGAGGGTCAACGCCCGCCTTCACTACAAAGTCCCAATGAAACACATGGCACATAAAATGCCCGCCCCGGTATGGCGCCGCGCACTGGTCCAATAAGTCTTCTGGGAGAAATTCATACCATTTGCCGTAATTCCGCGGCAGTGCCACATCAAAGGTGACCATGCCGTTGGTCTCCTTGGCATGCACGAGGTTGTACCGTGCCGGTGACCCGCCCGCGACGAGTCGATGCAGCAGGGCGGCATCGCCCTCTTTGGGAGAGCACTCAAAGAAAGCGCCCGCCTCGCTCTCTCGCGTGACGTCATGCAGTACCTGTCGGATCTCCGAGATAGCTGTATCAGCAGCCACCACAATCAAATGATGCTCGTAAGCCTCGCGATATGCCCGCATGCGTTTCGGGAGATGATCGGGCCAAAGCCTCGCCAGCCGCTGCAGCAAGTGATCCGCGGGCCGATGAGGAAGCCCCGGTATCTTCTCGAGCCAACGATCCATCGACGCCTTGATGCGATAGAGCCGCGGCATAAAGCTCGTGCCCAGATACTTGATAATCAGAAACGTGTCTTTGCAGTAGCGGTCGGCGCCGTCGAACCAGCTCTGGTGCATATACTCCGCCATCTCGGGTAGCTCCGCGCACTCCGAGAGGAGCCGCCGGCGAATCTCGTTGAGCTGCTCAGGCTCATTGGTGCCTACATAGAACACCTGCTCGGCCTTGGGCTTGTCAAAGGTGTCGACCCGAACCGCAAACACCGCCAGCTTACCGGCACTGCCACTCGCTTCATGAAGACGTCGGCGGTCAGCATTGAACCGTGATGGCGTCGCCGCATCGACCTCACGCACGCGCTCGCTGTACTCGGGGTCAGAGGCAAGCCCCCCCGCAAGCGTGACGGCGCTGGTATCAAACTGCCCGGCATCGAGGTTCCCAAGTATCTCCTCGGGCGTAGTGCCCAGATCGATTCCCAGATGATTGACCAGCTCGAGCTCACCCTGTTCGTTGAACTGCGCAAAGAGCGCCAGCTCGGTGTAGGCCGGACCGCGCTTTACCAGACTGCCACCCGAGTTATTGCAGATACCACCGATCACCGAGGCGCCAATACAGGACGAGCCGATCACCGAGTGCGGGTTTTTACCAAAGGGCGCGAGCATTTCTTCTAGCCGGTACAGCGTCCCCCCTGCAAAAACCAGCGCTTGTTGGGCGTCGCAAATGGGCAGACAGGTATCGAGTTTGAGCGTGTTGATGATCACGACCTCCCGGTCGTAGTCGTCACCATCGGGGGTTGAGCCACCGGTTACGCCTGTATTGGCCGCCTGACAAATCACCACGCAGTCTGCTGCCACACAGGCCTTCAACACCTGCCAGAAATCGACTAATGAAGCGGGTTCAAACACCGCAAGCGCCGCACCGCCGCCAAAACGAATACCGGTGGTAAAGCGCTTAATCTGATGCGCCTCGCGGTAGACGCGAGTTTCCGGGACTAAAGCAGCGAGGTCGTCGATCCAGCGTGTGTCCATTGGGCTCAATTTCGTTTCATGTGGCGACGACAAATTGCTCAAAAGATGCCCCGGCAGAGCGCCGGGGCGGACTCAGTTTACTGAATGCCCCAGGCGATACCTCTGCGGAGCAGTTCGTAGTAAGCGGGCACCTCCCAGCTACCGCGCTCCAGCACCGGATACTCCTCAACCAGCGGTTGCATATCGTAGGTTGAGCGGCAGTGGCCGAGGGTCAAGTACAGCACCGTACCCTGCCCGTAGGGCCGTAAATAAAAGACCGCGTGCTCATCGTCGCCGGTCTCCCAGTCGCCATCCTGAAATGCGTCGACCTTGCCCGACCACTTGGTGTGCAGGAGCATTTCGTTCTCGCCGTGGTACTCCGACAGGTACAACTCGTCGGTGGTATCAAAAGGCTCAATGCCCTCAACGAGGGGGTGATCTGGCTTGGTCACTTCGACGCGGTAGGGCTCAATGGGCGGGTGCGCGAGAAACTGACTGCCCAGCACTTCCATGAAATCCTTGTTGTCCCGCGGTGCGCGCAATAAGGGTGGGTCGTGACTCAGCCACTCGAGCACTGAGTTGGTAGCGTGCAGTGCAAACCACTTGCCGCCCTCGTCGATGTATTGCTTGAGGCGCGCCTGCCCCGCCATATCCGGCACCTCGTCGCAGGTATAGGTCACCAGCAGATCGGCCTGACACATCGCTTCGACATCGCTGTAGTCGTTGGCCACCTTGACACGAACCACGTCGTGCTCAGCCAGGAGCTTCAACAGCTCCAGTCGCGCGAAATCAAAATCGTGGTACTTACCACCACACACCAGATAGACATCTTTCCGCTTACCCGCCATTGCACTGCCTCTCTTATTTTTCTGGGGACGCTATATCACCGATCCCAACAAACTGATTCTCGATAAACCGGTGCGCAAGCCCTTTGGCCACGCACACTGACAAGCATTATTCGGCTTGCTGTGCCGCCATCGCCGCCATCACCGACTCCTCGATCTCCGAGGGCAGCGGGTTGCGACGCAATGTCAAACCGCCATTCACCTGCAGGTTCTGGCCCGTCATATAGCACTCATCACTACCAAGGAAGACGGCGGCGGCCGCAATGTCTTCGGACGTGTTGAGGCGACCCAACGGATAGTTCTTCAAAAAAGCATCCAGCAGCCCGGGCGTTTCTAAATGGGGTGCTGCCATGGGTGAGGCTGTGAGGCCCGGCGAAATCGAGTTCACGCGGATGCCCTTGGCACCGTACTCGTCAGCCACCCCACGGACCACGTGGTCGATACCGGCCTTGGTGCCGATATAGGCGTGATGGTTACCCACAAGAATGGTCGCAGTCGCAGAAGAAATTTGGATGATGGATGAGGGGTTGGACATCACGCCCACCAGCACCTGCATGAACTGATAGGGGCCTTTAAATTGCAGGTCCATCATCAGATTCAGCTCGTCTTCGGTGGTCTCCTCAAACTGCGCCATAAGGCCGAGGCCAGTGGCATTGACCGCAATATCGAGCTTGCCATGAGCATCCATAATGGCACCGACCGATGACTTGATATCTTCCATCTTGGTGATGTCACAGGTCACCGCCATGCCGCCGATTTCACCAGCCAGCCACTCAAGCTCCTCTGGATGTCGACCGCCGACTGCAACCGTGGCGCCCTCCTCGGCGAAACGTCGCGCGATGACCTGACCCATGTTGCCGCGTCCTGCCGCGCCCAACACGTATGCCACTTTGCCTGCTAATCGTCCCATGGTGTGTCCCCATTTATTGTTAAGTTAGGACTCCGGATAGTACTAAACTCGCAGGTGATAGGGGGAATTTCTCCACACGTGAAAGCGATGTCTGAAGCCTCTCAAACCGAACCCCGTAGTGCGCGATCCGAAGGGATCGCCACTATGGAGCCACACGAAGGCGTGCCCATGGCTGATCTGCCTATTTTGTACTCTTTTAGACGCTGCCCTTACGCGATGCGCGCGCGGATGGCCATTGCGTCAGCGGGCATGCCGGTGTCGCTACGTGAGGTACTCCTCAAGGACAAACCCCCTGAGTTACTCGGAGCCTCCCCCAAAGCAACCGTGCCGGTATTGGTCTTGCCTGACGGTAGCGTGATTGACGAGAGCCTCGACGTGATGCAGTGGGCACTTAACGCGAATGACCCGCAGGGCTGGCTAAACGGCGCGGCGCTCGATTCTGACTGGATCCGCGCCTGCGACGGTGAGTTCAAGCACTGGCTGGATCGCTATAAGTACGCCGATCGCTACCCGGAGCAACCTGCCACCACTTACCGCGAAAACGCAGAAACCTTTCTCATCAAAGTAGAGCGCGCACTCTCTGATTCATCAGGACTCACCGGCGAGACACCCAGTGTTGTTGACGTCGCGCTGTTTCCTTTTATCAGGCAGTTCGCGAGCGTTGACCCTGTTTGGTGGCAGGAGGCGCCCTACCCTTGCACCCGACGCTGGCTCGAGGAGTGGCTAGGTAGTGCGCTGTTCTCAACAATCATGGCTAAATACCCCTGCTGGGAGTCGGGCCAGCCCGGGCAGCGGTTTCCGTCCGGAGCCCCCGTTACCTGAGCCCCTCAAAACAAGTCACCGCTTGAAAAGGTTGGCACTGATGACAGACATCGCGCGCGCTGTACCCAAACTGACCTCATTCGCTTTAGTGCTCTGCGTAGCGCTGCTACCGGGCTGTTCAGAGGACGCCCCAGAACCTATCGACTTGGTGATCAATAACGTGACGGTAGTGGATGCGGTGAACCCTGTGCGCAGCAACCAAACGGTGTTGATCGATCAGGGTCGCATTGTGGATATCATCAGCGGCGACTCGGCGGCCGAGGTGATGGCGCGAGAGCAGATTGACGGGAGCGGGCGCTACCTCATTCCGGGGTTATGGGACTTTCACGTCCACTTCACATTTGATGAGCGCTTCACCGATGCCATGGCCGGGCTGTTTCTTTACTACGGCGTGACTCAGGTGCGGGACACGGGCGCATTGCTTGAAGATCTGTTGCCCGTTGTCGAGACCCTCCGCAGTGCGGGCGCGAGAGCGCCGGGCATCTGGTACGCAGGACCGCTTCTGGATGGCAAAGACGTCGTCTACGACGGCGTGAACTTTCCGGGGCTTGGCATCGCCAACCCCACCCCTGAGGCGGCCCGCGCCAACATTGCCGAAATTCATGCAGCGGGGGCGAGCTTTCTAAAAATTTACGAGATGGTCAGCCCCGAGGTCTTCGCCGCCAT
>JAYOUT010000052.1:0-2857 GCA_038151055.1 Luminiphilus sp.
ACATTAACGCAGGTGCCGCCCAGGGCGGCTTCTTCTACTACTGCCACGCGCGCGCCAAATTCGGCGCTTTTTCTGGCGGCACGAACGCCGCCGGAGCCAGCGCCGATCACCATCAGGTCGTAATCAAAATGTTGAGTCATTGATTCACCAAGAGCGCGGCGGAACCTGTCGCGTTCTGCAATTTCATTGTCATGGCGCTTCGCTTACAGTCCACCCACATGCGATCTACCACTGGATGAGATGTCGATCATGCTGAGCAATCGTGATTCGCGAAGGATACACGCAATTACCCTATTCGCACTGTTCACTCTGCCGATGAGCAGCGTGGGCTGGGCGGACTCCGACCTCCCGGAGGCGAGTGAATCCAAGCCTCCCGCCAGAATCGAGTTGATCGATGAGACGGTGGTTTACGGTGAAATCACCGACATCCATGACGGCGAACTGTACGTGAAGACCGAGTGGATGGGAGACGTCACGATTCAGCTGTCAGCAATTACCTATCTCGAATCCGATCAGGACATAGAACTCCTCACGACCGAGCAAGAGAAGCTGGCGCTGTCCTCACTCATGGTGGTGGATGGTGAGGTGGTGCTGGAAGATGGCGACAATTTGGCCCTCGGTGAGTTGGATATCGCGAACCCGGAGGAGTGGGAGCAGGGCCATGGTTACCACATCACCGGACGCGTCACGAGCTCGATCGAATATAACCGGGGTAACACTGAAACCGACAAGTTGAATTTGGATGCGGAATCGATCCTCGAGAGTCGTCGGGATCGCATTACGCTGCGCGCAGACTATGAAGAGAGTAGCGCGCTGGTCGTCGAGAACGATGATCAGGGAAATCCAAAGGAAGATGCTGAAGGCAATGTAGTAAAAAGAAGCGATGACACAGCGGACAACTGGCGACTGGAAGGTAAGTACGACTACTTTCTGTCGGACCCGCGCAATTACCTCGGCATGAACTTGGGCTTCCATCATGACTCTTTTTCAGATATTGACCGGCGTAGTTACGCCAGCGCCTACTACGGCCGTAAAATCGTCACCCGCGACACGCTCACTTTCGATGCTGAAATGGGTCTCTCCTACGTCGATACCGACTTTGGGGAGGCCGTCGATTTGTCCTACACGGGCCTTAACATCAACCTCACCGGCGAGACGCAGCTCTTTGACAGCCTCGTGACCCTGTATTTCCGTCAGGTGAATATCATTAATCTGGAAACGGCCGATAAATCTATCTACCGCACCAAGGTGGGTTTGCGATTCCCCCTGTTTTTGGGGCTGGAGGCGGCGGCAGAGGCGTCGGCTGATTATGACGGCAGTGCGCCTGAGGGTAAGGAAAAGCTCGACGAAACGCTAAAATTCCGGATCGGCTATACCTGGTAGAACGATTTCGAATGAGCGGGTCGGTCAGTAGCGATGTGGTCTTCCTGCCTCTGGGCGGGTGCGGGGAGATCGGCATGAACTTTAATCTCTTCGGCCATGCTGACCAGTGGGTCGCCGTGGATTGCGGTATCACGTTGGAGCAAGTCCCGGGCGCTTTGAGACCCTCGGTGCAAATGCCCGACCTCAGCTTTATTGCCGCCCGGCGTGAGCAACTTGCCGGGCTGATTGTGACGCACGCCCACGAGGACCACCTTGGTGCGCTACCCTATCTCTGGGAACAGCTGCGTTGCCCGGTGTATGCCACTCCCTTTGCAGCCGCGGTGCTGCGACACAAAACCCGGACCCGCAGAGGCGTGCTGCCGAGCTCGCTGATCGAAATCGAACCGGGTGAGGAGATCAAGGTCGGCCCCTTTGATATCGAGTGGATTCCCATTACGCACTCCACCCCTGAGACCTGTGCACTGAGCATCACAACGCCACAGTCGCGGATACTGCACACGGCCGACTGGAAGATTGACGCCGACCCGGTTGTGGGCGCGGCCTGGTCCTCCAGCCGCTTTAGAGCACTGGGTAAGGCGGGGGTCGATGCCGTGATCTGTGATTCGACCAACGCCTTACGCACCGGTTACTCTCCCTCAGAAGGTGCGGTGGCGGCGGGGCTGAGCCGCGCGATTCAGGTCTGTACAGGCCGTGTGGTCGTCGGGTGCTTCTCGAGCAATGTCGCCCGCATGCAGACGCTGGCCAGCATTGCGGCCAAGACTGGCCGCTATCTGGGGGTGCTGGGCCGATCGGCCGCGGGTATGGCCCGATGTGCGCAACAGGTGGGATTACTGTCACCTGAGTTTCAGCCGATTCATTCCGAGCACCTGGGGTACTTGCCGCCACAAGAAGTACTGGCAGTGGCGACGGGGAGTCAGGGGGAGTGGGGGGCAGCACTGCATCGCTTGTTGATGCAAACCCATCCCGATTTTGCGCTCGAGGCCGGCGATACGGTGATCCTCTCCTCCAAAACTATTCCTGGTAACGAAGAGCCGGTGGCGCGTCTGGTGGACGGATTGCGAGACAAAGGCATTCGTGTGATGGCAGCAGATGACAGCGATTTACCGCTACACGCCTCAGGGCATCCTTGTCAGGGCGAGCTGGCGGACCTCTACCAGCTACTGAAGCCGACGCTTGCCATCCCTGTCCACGGTGAAGCAGAGCATATGGCGGCGAATGCCAAAGTGGCACGCGAGGCGGGCGTGGAGGTCACCCTGACGGGGCGCAACGGGGATCTGTTTTACCTCAGCCCCACTCCCGGCGTTCGGCGCCGCTTCGCTGAGGTGGGGAGGCTGGCATGGTGTGAGGAAACGGAGCGACTGATCGGGGTGAGCTGATGATCAGGGCGTGTCCTCGATGCCTGTTGCCCGCCTTGCGGCGGCGCGCTCCGCATCAGCCGTATTGATCCATCGATAGGTCAGGTAGTACTTAAAAA
>JAYOUT010000052.1:2957-5358 GCA_038151055.1 Luminiphilus sp.
GCGCGCTCCGCATCAGCCGTATTGATCCATCGATAGGTCAGGTAGTACTTAAAAATATTACCTACATATTGGACTGTCTCGCGTCCGACTTGCTCCGCAACAATCACCTCAACGTTATCAAACCAGCGATTCGGGTCGTAACCGCGCTCTCCAGCCTCGCGCCGTAATCGCCTGATACGTCCCGGCCCTGCGTTATAGGACGCCAGCGCCAAGAGGGAGCCATTGATCTCGTCGAGCTCGGGGCCGCTGAAATAGCGTTCTTTAAGAAAAGCCATGTATTTGGCACCCGCCTCGATATTGGGTTCCAGTTCATCAATATTGGGGATCGCCACGTTCTTATCTTCTGCCGTGCTGGGAAGTAGCTGCATGACGCCAACGGCGCCGACATGGCTGCGGACGCTTTGATCGAGCCGAGACTCCTGAAAGCCCTGTGCCGCTAGCAACGTGGGATCCATCCCATAATCGGTTCCATACTTGCGAAACAGCGATGACAGCGCCCGGTAGCGCCCCAGCTCTTCCGCCCCCACGGCGTTCTCTGCCCAGTCAAAATCGCGGATATACCGGTTGCGAATGATGTTCCCAAACAGCGTGCCTTCGCGATTGTCTTTGACGAACGTATTCAGGAAGCCTTTGAGCTTGGGGCTGTCGGAGCGAATCGCCCAGGCGAGACGCGCGCCTTCTCTGAGCACCAGATCATCGCGCACCGTGACCTGGGTAAAGACTTCTCGCCACATCTGGGGCTTGTAGCTGTCGACTACGGCCCAAGGTAGCAAGCCAGCGTCGACCATCTCGATGAGATCTTCATCCTCGAGAGACTCGTCGACTGCCTCGATGCGGATCGGTGCCTTGCCGGCTGCCACCAGGCGATCACTCAATTCGCGAATGCTTTCCGCATAGCTGCTGGACAAGCGTACGTAGACAGCTTTACCCGCTAGATCATCGAGTGAGCGCAGAGCCGATGCGCTCGGCCCTGTGATCAATATTTCCCTGAGCGGCTTGCTGACGGGGTCAGTAAAGTCCACTTCAGCGCGTCTACTCTCCGTGATCGTGGTGCCTGCCATCACGATGTCGCCGTATCCTGCCTGTAAAGCAGGGAACAGTTGATCACGTGCCACTGGAATGACTGCGACCTGTACCGTCAATAACCCGGTTTTATAGGCTGTGTTCACCACCTTCTGCAGCTTTTCCGCATACTCCTGAACAGTACCCCGCGGGCCATCTTCCAGAAAATAGCGACCGGGCCCGTAGACCGTTAACACCCGTATGACGCGTCGATCCACCATTGTGTCGAGGTCACCAAAGTGCGGCATCACGCCGAAACGCTTCAGCGGGGTGGCGGAAACAGGGCTCGCCACTGCCATGTCGGTGCTGTCGGTGACATCGCTTGCGGCATCGTCGCCCACGTCAGCCTGTGCAATGATCAAGGCGGGTAGCGTTTCTCCAGACCCGGGGTCGGCGGCGACGCTGTCATCTCCGCACCCTGCAAGCAGGCAGGCGAGCAACATAGCGCCAACTGACGATGTCATGGGGGTGGGCTGAAAAAAGAATTGGTTCATGACCGAGAAGATCCTGATTGCGCTGAAAGAAGCCATCTTCATCCTGAATATCGGAGTCCGCTCGGTGGCGTCATCCCGCCACCCGACAGTCCAGCAACAACTTACCAAAATGTGTTCCGAGGCGCATATGTTCATGGGCCTCGAGCACGTTTTTCAAGGGATAGACCGTATCCACAACCGGTTGGATGCGCCCTGAGAGCACGTGCGGCCAGATCTGTCCTCGGATCGCGTCAAAACAGCGAGCGCGCTCAGCGGTTTCCAGTCGACGCAGGGTGCTGCCGGTTAACGTGAGGCGCTTCATGAATAGAGTGGCCAGATTGATCTCGCTTTGCATGCCGCGCATGACACCAATGCAGACAATGCGCCCGTCGGGTGCGGCCACATCGAGATTGGCTTGCATCAGGTCGCCACCCGCAATATCGAGTATCACGTCAATTTTGCCCGCGTAGCCTGCAGCGCTGAGCTGATCGAGCAGGTCACCGTCGCGGTAATTGGCGACAAACGCAGCGCCCAGCTGCTCAACTTTGCTGCAGCGCTCAGCAGAGCCCGCTGATGAGATGACGGTCGCATCCATGGCGTCGGCCATTTGTACTCCGATAGTGCCGATCCCGCTGCTACCGCCGTGAATGAGCACCGTCTCGCCGGCTGACAACCTGCCTCGCTCGAATACGTTGTACCACACCGTCAGCAGGGCTTCGGGTAGTGCGGCGCCTTGTTCAGTCGTCATGTCATCGGGGAGCTGTAAACAATGATCTGCGCGGGCAATGGCGTGGGAGGCATAGCCACCACCATGGGTGAGTGCACATACACGATTACCCGGCTGCAGGTCGGGGCATTGCGACCCT
>JAYOUT010000052.1:5458-13763 GCA_038151055.1 Luminiphilus sp.
ATGGGTGAGTGCACATACACGATTACCCGGCTGCAGGTCGGGGCATTGCGACCCTACGGCCACGACCACCCCAGACACCTCTAGCCCCGGTATGGGTGAAGCATCCTCAGGTGGGGGGTACAGACCCATTCGTTGCAATAGATCTGCCCGATTGATACCAGCGTGATGTACCTCGATGAGCACCTCATCCGTTTCAGGGTGCGGGGCTTCGTCGCTGATCACCGCTGATGATTCTGGGGTTGTAAATTCGATGAACTGTCTGGTCATGTTGTCGCTCTCACAACGCCCGTGGGCTGTTGCCGCATCCTTGGTGCAGATAGACTACTCTGACAAGACGCTCTGCGGGAGATTAAGCGATGTTGCGGTCCATGCCGGTGAGGCGATTAAAGCGCGGTTTTAAATTGGGGCTTATCAAGTTATTGATTGGCAACAAAGCAGCCGGCGTTCACCTGTCCTACGTCGGACAAGGTGCCAGCGCGGATTTGTGTCGACGTATCGTGGATATTGGTCACACCGATGTGCTGGTGGTGACGGATAAGGCGTTGAAGGAGTTGGGTCTCGCTGAAAAAGCCCTCGCGGGTTTGGTGGATGCCGGCGTAAACCTGCATTGGTACGCGGGTGTCGATCCCGATCCCACTTTCGCTCACGTCACTGAGGGCGCTCAGGTGCTCAGAGCCGCCGGGTGCACAGCGATTGTCGCCGTGGGCGGCGGTTCTTCGATGGATGCCGCCAAAATCATTGCTTGTACACGTTCCAGCGACGAGTCGCCCGATCAGTGGGTCGGGCTCAATAAGGTGCCCGACGATATCCTGCCGATCTATGCCATTCCCACCACGTCAGGGACGGGTAGTGAAGCCACGATGGGCGCTGTGATCAAAGACCCTGCCGAGCAGCTGAAGCACATTATTGTGGCCGAAGGGCTCCTCCCTCAAGCGGTCGCACTCGACCCCGACTTGTTACTCGGCTTGCCTGCAGCGGTAACTGCGGCGACTGGCATTGACGCTCTGACCCACGGGATCGAGGCCTATATCTGTATTTGGGACCGGGGCACCCGCAAAGAAAACGGGCGGCTTGCAGTGCAGGGGGTCTTTCGGTGGCTGGAGCAGGCGGTTCAAAACCCCGAAGATGTTGAGGCACGTCAGGGGATGTCGGTCGCGGCCTATCACGCGGGTATTGCGATTAACCAGGTTGGCGTCGGCAATGTTCACGCGATAGCGCATCAGCTGGGTGCGCGATATGGCATTCCTCACGGACAAGCCAACGCATTGGCACTGCCTCACGTATTGAAAGCCTGTATTGCGGAGGCTGAAACAGCCTTGGCGGAACTGGCGGTTGTGACAAACGTATCCGATGCGGCCTCGCCCGCGGCGAGAGCACAGGCGTTTGTCGACGCCGTGACAGCATTAATTGCCAGAGTGGGTATCAGCGATACCGATGCCCGTATCCAACCCGCGGACTGGACGGCAGTGGCCCATGCGGCCATGGATGAGAGCGATGGCTACGTGTCGCCGCGGCTACTGAGCAAAGCCGAGATAATGGAGACCCTCGAGCGTATTACCGCGCACTGATCGCTTCGATCCAGGCTTTTGCCAGCGCCATAAATCGCTCGTGGCCCGGGGTAGGACCTTCAGAGCAGGGAAAGCCGTGGGCTTCGTGGGCGAAGTGCTCGTGCTGAATATTGACGCCGGCGCGCTGAAGCGCGTTTGCCAGCCGTCGGCCGTCGTCACGTAGCGGATCTTTTTCTGCGGTCACCAGCAGTGATCGGGGGAAACCCGTTAGCGGTACGCGCCGGTCTGGAAACATCAGCTCAATGGCCGGGTCAGCAGGGGCGAGTCCATTCAGATAAGTGTCCGTGAACCAGCGCATGAGGGATGTCGTGAGAGGGCCGCTCTTGGCGTGCTCGGTGTAGGAGCGCATTGCCGCGTGATAGTGCTGCACCGCGGGATAAATCATCAAGCAGCCGCGGAGTCGAGGCTCATCGGGCAGCCGCGCAGCGGTGGCCAGCGTCAGGTTGCCACCGGCGCTGTCTCCGGCGATCACCACCTCTCCGTTATTAGGTGCCAACGCATTCAGGTTATCGATGATCCATCGCGATGCCGCCATCGCGTCTTCATGCGCAGTCGGAAACGGATGCTCAGGTGCTAAGCGGTAGTCAATCGACATCACTGTGCACTGGGTTTGATGAGCAAGGTGTAGGCAGAAAGGATGGTGGGTATCGAGATCGCCGATGGTCCAGCCACCGCCATGGAAATAAATGATCAGTGGGCGATGGCGAGAGCCGTGATACATCCGTGCTGCCAAGGTCAGCTCTGGCAGGGGTAGCTGCAGAGAACTGGTGCCGACCTCTGGAAGCAGTGTGCCCTCCCAAGCCAAACGGTTCATGCGCCGGTAGTACCAGCGATAAGCCAGTGTCTTGAGTCGCGTTTGGATGCTGATCAAGGCGCTTTACTCGGCGTCGATGTACCGCGCCTCAGGATCTGATTGATACTCATACCGGTCGTCGGCGTTGATTCGCCGCTCGATATTACCGCGGTGCCACAGATAATTCAGGTGCGCCACCGTCTCACCCGTGGCCATCTGTATCTCTCCGTCGCCGATTTCGCGGCCAAAGAGACACTTGAAGCACTCTGGCAGCAACTTGGGCTCCATCAGCAGGTCATACAGATTTGCAAGCGCCAGCCGATGGCTGTCAATGATCTGGTTGAGTCGAACACGAACGCCCGTGAAGGGCGATTGGTGAGCGGGTAATACCAGCAGGTCGTCGGGCAGCATGCCGAGTAAGCGCGTGCTAGAGGCCAGCCATGCCTCCAGCGGATTGCCGTCGGGCTCAGTAGGAAACACCGACACATTGGGTGTGATACGCGGCAAGATTTGATCTCCGGCAATCACCAAATGCAGTGCGGGACAGTACAGGCAGGCGTGCTCTGGAGAGTGACCTTGTCCTGTTACCACCTGCCAGTAACGACCTCCGATAGAGAGTGTTTGGCGATCGCTGAGTCGCTGGTAGTTGTGGGGTAGCGGTGTCGCAAACTGGCCGAAGCTACCGAACCGCTCGCGGTAGTTCGTCAATTGTTCGTCGGAAAAGCCTGTTCGGTGATAAAAGGATATCGCTGGTGGGGGCGCCTCCTCACCGGTGTAACCCATGATCAGGCTACCGGTTAAAAATTCGGCTTGCGTCATATAGAGATCGCAGTCGAATCTTTCGCAGAGCCACCCTGCGAGGCCAATATGGTCGGGGTGCATATGAGTGCAGATGACGCGCTTGACCGGCTTGCCTGCCATGAAGCCCTCAAACAAGGCCTCCCAGCGTGCCTTGGCAGAATCGAGGTTGAGGCAGGTATCGACGATCGTCCAGCCGTCGCCATCCTCTAGCAGCCACAAATTGATGTGGTTGAGAGGGCCGGGCATGGTGAAGCGCACCCACCAGACGCCGGGCGCGACCTCGAACGGGTCATCGCCAGGGTGCTCCAATCTGCCCCACGGATAGGATAAGCCGCGATACTGCTCGTCAACACGTTCTAGTGTCATACATCTTCTCTCTTCGAGGCGGCAGTGTGCGCGCCACGACGCACACTGTCCACTCAGCTCTCCCTTTGGGGTTACTGACAGCCCTGTTGGCCAGTGTGATACTGCCTATACTGTACCGGTGCGCAGCTGAACCTGACCCGGGGTTGCGCCGTGCAAAAAATGCCAGGAGAGACCACATGACTGCGACGCTCGATACGCAAGCGCTTAAGAAGCTGGATCAGGCGCATCATCTGCATCCCTTCACAGACTTCGAAGACTACGCCAAACACGGCGGACGTATTGTCAGCCGCGCGGAGCACATCTATATCTACGATTCGGACGGCAACAAGATTCAGGATGGCATGTCGGGTCTATGGTGCTGCAACCTCGGATATAGCCAAGATCGCATCAAGCAGGCGGTCGCTGATCAGTTGGCGGAATTGCCTTTCTATAACAATTTTTTCAAGTGCTCTAATCAGCCGGCCGCTGAATTGGCGGCGCGACTGTCGCAGGTCACGCCAGACCGTTTCCAGCACGTGTTCTTTACCAATTCGGGATCGGAGGCCAACGACACGCAAATCAAGTTTGTGCATCGCTACTTTGATCTGCTGGGTAAGCCTGAAAAGAAGCTGATCATCAGCCGCCAAAATGCTTACCACGGCAGCACCATCGCGGCCTCGACCCTGGGCGGTATGTCCGCCATGCATAAGCAAACCATGGGTCTCGATTATGTACACCACATTCAGCAGCCCCACTGGTTTGAAGAGGGCGCCGATCTTGACCCTGAAGCGTTTGGAATTGCTGCGGCGCGGGAACTCGAGAAAAAAATTGATGAGCTGGGCGAGGATCGTGTCGCCGCTTTTATCGCCGAGCCAGTGCAGGGCGCGGGTGGCGTGATCGTCCCACCCGAATCTTATTGGCCTGAGGTCAAACGCATTCTGGATGAGCGGGATATTTTGCTGATCTCCGATGAGGTGATCTGCGGTTTTGGGCGAACCGGCAACTGGTTTGGTTTCGAGACGTACGGTACCGAGCCTGATTTGGTCACCTTTGCCAAGGCCGTAACGAATGGCTACATGCCATTAGGCGGCAGCTTAATCAGCCAGAAAATTGCCGATGTCTTGATGTCAGGTGGTGGCGAATTTGCCCACGGCCTGACTTACTCGGGACACCCGGCGTCATGCGCGGCGGGTCTGGCCACGCTCGATATTCTGGAAGAGACCCAAATCATTGAGAAAGGCGTGCTGGACCTTGCGCCGTACTTCGCCAGCCGATTGATCGAGCTTGCGGATCATCCCATTGTCGGTCAGGTGCGGGTCAAAGGACTTTTTGCTGCGGTTGAGTTAGTGAAGGACAAGTCGAGCCGTGAACGTTTGGCGCCCGATTCCGCCGCGGCAGTTTACTGCCGTGACACGGCGATCACTCAGGGTCTGATGGTGCGTCAGACCGGTGACGCCATGATCATGGCGCCTCCCTTCGTGACCGAGCGATCAGAGATCGATTTTTTGGTAGACCAACTCGCGGTTGCACTGGACCGCACCGGTCAGCACTACGGAGTCATGCCCGTTTCAGCTTGATCTGCGGTTTCCGCTAGGGCGTATTTATCCAGCTATGAAGCTGGTCGACACCTTTTGGTTCAATGCAGCGTGGTTTCAAGCCACCTGGTTCTGCTGTGTACTCGGGAGAGAACCCTGGGTGCCAGTGGCGCTCCTTTCTCTCGCCTTACATTTTTACCTTGTCGCCGATCGCGGCGGCGAGTTTCGCCGCTTGCTGCCGGTCGCCATGGCCGGCATTACTGTCGATGTAGTGCTCACCCTGACTGGCGTGTTTGACTTTGATACAGCGACGATTGTTCCGCTGTGGCTGATTGTCCTTTGGTGGGTCTTCGCTGCGGCCATTTATCGTAGTTTCGCCAAAATCGGACAGTCGTTGTGGTTGGCGGCTGCATTGGGCGGCATCGCAGTGCCATTCAATTATATGGTCGGCGCTGGATTGGGCGCCGTTTCACTGCCTCTTGGGCAGGTGGCCTCTGCCGTTGTGCTGGTGGCCGTGTGGATCTGCTTATTACCCCTGCTGTACCGCATCAGTCATCGTATGGCGCCTGCATCATGAGATCGATGAGCGCGCTGGCATGCGCCTTGCTCAGTCTGCTGGCGACCAGTGTGATGAGTAGCGACGCCATGCCCCAGGCAGACAATGTCATTGCGACGGAGAGCGTGAGGGCTGCCGATATGGCCGCAACCGATGAGTCTGCGTTAGCTGTCAATGTATGGCCGATGGTGGGGCAAGCGAAATTGAAAGTCCTCGTCTGGGAGGTCTACGATTCGGCGCTGTTTACGCCTAGCGGGACCTGGCAAGGTGTGGCCCCTTACCAATTATCATTAACCTATCTTCGAGATATCCCCGCCAGCAAGTTGGTTGAAGAGACCGAAAAGGCGTGGCGAGAACAGGGCAGAAGCCACCCCAGGTTGAACGAATGGCTGGCGCTATTGGGCGACCTCTGGCCCGATATCACTGAGGGCGACAATCTGGTGTTCGGGTTGAATGCGTCGGGCGGCAGTGCTTTTTGGTTTAACGGCAGTCTGATCGGCGGCATTGATGATCGTGATTTCGGACCACTGTTTGGCGGTATCTGGCTTGCTCCTGATACACCCAGGCCCGAGCTGAGAGCGCAGCTGATTGGGCCTGCGTCAAAGTTGGCACAGAACAGCCGGCCCTGACTGATACGTGGGGTCACAATCTTGTGACTGACCGCGTGCCAAAACGAGTGCGATCAAAGCACTAAAGAAATATCAAAAGTTCGTCATAGCAACGCCCAAAAAAAACGCCGGCTAGTGCCGGCGTTTCTGTATCAGCGTGACGGCTCAGTCCCAACTCATCCCGGCCCGCACGCCGATGGTGAGTGGACGCATGGGCCCAAAGAAGTGCGAGGGCAAAATGCCGCCGTTGGCGTTGTAGCCGTCCCAGGTGAACTCGTCGAAGACGTTCTCGGCATAGGCCTGCACGTACCAGTTGTTGTCTGACTCGTAGCCGACGCGAAGGTTGGCGATGGTGTAGGCGTCTATGTAGCCCTCAGGGTTCGCTTCCCAGCTGCCGCCGCGCTCATCTTCGTAAAAGAATTCGAAGCTGCCGGTGAGGGTGCCGTTGCCCATCGGGTAGCGGGCATCCAGTTTGCCGGCTGCGGTGATTTCGGGCGCCCAGAACAGGGAGCTGCCCTCGCAGCTGTTGGCATCTTCAGCGCCGCAAATGTCCTGCAGCCCTGTCGCCTCGGTATCCAGATAACCGCCCGCGAGATACAGCGTCCAGTGGTCGCCCAGCGCCACTGTTGTCGACAGCTCAACGCCTTCGCCATCGGTTTGGCCAACATTCAGTACTCGACCGGAGAATGCATCGGGCACACCGTCATCGTCGTAATCGACGTTCACGTAGTTAATCACCTGCATGTCTTCGTATTCATACATGAAGAAGACCACGTCGAAGCTGCCGCGACCATCGAGGTAGTTCGCTTTAAAGCCGAGTTCATAAGAATCTGCTGTTTCAGGCTCGAACGTGCCAGGCAGATAACCGTCTCCTTGAGAAACGGTCTCGTAGGCCGGCACCGCACCTGAGCTGTCCTCTACCCAGAAACTACCGAATCCCCCGGATTTGAAGCCCTGGGTATAGCTGGCAAAGATCATGCTGTTCTCTGTCGGCGCGTAGGTCACCAGACCGCGGAACGTCGTGTCATCCCACTTTTTGGTATCGGTGATATAGCCGTCTGTCGCAAAGCCATAGATAAAATAGGGCCCCAGATAGCTGTCGGGCTCATAGACCCAGGTGCTGAAGTCCTTCTCATCTTCGGTGTAGCGCACGCCCAGCTCGACATTCAGCCGCTCGGTGACGTCGAAACCCATATTGGCGTAGGCAGCCCAACCCGTGTATTTCCCTTTGATTCTGCCTGATTCGGTCAGCATACCGTCGGCGGTTGGGTAAAAGTCGTAGTAGTAGTCGCTACAGCCGGAATAGAACTCGTAGCCGTAATATTCGGCGTAGTAGTTCAGGTAGTACTGGCACATCAGATCCTCTGAACCGATGTTGGTGAACTCGGCGTCGAGCTCCTCGTCGTAGTAGGACACACCCGTATACCAGCTCAGGGGTCCGTCACCGTTAGACGTCAGCCGCAGCTCCTGCTGGAAGTACTCACCGCTCTGCTGGAACTGGAAGTTGTTAATGCTCAGCGGTGTACCGTCGTAGTCTTCCTTGTAATAGTAGTCGTGGTCCTTGAAGCCCGTGTTGGACGAAAGGGTCGCAAAGCCCAGGTCGTAATCGATAAACAAGCCCAGCGTTAGGATATCGGCATCGTCGCTTTCACCTTCGCTGATGTCGGAATCCAGCTCCTCATTACTACCGGCCAGGCTGGTGTCGTCGACAATGTAGGCGTCGAAGGCGTCCCAAATGTCACCCGTATCGATGGCGCGGTACATTGAGCCACTCTGGCGGCGCTCCTCGTACTCGACCACGGTCTGCACGTTGAGGCGATCCGTTTCGAAGGCAGTCGACCAGCGCAGAGCCCATTTTTCGTGCTCGATCTCATCCTTGCCCGAGTAAACATTTTTGGCAAAGCCATCTTCTTGTGAGTAGTAACCTGCAAATCGCATGGCGAAGCTGTCGCCCATCGGCACATTGATGGCGCCCTCAAAAGAAGCGCGATCCCGCTCTCCCAGATCGATATCGATGTGCCCGTCACCGCTGCCGATCTGTGCCTTGTTGGTGTGCACGCTGAACGCGCCACCGATTGAGTTTCGTCCAAACAGGAAGC
>JAYOUT010000053.1:0-12187 GCA_038151055.1 Luminiphilus sp.
CGACCCTTGGTCAGGTCATAGGGCGTGAGTTCGACTCGCACTTTGTCTCCGGTCAGAATGCGAATGTAGTTTTTGCGCATCTTCCCAGAAATGTGAGCTGTGACGACGTGGCCGTTCTCCAGCTGCACGCGGAAGGTGGTGTTCGGGAGGGTATCAATGATTTCCCCCTCCATTTCAATTTGGTCTTCCTTCGCCATTCAGGCATTACCTCTGAAATTCAGTGGGCGGCACTGTAGCGGAAACTGGGATTGGGGGGAAGCGGCGATCAGGCCTGCCGCAACGCGTTAATCCAGTGAAGGATCCAGCAACGACACCACCGCTGTCGTGTCGGGTGTTTCGGTTTGCTCTGTCTTTTGCTGTTGCCACTGTCCATCAACAAAAAGTTCCAGTGGCGTGAACAGCGACTTGTAGGACATCTTTCGGCACCCGTCGATCCAGTACCCCAAGTAGACGAAGGGCAGGCCCATGGATTTGGCTTCGCGAATTTGCAGCAACACTGCTTCGGTACCGAGGCTACGTTTTGGCTGGTCCGGATCGAAGAAGCTGTAAATTGCAGCAAAACCGTCCAGCATGGCGTCGGCGACGGTGACGGCCACCAGGCGGTTGCCTTGATACAGACGATAATAGCGAGCGCAACCCAAACCGTCGTTCAAGAAAGACTCGTACTGATCGCGCTCGGGCGGATACATATCACCGTCAGCATGCCGAGACTCAATGTAGTAGCGGTACAGGTTGTAGGCCTCGTCATCGAGAATCGAGTCCGAGAGCTCAACGCGCAAGTCTGCGTTTCTGCGGCTAATGCGCCGCTGGGTGCGGCTTGGCTCAAACTCGTTCACCCGTACTCTGGACGCAATACAGGCGCTGCAACGCGCGCAATGAGGCCGATAGACGTGATCTCCGCTGCGTCGGAAACCCAGTAACGAAAGCTGCGTATAGAGTTCCTGGCTCAGCTTTTGACGCGGATCAACGAACAGCGTCGTCGCCTCTTCACCTTCTAGATAAGAGCAACGGTGTGGAAAGGTCGTGTAGACCTTGATTTCGCGAAGCGAGGCTGTCACAGCAGATCGGCCGGCTGAGACGCCAGTTCATTGCCCCACGGCTCGTGACACACCTCAGATTCACGAGGCGCCAGACAGAGGGGGTTGGCGATGATTGACTGCATGTCAGTCTTTATAGCGCCCCTCAGGTGATTTTCAAAGTCTTGACGCGACATCAGGGCTGCCCCGAGCGACATCAGGTGCGGATTGCGGACCTGGCAGTCAATCAGCTCGATGCCGCGCGCATGACACGCCTGACACAGTGCGATAAAGGCCGCCTTCGATGCATTAGGTTCCAGTGAAAACATGGACTCCCCGAAGAACATCTTGTCGAGCATGACGCCGTAGAGGCCCCCAACCAGCCGATTGCCGTTCATGACTTCAATTGAGTGGGCTACGCCCAAGTTGTGCAGTGTTGTATACGCCTCTCGCATGGTCCTTGTTATCCAGGTGCCGCTCTCACCATCACCGCGAGGTGCGCTGGCACAGCCGTCAAGGACGCTGTCAAAGCCCTGATTGCATCGTAATGTCCATGGGGATTGGCGCAGTGTTTTGCGCATGGAGCGGCTGATATGGACGCGGTCAGTCCAGATAACCTGGCGCGGGTCGGGCGCCCACCAAAGAATCTCGTCGTCCCGATCGAACCAGGGGAAGATGCCCTGAGCGTAGGCACAAATCAGCGTAGCGGGCTCCAGATCTCCACCGACCGCCAGAAGGCCATTGGGCTCAGTCAGTGCCCGTGAAGTAGGTGGGAAGGGGTTGTGCAATCTCAGGCGGGGCTCAGCCCATCCAGAAATTTCTCGGCATCGAGCGCAGCCATACAGCCAAACCCGGCCGAGGTAATCGCCTGTCGATAAATATGATCGGCAACATCTCCCGCCGCAAAAACGCCGTCACAACTGGTATGCGTGGCCTGACCTTCGATGCCCGAGTTCACGATGAGGTAGCCGCCGTTCATATCCAGCTGCCCCTGAAACAGGTCAGTGTTGGGCTTGTGACCGATCGCGATGAATACGCCGGCCAGATTGAGCTCCTCGGCCTCTGACTCGTCGAGCGTCGAGCGGATGCGGATCCCCGTGACACCGGTTTCGTCACCCAATACTTCATCTAGCGTGCGATGCCAGTGCAGCACTACTTTGCCTTCTGCGGCGCGCTGCATGAGCCGGTCCTGAAGAATTTTTTCGGCCCTCAGCGTATCGCGGCGATGAACCAGATGAACCTTGGCGCAAAGGTTGCTCAAATAGAGAGCCTCTTCTACCGCGGTGTTGCCGCCGCCCACCACGGCGACCTCTTGATTACGATAGAAGAAACCGTCACAGGTGGCGCAGGCACTGACACCTTTGCCCATAAAGGCGGTTTCGGAGGGGAGGCCGAGGTACTGAGCCGAAGCGCCGGTGGCAATGATGAGTGCATCGCAGGTGTATTCCGCGGTGCCTTTTAAAGTGAAGGGTTTGCTCGACAGGTCTACCTGCTCTATGTGATCGAAGACCACGCTGGCCTCCAGCCTTTCGACATGTTCCTGCATTTGCTGCATCAGCTGCGGTCCCTGTAGGTCATGGGTGCCGCCGGGCCAGTTTTCGACCTCTGTTGTGGTCGTCAGTTGCCCCCCTTGCTGCAGGCCGGTGATCACAACAGGGTTGAGATTAGCGCGCGCTGCGTAGACAGCGGCGGTATAGCCGGCGGGGCCAGAGCCCAGAATCATCAGGCGGTGGTGGGCGGGTGCGGTCATGAGTGAGTTCCGTAACGTCAGGGGTGGGCCTTTTCAAACGCGCGGTAGCCTAGCGCAGCTGTCGAGGATAGGCCAGCGCGCCATCATTCAGCGAGGCTCTGGGCGGTCTGAATGGCATATAAACCCATGTTTTGTCGCGTGATTGTCCCGCTTTTTGCCACGCCTGCTGTGCTAGCATAGGGATTTCCAGCGGTGGTTACAGGATCGTGGCAGGCAAGGGCAAGACAGCGGCGGCGAAATCAGGGGGAGATGATCAAGCGCTCAGTCGGCGCAGGCTGAGAGACGTACTGTTCATCGCTGTAGGCGCAATGTGCCTGTTTGTCTTGATGGCGCTGTTAACTTACACCGATACCGATCCGGGCTGGTCTGCCAGCGGCACTGGCGGTGCCGTTTCCAATCTTGGCGGCATCACCGGCGCATTCCTCTCCGACATCTTTTTTTCATTGGTAGGCTCTGCTGCCTACCTCGTGCCGCTGCTATTGGCTTACCGCGCGGTATCGCTGCTGCTGACAGAAGACGACCGTGAGCCGGTCGATTGGCAAATTTTTGGGCTGCGTGCTTTCGGCTTGTTACTACTGCTGGTTGCCGCCACCGCGCTGCGCGCGCTCAATGATCTAGGCGACTCGGGACTACCTCAGGGGGCAGGCGGCATTTTGGGGTCCGCAATGGCAGCCGGGCTGGATGGCGCGTTTAATCCTGTGGGCGCACGGCTGGTCGCTGTGGCGCTGTTTCTGCTGGGGCTGACGATCTTCGCAGACATCAGCTGGCTAAAGGTCATCGATTGGTTGGGCCGGCGCGTGATTGGCGGGGCTGAGTATCTCCAGCAGCAGTGGATGCAGCGCTTGGACGAGCTAAAGGATCGTCGTGCTCGCGAAAAACAGCTGGAACAGCGCAAGGTGCAGATCGAGCAGCACGTCGCCAAGGAGAAAAAGCGCGCGCCGCCCAAAATTAAGCCTCCCAAAGCTGCGCCTGCCGCAGGCGCCAAGGTCGAGCGAGAGAAACAGAAGCCCCTGTTTGATATCCCGGTTTCGGGCGAGGTCCCGGCGCTGGATTTACTCGATGCGCCTGCGGATATCGGGCAACGCGGATACTCCGCAGACGAGCTCGAATCGCTGTCTCGGTTGCTCGAGCTCAAACTTAAGGATTTTGGCGTGGTGGCGGAGGTGGTAGCCGTGTACCCGGGGCCGGTAGTGACGCGCTTTGAAATTCAGCCTGCCGCCGGTGTAAAAGTATCCAGAATATCCAATCTAGCTAAAGACTTGGCGAGATCACTTGCGGTCATTTCTGTCCGAGTGGTTGAGGTGATACCCGGCAAAAGCGTAGTGGGTATCGAAATACCCAATGCCGATCGTCAAACGGTTAATTTCCGTGATGTTTTAGCGTCGAAAACCTTTGACGAGTCTAAATCGGTTCTGACACTTGCGCTGGGCCACGATATTGCTGGCTCACCCGTCGTTGCGGACCTCGGCAAGATGCCGCATTGCCTGGTTGCGGGAACGACGGGTTCGGGCAAGTCGGTTGGCGTGAATTGCATGTTGGTGAGCCTGCTGTATAAGGCGACGCCGGCTGACGTGAGGATGATTTTGGTCGACCCCAAAATGCTGGAATTATCTGTCTATGACGGCATCCCGCATCTGCTGACGCCGGTCATCACCGATATGAAAGACGCTGCCAACGGTCTGCGCTGGTGTGTGGCCGAGATGGAGCGCCGCTACAAGCTTATGTCGCTGCTGGGCGTGCGCAATCTTCAGGGATACAACCGCAAGGTGCTGGACGCGGAAAAGGAGGGCAGTCCGATTCCAGACCCGATGTGGAAGCCTGATCCCGTCTTGGAGTTGACGGAAGAGGAGCAGCTTCACCCGACGCTGGAAAAGCTCCCCAGTATTGTGGTCGTTATCGACGAATTTGCCGACATGATGATGATTGTGGGCAAAAAGGTTGAAGAGCTGATTGCGCGCATTGCGCAAAAGGCACGCGCTGCAGGTATTCATTTGGTTCTGGCGACACAGCGCCCCTCAGTGGATGTGATCACCGGTCTCATCAAAGCCAACATCCCCACACGGATTGCGTTTTCGGTCAGTTCACGAGTGGACTCTAGAACGATCCTTGATCAGGGCGGGGCGGATCAGCTGTTAGGTTACGGCGACATGCTGTATCTGCCCGCAGGCTCCAGCGTGCCGGTTCGGGTTCACGGTGCGTTCTGTTCAGACGATGAGGTGCACCGTGTCGTTGCCGACTGGAAGCGACGGGGCGATCCCCAGTATCTCGACGGATTGCTTGACGAGGGCGGACAGACGCCGGTGACTGCCACCGAGATTCAGTCGGCCGCTTCGGGTGATGAAGACCCGGAATCTGACGCGCTTTACGACGAGGCGGTCGATTATGTCTGCCGAAGCCGCAGAGCCTCGATCTCGTCGGTGCAACGCAAACTGAGAATTGGCTACAACCGTGCCGCGCGGCTGATTGAAACCATGGAAGCGGCCGGCGTGGTGTCAGAGATGGGTAGCAACGGGCAGCGGGAAGTGCTCGCACCGCCGCCCCCGGAGGAATAAGTGCGCAAATTTTGGCTGATGCTGCTGGTTTGCGGTCTGTCGCCCGTCAGTCTGGCTCAGCTGGATATTCTGGACATGCTGGCCTCAAAAGAGGGCATGACCGGGACCTTCAAGCAACAGATTATTAGTCCCGAGGGCGAGCCACTAGAGACTTCCAGCGGGCAGTTTGCCCTTCTCAGGCCTGACAGTATGCGTTGGGACATCGAATCGCCCGATCGGCAACTGCTGATCGCCGCGGGTCAGCAGCTCACGCAGATCGACTGGGATCTTGAGGTGATGACCGAACGGCGCTTGGCAGACCGGGATCCCAGTATCCTGGACTGGTTGCTGGCCTCGGAAAAAGAACTCGATGCCGCTTTTGTGATCGAAGCACTGGAGTCAGCAGTGATCCTCACGCCGAGAGAGCCGAGCCTTACCCTGACGCGGCTGGAGATCGCTCACGATACGCCATTGATCTGGGAGATCGCGGTGACTGACAGCACTGCGCAGGTGCTTAAGATCTCCTTGTACGAGGATCCCGCTCGGGTGCCCGAAGCCTCAGACTTTGTCGCACCTGCGACGGATTTTTAATTGGCTACGTCCCACGTGTCGTCGGACTCTGATCTTTTTGCGCTAGAGAATCAGCACCTCGGGCCGCTGGCCGCCCGGATGAGACCCGAGTCATTGGCCGATGTGGTGGGGCAGGAGCACTTGCTGGGCCCGGATCAGCCGCTGCGACGTGCCATCGAGTCGGGCTCTTTGCATTCTTTTGTCCTGTGGGGGCCTCCCGGCGTTGGCAAGACAACGCTCGCCCGATTGGTCTCGTCTCACAATGACGCTCTGTTTATTCAGATCTCAGCGGTGCTTGCTGGCATCAAAGAGATCCGGGCGGCAATTGATCAAGCCCGACAAGCCGCTGTGGGCGGGAGGCGCACCGTGCTGTTTGTTGACGAGGTACACCGTTTCAACAAGAGTCAGCAGGATGCGTTCCTGCCGCATATTGAGGACGGCACGATCGTATTTATTGGCGCGACCACGGAGAATCCCTCGTTTGAAGTGAATAGCGCGCTGCTGTCGCGTCTGCGCGTGTATCACCTGAGAGCCGTCTCGCCGGAAACCCTCCAGTCGCTGCTGCTGAGAACATTGGAAAGGCATTATCCGGGCACAACGATGACTGAAGCTTTCGCTAACGGCCTTACTGCATTGGCCGACGGCGATGTCAGGCAGACGCTCAACCTGTTGGAATTGGCGATCGATCTGGCGGCCGGCGATGAAGTGCAACTAAACGAGAGCTTGCTTATAGATCTGGTCGAGACCAACGCCCGCCGGTTCGATAAAGGGGGCGATGAGTTTTATCAGCAGATCAGCGCACTGCACAAATCGGTGCGCGGCTCCGACCCGGATGCTGCCCTGTATTGGTATGCGCGTATGCTCGATGGCGGGTGCGATCCGTTATATATCGCGCGGCGTTGCATTCGTATGGCTTCAGAGGACATTGGTCTGGCGGATCCTCGGGCGCTGCAGTTGGCCTTGGACGCGGTGGCGGTCCATGAGCGACTGGGCAGCCCTGAAGGCGAGCTCGCGATCGCTCAGGCGGTGGTTTATCTCGCCTGTGCGGCAAAAAGTAACGCCGTCTACACTGCCTTCAACGCCGCAACGCAGGCCGTACAGCACTCAGGATCCGCTCCTGTGCCTCTGCATCTGCGTAATGCCAGTACGGGCCTACTTAAAGAAGCCGGTTATGGCGACGGTTACCGCTACGCGCACGACGAGCCCCATGGCTTTGCCGCAGGCGAGAACTACTTTCCGGAGGAGATCAAACCTATTCGTTTTTATGAGCCGACTGACCGCGGCTTAGAGCGCAACATCAAGGAAAAGCTGGAGCAACTCCGGGAGTTGAATCGGCAAGCAGCAAGTGAGGGTGATGCATGACGCTTGGTTACTGGCTGGCGGTGGCGGCAGGGGGCGCGCTGGGCGCCGTGGGTCGAGCAGGGATGGCCGCGGCCTTGCCCTCGATCGGCGCTTTTCCTCTGCAAACCTTCGCCGTTAATGTCTTGGGCTCGTTTGTCATCGGTTTGGTGTGGGCCGGGGTCTCACGGCCTGATGTGTCGGTGGTCTGGGGCGCGTTTATCGTCACCGGCGTCTTGGGTGGCTTTACGACATTCTCGACTTTCTCGCTGGAGACTCTGCAGCTTCTTGAGCAAGGCGAGTGGAGAACAGGCAGTCTCTACCTTCTCTTGAGCCTGCTGGCCTGTGTCGGCGGCGCCGCAGCAGGCGTCATGCTGTTTCGAGCGGCGGCCCACTAACGGTAACTTCGCACAGCAGTGCTGCGAGGATCACGCTACACTCCCGCCCCGTGTAAAAGGGTGAAATAACCATGCTTGATATCAAGGCAATCCGTCAGGACCCCGATGCGGTCGTTACGGCGCTGGCAAAGCGGGGCCTGCAGTTTGATCTGGAGCAATTCACGTCTCTGGATGCACGTCGCAAGGCGGCCGATGTTCGCGCACAAGGACTGCTGGCTGAGCGAAAGGCCGCCTCGAAAAAGATCGGTGAGTTGGTCTCATCTGGGTCCAGCGTTGAAGACGCAAAGGCGCAGGTGGATGAGGTGTTGGCGCGATTGGCGTCTGATCTCGAGGCAGCAACCGCAGAGGCGGACGCAGTGCAAGCAGAGATCGATGCGTTGCTGATGGAAACACCAAATTTGCCTGATGCGCAGGTGCCGGTCGGGGCGACCGAGGAAGATAACGTTGAGGTGCTGAAGTGGGGTGAGCCCACCACATTCGCCTTCGAGCCCAGAGATCATGTTGATCTCGGCGAAGCACTGGCGCAGATGGATTTCGAAACCGCGGGCAAAATTGCCGGCGCGCGCTTTTCAATGCTCGCTGGTGACCTCGCCCGACTGCACCGTGCACTGACCCAGTTCATGCTGGATACGCACACCCAGACACATGGTTATCAGGAGGTTTATGTCCCCTACATCGTTAATGAGGCTTCGTTGACGGGGACAGGGCAGCTGCCAAAGTTTGCCGAGGATTCGTTTCGCCTTGAGGGGGAGCAAGGCTTTTATCTTGCGCCCACTGCTGAGGTGCCGGTAACGAACATCGCTCGTGGGCAGATCTATGACGCCGAGCAGCTGGGTGAGGACGGTTTGCGATACGTGGCCCATACGCCTTGTTTTAGAAGTGAAGCGGGTAGCTATGGACGGGACACCCGCGGCCTGATTCGGCAACATCAATTCGAGAAGGTCGAATTGGTTCAAATCGTGAGGCCTATGCAGTCTGAGGATGCCCTTGAATCATTGACAGGGCATGCAGAAGCCATTCTGCAGGCGCTTGAGCTGCCGTACCGAAAAGTCATCTTATGTGGCGGCGATTTGGGCTTTAGCTCCGCGCTCACCTATGATTTGGAAGTCTGGCTACCGGGGCAGGCTGCTTACCGGGAAATCAGCTCGTGCTCCAATTTCAGAGATTTTCAGGCACGCCGCTTGCAAGCGCGGTGGCGTAATCCAGAGACAGGAAAGCCGGAACTGCTGCATACGCTGAACGGCTCCGGCCTAGCCGTGGGCCGCACCTTAGTGGCTGTGATGGAGAATGGTCAGCAGGCCGATGGCAGCATCCGATTGCCCGTGCCGCTGCAGTCTTACCTGGGCGGCCAGGCGCTCATAGCGGCTCGCTAAGGGGTAGTGCCTCTCTGAGAGCCTTGCGCGAGGCTCAGAGGCTCTGAGGGCTGGCTCGATCAGCGTTACGCGTGGCAACGCTGGTATTGGGCCTGAGGGTAAGCGCGTCGACCAGGATTCGGCCAGTCTCCATGAGCAGTACGTCTGGAATCTCTGCTGCCTGATCGTCGGAATGAGCCAAAGCCTCTTCATCGGCTGACGTATCCGAGTCCGCGGCCTCCTCGGCTTCATCGCTTTCAGTCAGGCTGGCCAGGGGGGTGAGCCCCTTCGCGGCGCGGCGCTTATTTTCAATCGCCAGCGCCTTACTTTCCTGATCATCTCTCATGGCCACACGACCCGATTGCTGCAGGGGCAGGGCGGTAATCGCTCTGGCTTCTTGGGCCATGGTGACGCGATCTTCGAGGTACAGGTAATCGGGGTCGTTTGCTGCGCGTTTCTCGTGCATTGCCGTCAGCACCGGCAGTATGGAGCGGTAATCGTCGTAGCGGTTAAATCGCGCAGGCGCAATTTGATCCCAGGCCAAAGCATTATCGAGCGCACTCTCTCCGATCTCGTCAGGGTCAAACAGTGAGGGGTACTCGATGTCGGGTATCACACCGCGATGCTGCGTGCTCTCACCCGAAATACGATAGAACTTGCTCTCGGTGATCTTTAGTTGCCCCTCTTGCAGGGCGATCAGTGACTGTACGGTTCCCTTGCCGAACGACTGCTCGCCGACCACGATGCCTCGCCCATAATCCTGAATGGCGCCGGCAAAAATCTCCGAGGCCGAGGCGCTGAGGCGGTTAATCATGACCGCGAGCGGTCCGTCGTAGTAGTTGGAGCGGCGACGCTTACCGTCTCGCCAAACACGACTTTCAGCCGAGCGTATTTGCACGGTCGGACCATATTCAATAAATAGACCTGTCAGCTGATTGGCTTCCTGCAGCGAACCGCCGCCGTTGTCTCTGAGGTCGATCACCAGACCCTCGACGTCGGCTGCTACCAGTTCGTCGATGAGCTTCTGTACATCACGGGTCGTGGATCGATAATTTTTGTCACCGTTACGGTAGGCGTTGAAGTCGATATAAAAAGCAGGGATATCAATGACACCAATACGATGGGTTTGATCTGCCTCGTCGGTGAATTCAATGATTTCCTTCTGTGCTGCCTGCTCCTCGAGCTTCACTTCGTTGCGACGGATGGGCACCACCCGGCGTTGATCGGTCTTGCCCTTGCCCGGTATGACCTCAAGCCGAACAATGGTGTCTCGTGGTCCGCGAATCAGATCGACTACCTCATCCAGCCGCCAGCCCACGACGTCCTCGATCGGACCGCTTTCTCCCTGACCGACGCCAATGATCAGATCAGAGGGGCGCAGGTCGCCTTGCTTGTCGGCAGGGCCTGCGGGGATCAATCTACTGACTTTGGCGTACTCGTCATCAACTTGAAGCATGGCGCCGATGCCTTCGAACGACAGGCTCATGTTGATGTCGAAGTTCTCGGCGCGCCGGGGAGAGAAGTAATTGGTGTGCGGATCGTACTGCTCTGCCAGCGTGTTCGCGTAGATCTGAAAAACGTCTTGGGCGTTGTATTGATCGAGCCGATTCAGCTGATTCTGGTAACGTCGCTCCAAGGTTTCCGGAATGTCCTCAATGGGTTTGTCGGCGAGTATGAGACTCAGCGCCTGGTTTTTGAGCCTTTTCCGCCAGCGCTCGTCAAGCTCTTGCGCGTCAGGCGCCCACGGCATGGTGGAATAGTCGATCACCATGTACTCATCCTGCTCGTAATCAAAGCCAGAGAGCGTGTCGGGTAGCGTGGCGATGGTGGCTTGAATCCGCTGCCGCAGCTTCTCGTGGTAACGGTTAAACATGGTGAAGGCCGGATCGAGATCTCCGCGGCGCCCCGCGTTATCGAGCTCTAACCGCCACTGGTTGAACTCGGATATATCTGCGGCATCAAAGAACATTCGCTGAGGGTCCAGCGCGTCAAGGTAGGCCACAAAATGCTGTGCAGACAGACCGTCGTCGTAGCGACGACTGGCGTAGTGTCGCTCTTCGATGACGTCGATCAACTCTTTCAAGGTGTCGCCTTGTTTGGCGGAGGGCACGAGGGCGAGCGCCGACCAAGACGTCAGCAGCAAGGCGCCAGTTAGAAACGCACGAGGGATCCATTGGCTGGCAGGCGCGCTTGCTGTCGTGAATATGTGTCGCTTGAGCTTCATCCCTGATCCGTGGGTTGGGCCTATACAGACCGTACGTTACTCGACTTAGAAAGGATGACCAAATCGCAGATAGAGCGCCTCGTTGTTGCTCTTGCCTTTTGCGATCTCCAGCCGAACGAGCACCGAGGCTTCCTCCTTCAGCATGAAAGATACGCCTGCGCCAATGGACGGATAGGTCTCGTCCTCACAAGACAGGCTCCGCCCCCCTATATCATCGCCAAATTGGCACCCTACGCCGCCAAAAGCGACCAGGCCCAGCCGGCGCGTCAGCGGAAAGCGCGCGTCGATCATGATGTGAGAGTAGTGTTGCGACAAATAGTTCCCTTGGGTGTACCCGGGTAGCGAAACAGAGGAGTAGCCAGAGAGGGGTGCGTCTTGGGTGAACCGCCCCTTGGCTTGCAGCGCGAAAACCGGTGAATCAGAGTGGCCGTCTGTACTTGCTTTGCCGAATGTGTGATACCAGCGCAGGTCTGCGAAGCCTACGTCGAAGTTGGATTCACCACCCAGGCTCTCTCTATAAGCGAAGTTGTGTAGCGTGAACAAATGCCCCGATGTGGGGTCCCGTTGATTATCCATAGTGTCGTGCTGCAGGACGATCCCCACACCCGTTGCATCAAATCCAGTCAGGCCGATCCGGTCCAGTAATGCCTCGAACAACTGATCGGCCCCCACGGCGTAATTGGTGCTGACCCCCTGAACGCCCCCAAACCAACCGCCCTCGCGAAGCTGATGCAGGTATCGGAATGCGAGGGTGTGGACACTATCCTGAGTTTCGACGGGCTTTCCGGTGCCGAGAAAATCATCGTATTCGTTATTGATTTCAGCACCGCCTGCGAGCACCGTCAGCTTCCGTGTATCGCCCCCCCAAAAGAGTTGCGCACCGATGCCGCCGGTGACCGAGTCGGTGTCTGAGTACGACACAGACAAGCCGATCATCGAGGGTGTGGACTCAGCGTCGAGTTGCTTCAAATAGGCGACCAGTCCACCGACGTTGGCGCCAAGTTTGGG
>JAYOUT010000053.1:12287-13499 GCA_038151055.1 Luminiphilus sp.
GCACGGTGAGATACAACGCGATGTAGGGAGCGAGGGTTCGGATTATAGAGGTAACGACAAACCTTTGTTGGTTTTAGATGGCTCTGTGGGTAGTGGGTGTTCCGTTGGCCAGGTCGCTTGATGCTCAGGGTGGTCAATGCGTCGCTGCATCGGCGATCGGCCCGCGGATCGCATTGTTAGCGCTGATAATGAGCCACGGCAGCCCTGCTTGATTCAACCACTGCTCGGCATCGTCCTCTGATTTTAGGCAGGCGACAGTCGACACCGCGCCTGCGGTGAGGCAGTGATTGTCGATCACAGTAACGCTGGTGGGGCCCTCGACGGGTAACCCCGACTGTGGATCCAGCAGGTGACCATATGATTGTCCCTGGTGCTTGATCACTCGCGCATAATTGCCGCTGGTCGCCATCGCTGAATCGGTGAGATGAACGGTAAGGATGCTGCTATCTTGCTGGGGGTCACGGATACCCACCGACCACGGGGCGCCATTTGCCTGAACGCCGATTGCGACAACGTCGCCCGCCAATTCGATCAAACCATGCTTTACACCGGCCTCTCGCATCAGCTGCGCCGCACAATCCGCTGCGTACTCCTTGACCAGGCCACCGAGGTCAATCTCCATGCCAGTAACAGGCAACCTGAGTCCGTTGTCCTGCCATTCAATGCGCTCCCAGCCGATCAAAGCCTTGGCGGCGTCGAGCTGCTCAGGTGACGCGACGCCGCCGTTCTGAAAGTTAAAAGCGCGGCGCAGCGGGCCTGACGTAATGTCGAACAACCCGCCGGATTCCTGCCACAGCTGCCCGGCGAGGTTGAGCAGTGCCGCGGTTTCAGTATCGACCTCAGTGACAGTTTGGGTGCCGGCCCGGCGGTTAATCGTGCTGACCAGACTGTTATCCAGATACCGGCTGTAGCGCTGCTCGAGATCGTCAAGGCGACCAGAGAGTGTTTGCCACAGTGTCTCTATGGGTGTTGCCAGTTCTGAAACCCCATCGACGACCAGTTGGGCGGGTCCGCCCATTAATTTGAATTGCCGCTCAAGGCGGGAGTGCGTGTCAGTCAAAGCGCCACACGATGCCCACGGTGCCGCGCCAGAAATCCACCAATGCGGGCGCAGCCTCGCCGTCATAAAGGCCCCAGCTCGCATCGCTCATGTAGCGCTCGGCCTCGAGTTCAAGCACCCAGTCACCCAAGGTAACGGCCCAGCGCGCGCCC
>JAYOUT010000054.1:0-7246 GCA_038151055.1 Luminiphilus sp.
GCAGACTTACCGTCGATGGTCGATACCTTGCCAACGTTTGATGAGGATTACGGCGCAGAGGGTGAAGATGGCGCTGGCAACAGCGGATCCCCCGAGGGTAACGACGACGGTCAGGGCACCGGCGGATCAGGCAATGACGGCCAAGTCGCCCAGCAAGCTGGCGACGGCGGGGCAGCGGGCAACGCCTCTTCACCAGGCACCCGGGCCAGCGGCGGCATGGACAGCGACATGGGTACCGGGGGCCCCATGACGGCGGCAGAGCAAGTCGCGATTCTCGATCGGCAGCTCGAAGAGAGCACCCGCGATTTTGACGGCATTATTTTTGACGAAGAAGAAAGACAGCGCGAGGCGGCGCGCGACCGCGCCGCGCAGAGCGCAGAAACGACAGGTAGCGCCGCGGCATCCGGTGCTGACGAAGAGCCCTCCTTCGGCGGCGGTATGGCCAGCGCCGGTAGCGGCTCGGTAGGGGGCGGTATTGGTGGGCGAGCCGGTGCGCCACCCACTGATGCAGCGAAATACCCGCCGCCGGCTGATATCCCCAGCGGCAACGATGACGATGTCGTAGCGCGCCAACTTCGAGAAGCTGCGATGCGCGAGCCCGACCCCGCAGTGCGAGAAAAATTGTGGAGTGAATATCGCAAGTATAAGGGCATTGAGGAGCCGGGCTCATGACACGAGCGTTACTCCTGATGTCATTCGTTTTCACCGTGCTCGCGGGCTGCGTGTCAGAGACAGTCAAGTCGACGTCGGTGCCCGTGCTCGACGCGCCCGATGCATTGACCCCCGAGGCCGAGCTCCTTGACGTCGGCGTGGTGATTCTTGACCCCGGCATCAGTGAGGTTGAAGACGAAGAACAGGTCTACCCCGAGGTGCGCAAAGCGGAAGCCACTTTTATGGCGACGGAGCTGGCCGGGGTATTAGCCGAGCAAGGCGCCTGGGGCGCCGTGCGGGTGGTACCAGATGACCGTCAATTCTCAGACCTCTTGGTGCGCGGCACGATTTTGCGCTCAGATGGCGAGGCGCTGGAACTGAAAATTTTGGTCAGCGATGCCCGCGGCACGCTGTGGCTGGACAAGCGCTATCAGGGTCTCACCAGCCGATATGCTTACGAGCAAGGCACGCGGGTCAAGCAGGATCCGTTTCTCGCGGTGTATCGCATGATTGCCAACGACATGCTGGCGATATTTGATCAGGTGCCCGCCGCCGATCGCGTCACCATTCGTCGCGTCGCCGAGATGCGCTTTGCGCGAGATTTCGCCAGCGGCGCCTTTGCCGATTATCTGGAAGAGGACGACTCGGGGCAGATTACCCTGCGCCGACTGCCCGCTGAGGACGACCCCATGCTGAACCGGGTGCGCGGTCTGCGGCAGCGACACTATGTCTTTGTGGATACCCTGCAGGGCCACTACACCGGTTTCTCAGAAGATATGTATGGGCCTTATCAAGAGTGGCGCAAAGCCAGCTATGAAGAGACTGTCGCCCTCCGCGAGCTCGAAGCCGAAGCCCAACGAGAAATGATTGCCGGCGGCGCGGCGATTTTGGCGGGCATCGTGGCACAGACCTCAGGGAGTCGCACTACCCGCAGCGCTGGCGCGGTCGGTGTGATCGGAGGCGGCGCCCTGTTAAAGAGCGGACTGGAGAAACGCGCAGAATCCAACATTCACTCGCTGGCCCTCGAAGAACTGGGCCAATCCCTCGACGCAGAGATCACACCCAGGGTCATTGAGCTTGAGGACCGCACAGTCCGACTGACCGGCAATGTTGAGGATCAGTACGACCAATGGCGCGAGCTACTGGCAGACATTTATGCCGCAGAGCTGGCCGCGCTGGAACCCCCGGCCTCCCCCACTGACTCCGTCTCATCACTGCCTGATACGCAGGACTCGTGACCGACCACAAAGAGCAACCCCTCTCCGCCACCACCTTCGAGCCGGCCCCACTTAAAAATGAGGCGGTAGGTGCGGCACCGGCCGAAGCGCCCTCTCGTACCGCTTTTATTGGGCTCGCCGTCGCAGCGGTTTTACTGTTATTCGTCTTCTTTGTGCTGCCCCAGCTGGTGGGAGAGGCCGATCCAGAAACGCCGATTTCGACCACGCAGTCGAGTGACGCAGGCCCCGCTGGAGCCCCCTCAACCACGGTCAATTCGGCAGGCACCGATGCCGGCCGCAGCCCCTTTGCCGAGGCTCAAGACAGCGCCTTGCGCCGCGAAGCGCAAGAAGTCTTGCAGTCTCTGCTCACGCTACAGGAGTCATTGGCTGATCGAGGTGCGGCGAGATGGGGCGAATCCACTTATCAGGAGGCACTCGACTCGGCAGCGGCGGGTGACGCTGCATACCGCGAGCGACAGTTTGAGGAGGCCACCGAGCAGTACCAACGCGCACTCGAGCAGCTCAAGACATTGGAATCGAGCCTGCCAACCCTGATCGAGGCGCTGCATGGCGAGGTGGTATCGGCCATTGAATCTGGAGATATGCTCACCGCCAGCGCACGCTTTGACGAGCTTGGAGAGATGGCACCGGCTGACATCCGCCTACTGACTCTGGAAGAACGGCTGGCCGCTCTACCAAGCGTCATCGCCTCGCTAGAAGCCGCATCGAGTGCCGAGAGTGCAGGCGATCTGCGCGCCGCCGTCGAGGCCGCTACGAATGCGACGGGCGCGGACCCGTTGCACCAGCGTGCTGAGGCACGTCTGCGCGAATTGTCTGATGCGTTGACGCGCCAGCGATTCACCACCGCTATGACACAAGGCTATGGCGCACTGAACGGCGGCGCTTTTGATGAGGCGGAGACCCAGTTTCGCGCCGCCGCCCGGCTGTTACCCGGCGCGCCCGAACCCGCCTCAGCCTTGGCAGAGCTGGAACAGGCCCGCACCCAGCGCACGCTGTTGGATCTGAAAGACCGCGGCGCCGCTGCTGAGGCTGCAGAGCGTTGGGACGACGCCATTAAGCACTACCGGCAGGCGCTGGAGATCGATGCGTTGGTGTTATTCGCCACCGAGGGCGTTGAGCGCGCGACCCCCCGAGCCGATCTGGACGCACGGCTTGAAAAAATCCCTGAAGAGCGGGACAGGCTGATTGATGCCCGCATTATGGGCCTCGCACAACAGACACTGGCTGAAGCCGAGGCCATCGCTGACCCCGGCCCACGCCTGCAAGGCCAAATCACTACAGCCAGAGAGACGATTGTCTATGCCGCGACGCCAGTCAACGTCACACTGACGTCTGATGGCGATACCGACATCACGCTACTGCGTGTGCGGCGACTCGGCACGGTCGCGGAACAGGTGCTGTCGCTCCGGCCCGGGGTCTATACCGCGGTCGGCGTGCGCACTGGTTATCGGGATGTCCGCGTAAAATTTGAGGTGCGTCCCGGCCAGACCAATGCAGTCGACGTACGCTGTGTGGAGGCGATATAGCCGGTCTTATGAGTAATCATGACGACAAACTGACAGCGGATACGTTTGCGCCAGCCGGAGGGCAGTCGAACGAATCGCTCGCTGCCACCACCTTCGAGCCGCTGAGTCAGGCGACTAGCGAAAAGCGACGGGTCAGCGCCACTCAGATTGCCGCAGGTAGCGCCGGTATCTTCGTGGTTGCACTGCTGTTCTTTTTGTTCACTGCCCGCTCGCTGACACTCAATATCGTCGCCGAAGCCGACCCCGATTTCTCGCTGAGCGGCCTCAACTGGTCCTTTGGCGAGCGCATTCTGGTGCGCCCGGGGGAGTATGTTCTCAAGGTTAGCGCCGAGGGCTACCACCCCTACGAGCAAAACATCACGGTCAGTGATGCTGATACCCAACAGTTAGAGATTCAACTGGCCCCCCTGCCCGGTACAGTCACGCTGACAACGCAGCCGGCAGGCGCCGTGATCACCGTGGATGAGGCGGTACTGGGCCCCTCACCGCTGACGGATCGGGTTTTTGAAGCGGGTCGTTACGCGGTCAGTGCATCACTAGCGCGATACCAGCGCTGGCAAGGTGAGCTGGAGGTCATTGGGCGCAATCAGAGCCAGACGCTGGACATCATGATGGTCCCTGACTGGGCGCAGGTGACGTTCACCACAACGCCTGTGTCGGTCACAGCAACCGTAGACGGCGAAGTCAGCGAGATTACCGAGCGTGGGGTCGAAGTGCTGTCAGGCGAGCGCAGTCTGACGCTGAGTGCCCCGGGCTTCATGCCCGCAACCATTCCGCTCACTATCGTCGCCGGGGTCGATCAGGATCTCGGCTCGATCACCCTCACGCCCGCCGATGCGACACTGACACTGAACAGCACGCCGGCCGGTGCCGGAGTGAGCGTCGACGGCACCTTCGCAGGACTCACTCCCATGGTCCTGCCATTGAGCCCGGGGGAGAACCACACCATCAGCCTGTCAAAAGCCGGGTACCGCGGCGCGCGCCTTTCACTGTCGTTGTCGCGCGGCGAAATGGCCGAACGCGCCGTCACATTGCAGCCGGAACTGGGAGAGGTGCGCTTTGCCATCGAACCCGCCGAGGCGGAAATCGTCGTGAACGGCAAAGTGATGGGCACTGGGAGTCAGGTGCTGTCATTGCCCGCGGTGCAACAGCGTGTTGAAGTGCGCCTGGCTGGCTACGCGGGGTTTGAGACACAGGTGTTGCCCAAACCCGGCCTGGCACAGCAAGTCAGCGTGACACTGCTGACCGAGGCCGCCGCGCGCAAGGCGGCGATGACGCCTACTGTGACGACCGGGCTGGGGAACACCTTGGTGCTCATCGATCCATCGGTGGAGACGCAAAATCCGTTCACGATGGGTGCATCGCGGCGCGACCCCGGGCGGCGCGCCAACGAAGTCGAGCACCCGGTTGAGTTGCGACGCGCGTTTTATATTGCCAGCACCGAAACCACCAACGCCCAGTTCAGGCAATATGAGGCGAGCCATGATTCCGGGCTCATTGAGAGTTACTCCCTGGACCGTGACCAACAGCCGGTCGCCGGTATCAGCTGGCAACAGGCAGCCAGTTTCTGCAACTGGCTGAGTCGCCGCGAGGGCTTACCCCCGTTCTATCGAGAGAATCAAGGCATCATCATCGGCTTCAACCCGGGCAGCATCGGCTACCGGCTTCCCAGCGAAGCGGAGTGGGCATTCGCCGCTCGGGTCGAGGGCGACACGTTGAGACGGTTTGCCTGGGGCGATGACTTCCCGCCCAGCGCTGTGGTGACCAACGTCGCTGACAACACCTCGGCGCTGGTGACGGGACGGATCCTCAACGGCTACACCGACCAATTTGTCGTGTCGGCTCCCGTAGGGAGCTTCCCGCCCAACCATCGCGGTCTGCATGATATGGGTGGTAATGTTGCCGAATGGGTGCACGACGGCTATCAAATCCCTTCCGCCAATGCAGAGCTCAGCATCGATCCGCTGGGCTCACAGCGCGGCGACAACTACACCATTCGCGGTGGCAGTTGGGCGCTCAGCCGCCTGTCCGAGCTGCGTCTGACTTTTCGCGATTACGGCGAGCGGGGGCGAGATGATCTCGGCTTCAGGATTGCACGTTATGCAGAGTAATCGCCGTCTGCTCGCGCTTGTGGTTGCCTTGGTGGTTGCCGCCACAGTAAGCCTGACCGCCACTACTCAAGCGCAAGACACTGCTCAGGCCCAAGACACTGCAGAAAACGTCGAGCCAGCTGTTGCTGCTGACACCAATGCCAGCGAAGGCACAGAGACCGACGCGCCGACGGTTGAAGAGCCCGAGCGCTCGGGGCCTGTCCTTGACTATGAGCCGACCGAATCCATTTCCGAAGATCTGTCCGTGGCCTTTCCCGCGGATATCTGAGCCCGCAAGGAGCCCCACATGAAGCTGCGTTTACCCTCTGAGTTTCTTTATCAGGTGTTCGCCCTGCTCTTTGCCGTCATTATCGTGCACGCCGCTTATGTGGGCGTGATCCGACCCAGCGCTGATTCGCAGCTGGCTATCCAAGCCGCACAGCAGGCTGCCGGAGAAGCGCCTACCGGCAACCGCTCTCTGGCGATTGTCATCAAAGATTACGAACAAGAGGCCTGCTTCATTCTGATGATCTGGGCGCTGGCGATCATGGGTCTGAAGGCTGCGCGGACTCGCTCAGAGGGCAACATGCTCGGTCGCGAGCTGATTGCCATTCCCGAGGGGACAAGCATCTTGCCCAGGGATGCGCGGGAACAATCCCGCTCCCTTGAAGCACTGCCATTGGAAGAACAGGACTATCTGTTACCGCGAGCCCTCGGCAACGCGCTCAGTCGCTTTACCACCACCGGGAGCATTCCGGCGGTGTCGGACGCGGTTCGTGAGCAATGTGATATCGAAGCAGACCGACTCGATTCAGAACTGTCGATGGTGCGCTATATCTCCTGGGCGATTCCGTCGATTGGCTTTATCGGCACCGTCCGCGGTATTGGCGACGCGCTCGGGCAAGCCTACAAGGCGGTAGAGGGAGACATCTCGGGCGTGACGGTCAGTCTGGGCGTTGCCTTTAACAGCACCTTTGTCGCGTTAGTGCTGTCCATCATCATCATGTTTGCCCTGCATCAGTTGCAGTTGTCCCAGGAACGCCTCGTGCTGAACACTCAGCGCTACATCGACCGACACCTGCTCAGACACCTGTCAGTGCCCCGCGGCTGATGCGACTCCTCGACTGCAACGACGCCTCACTTCGCCTGTGGCAAGACGGCGAAGAGACGTGGTCGCCGGGTATCGCCTGGTTTGCCAACGGGCGCTACACCTTCGGGGAGCTTGCTTGGCAACAGGCACGCCGCGCGCCCCGCGACATCAACAATCGATTTTGGCATCGCCTTTCAACCCAGCCGCTGAGTCCGGCTTTGGGCCCTGCGCGTCATACCGCCGATTTGGTTCACGCCCATCTCGAGGCGCTGCTGGGCGACCTCGGTGGTGATTTAACGCTCGCCATCCCCGGCGCTATGGAATCCGGCCAACTGTCTTTGCTGTTGGGCATTCTGCAAACCCTCCCTGCTACCGCAACACAGGTGGTGCACCGAAGCGCCCTCATTGGCGCTGCGATGGGACAAAGCTGCGCTCATGTGGAACTGCATTTGCATCAAGCCAGCATCACCGCAGTGACGATTGAAAACGGCCGCGCCATAGCCGGCGAAACCCAGTTGATGCCGGGACACGGCTTGCTCGGGCTGATGGACGACTTGGCGGAGCGCATTGGTGAACAGTTTGTCGCGCAGACCCGCTTTGACCCCCAACGTCGTGCCGAAACCGAGCAGGCGCTGTACGAACAAATCCCCG
>JAYOUT010000054.1:7346-13461 GCA_038151055.1 Luminiphilus sp.
GGAGAGCTCATCTTTCAGCGCGAGGCGCCCTGTCAATCCGTTGCCCCAGCCAGTGCACCCACCGCGGCCTCGTTGGAAACCAATCATGCCGAGAGTGCACAGCCAAGCACTGCTCCAGCGGCCACGCACCAACTGATCGCGGGCCTCGCCACACCGCTGCTAATAGGTGCGCAGATTGCCGAGGGCGTGGTGGTTTCAGGGCCGAGCCAAGTGACCATCGAGCCCGGCGTAGCCGCCCAGCTAAATCATCAGCCCGCCGAAGGTGTCATCTCGCTAAGGGCCGACGACCGCATTCATGCCAGCGGCGTCGAGGTGCACTTTATTGCCGTGGAGTCCTGAGCGATGGCGCGGCGCAAACGGCAATCCTCGACATTCAATCTCAGCTTTCTCGACATCATGTCCTGTGGTTTTGGCGCCGTCGTGCTGGTCTTTCTCATTATCGACCATTCGCTCGAGGTCGAAATTCGAACCGTCAACGCCGAGGTCCTGTCGGAGGTTGAGCTCCTGGAAGAGGACATCCGCGAGGGCGAGGAAGGGTTGGTGCGGCTGCGCAATGCCCTCGATGAGGCCGACCTAGAGATTGTCGAGGCTGACGGCCTTGCGCGGCGCATCACAGAAGAGCTGGACGAATACGAGGCTCTGATTGCCTCGATCGAAGAATCCGGGGTCAGCGACAGCGATGCCATTGCCAAACTGCAAGCCGAGATCAATCAGCTGGAAGAAGAGATCAAGCTGCTGGAGGAAGCCGCCGAGGCCGAGTCGGGGCGGAGTGCCCGAGAATTTGTGGGTGAAGGTAATCGGCAGTATCTGACGGGTCTAAACCTCGGCGGGCAACGCATCGTCATCATGGTCGACACCTCTGCGAGCATGCTGGCCAATCGGCTGGTCAACGTCATTCGTTTACGCAATATGGACCCGACGCTGCAAAAGCAGGCCGGCAAATGGACGCGCACACTGGACACCGTGGACTGGCTGACCGCGCAGCTACCGGTGAGCGCGCAGTTTCAGGTGATGACCTTCAATACCGAAGCGAAGCCCGCGCTGGAGGGGACCGAGGGCCAATGGCTTGAGGTGGCTGACACCCCCAAGCTCGAGGCCATCAGTCTGGCATTACGAGAGCAGGTCCCGGCCGGTGGCACCAGTCTGCACAATGCCTTTACCGCGCTCGCGGCGTTACCGAGCCCGCCGGACAATATTTTTTTACTCACCGATGGCCTGCCCACTCAAGGCGAGCGCGCACCGCGCAGTAGCCGTGTCAGCGGTAACGAACGCTTGAAGCTTTTCCGCGAGGCCGTCAGACGCTTACCCTCTGGGGTGCCGGTGAATACTATTCTGTTTCCCATGGAAGGCGATCCCATGGCGGCCTCCGAATACTGGCAGCTCGCCAGAGCCTCAAGCGGCAGCTTTATGTCGCCGTCGACGGATTGGCCCTAGGGACTCTTATGCCAGCACGCCGCGCTCCCGCTGAATTTTCCCTGTCCTTCCTCGACGTTATCTGTTGCGGATTCGGCGCGGTCATTCTGCTCCTCATGATTACCAAAACGGTTCAGCCCCAGGTGATCGAGCAGGCGATGGTCGATGCCGAATCTGCGGTGGCGGAACTCACTGAGCAGCTCTTCGAGATTCGCGGCGAGACCACGATCCTGAATCGCGATCTGAACGTGAAACGGGAACAGATATCTGACTACGACGAGCGCATCGCTATTCTGCAAGGCACATTGGCGCGAACGCGCTCGGAGTACGACGCGCTGAGCACCTCACAAAACGCCAATGCGATCATCCGCGAGCAACTCGCCATCGCCCGTCAAAAGCTGTCTGAGGAAGAATTGCGTCTGCTGGGCCGCAACGCCGAAAAGAAAAACCAGCTGATCGGCGGCATCCCCGTGGACAGCGAGTACATCATTTTCATCATCGATACCTCGGGCTCGATGTTCTCCTACGCGTGGGAACGAATGCTTCGGGAAATGGAGGCGACCCTCAATATCTACCCCGAAGTAAAGGGCATTCAGGTGCTCAACGATATGGGTAACTATCTTTTCAGCCGCTACCGCGGCGAATGGATTCCCGATACCCCGGCCCGTCGCAGCCTGATTTTGCAGAATTTGCGCAACTGGAACGTGTTCTCGAATTCCTCGCCGGTCGAAGGCATTACCAACGCCGTGCGCACGTTTTACGACCCGGGTAAAAAGATCTCCATCTACGTCTTTGGTGACGAATTCACAGGCGCCTCCATTCAGGAGGTGGTGCAAACCGTTGATCGGCTGAACGCCGAAGCGGCCAGCGGTGAACGCCGCGTGCGCATCCATGCGGTGGGCTTTCCCGTACAGTTCATAAGGCCTCCCGAGCTACAGGCGACGGGAGTCCGGTTTGCTACACTGATGCGAGAACTGACCCTAAGGAATGGGGGTAGCTTCGTTGGCCTCAACGATTTCAGACCGTGAACCGCGGCTCATAGTACGCGCGCTGCTTTTACTCTGTCTCACACTGCTGGGTGCAGGGTGCACGTCCAAGCAGGTGATTGTAGAGGGTAATTTCCCGTCTCCCTTACTCGATCCACTCCCGATCACTGTGGGCGTCATCTATCCCTCTGCCTTTGCGGAGCACGAATTTTTTGATGAGGCCAAAGGTCGAGCGGAGTCAGACTGGCTCGTCAAAACCGGCGAGGCACAGGTCGAGTTCTGGGACACCCTGTTCACCGGCATGTTCGAGAATGTCGTGCATATTCGAGATTGGGAGACGGTCCAATCCCATCTGACAACTGTCGACGGCGTGCTAATTCCGGCCATCGCCGAGCTGCAATACGCCATCCCCACACATACCAACGTCAAGGTCTATGAGATCTGGATGCGCTACGAGTTTCGTCTGGTCGATATTGCGGCCATCCACCGGCAGGAGGATGGCGCGCTGACTTTTAACCCCGATGAACGACTGGCGGCCTGGCCCATTACCGCCTACGGCAAAACACCGACGGCTTTTCTGCAAACCGATGAAGAGGCGGTGAACCTCGCTGCGGTTGTCGCGCTGAGAGACGCGGGCGCCCACTTTGTCACGACGTTTGGCGCCACGCCTGACGTAGCCGCATGGCTGGACGGCATCGCACTGCAGCAGCAAGGCAACGGCGCAGAACCTGCCGGCAACGAATCAGGCGACACCACCACCGATGCGCCGGCTGCAGTCGATGTACCCGCATCCGATGCTGAGAACGCGGTCTCTTCAGCAGTGGGGGTGGCCACAAAACGCGATCGCATTGGTTGGTCTGCAGTGTCCCCCACTGGCGCTGACAGTGTGAATCACAGCGACGCAACGGCGGCGGGCATCACCTTGGCCGGCATCAGCACTGCGGTCACAGGAGGCGCACCGTGAACCCGCAGATATCTTCAGACTGGTCATTGCGATGGTTAGGCGCCGCGCTCATCGTGTTTTTGCTGGGTGGATGTGTCAACGCCACCGTTGATGAGATGACCTACAACGAACCGGTAGCCGGTATCGGCGAGTCCAGCGTCGTGATTTTGGGTCGACGCCACGCCCCCGACTATGACACCGAGTTCGACTTCATCGAGTGTATTGGCGACCACATCCATAGCGGCGACCCCAGTATTGAAGTGATTAACGAAATCGCCTTCATCAATCAGTTTTATCCGTGGTTTGAGCCACGCACGGCACCCATGCAGCCGCAAACCATTGACCGCCTCTTGCAACTCCCGCCGGTGGCCGAGCGCTTCGAAGAAATGAAGCTCGAGTACATGATCTGGATCGATGGCAACACGGTGGATACCGAAAGCACGGGCTCGATGAGCTGCGGCATCGGTCCCGGCGTTGCAGGCTGCTTTGGCTTTGGTACCTGGGGCACGGAATCAGAGTATGAAGCGACTATCTGGGACTTCACCGACAAAGTCGAAGTGGGCCGGGTCAGCGCTGTCACCAGTGGCCAGAGCTACATGCCAGCGGTGGTGGTTCCCATTCCAATTATCGCACCCGTACAGGGCACGGCATGTGACAGCCTCGGTGATCAGTTGCTGGAATACCTCTCAGCGCATCACTAAGCCATGGCCCTGAAACGCTTGCGACACATCGCAACACTGACTTTGATTGGCCTGTTCTGGGCCGGTGGGGTCAGTGGCGCCTCCACTGTCACCATCGGCGGCAAATCCGTTGAACTGCCTGATGACATCGCGGAAGAGCACCAAAAGCTTGTCAATAACATTGGCATCTATGACGACCCAGAGCTCGACGCCTACGTGCGCCAAGTGGGCGAGCGGCTGTTGCGGGACTCGGGCATTACCAGCCCCACCTTCAGCTTCACGCTGCTCGATTCACCTGACATCAACGCCTTTGCCTTGCCGGGCGGCCTGATTTACATGAACCGCGGTCTGCTGGCCTATCTTGATACCGAGGCGGAACTTGCCGGGGTGCTGGCCCATGAGATTGGCCACATCACAGAGCGACATCACTCGCGGCGAAAAACTGCTCAGATGACTTCCAAGGTCGCCGCCGTCTCTGCCTACATCCTGACCGGGTCGGGTGACGTCTACGACGCTGCCAGCATGTACGGCGCCGAGATCATCTCGGGATTCGGTCGCGACATGGAGCTCGAGGCGGATTCAGCCGGAGCGGAATATCTGCATCAAACCGGTTACGACGTGGATTCCATGCTGTCAGTGATTGGCGTGCTCAAAGATCAGGAGCAGTATCGACGCGCTCAGGCCAAAGCCAGTGGCAAACCCTCGGGTACCTACCACGGGCTCTATGCCAGCCACCCGCGCAACGACCTGCGTCTGCGCACGGTGATCAGAGCGGCGAATGATCTCGATCTTGCCGAGATGCCCGACAACCCCGAGATTCCGGGCGAGTATCGGCGACAGACCGAAGGGTTGGTCTACGGCGCCAGCGCGGAAGCGCAGAGCGACCCGAATCGCTTCTATCACAACAAGCTGAACTTCACTTTCGCGCACCCGCCGGGCTGGAACGTGCGGCAGTCGAGCCGAGAGATCGTCGCCTCCTCAGCTGACGGCACTCAGACCTTGACCATTGGTCTCGCGCGGATCGACCCCGCTCAAGATACCGAAGCCAGCCTTGTGGCAGGGGCACAGGGAGAGGTCAGCGACGTGGAGGCACTCGAGCAATATGGTCTTAACGGCACCACTGCAGTTGCCTCCAGCGGCGGGCAGTCCGCCCGGCTCGCCGTCATCGATCACAGCTACCGATTTTTATTTGAAGGCGACGCATCGGACTTCGCAACCGCTGACCCTGCATTCAGAACCATTATTGACAGCTTCCGCCCGTTGACGGCGCGCGAGAAAGTGACCGGCACCAGCCATACCTTGCACTACATTCAGGTGCCAAGAGGGGCGACCTTTGCGTCACTCGCGAGCGGCGTAAAATTGCCCGACGCCGAAAATCAGCTCAGGTTGATCAATGGCTACTATCCCACCGGCGAGCCACGAACAGGGGATTGGGTTAAAGTCATCCGCTGATCTCGCAAGCCAAGTGGACCTGCCGTTATGGCCCGCGCTTTTAAATCTCCCCATTGGACCTTCCTACCCCTGCAATCGCTGTTGGTTGCGGTGACATTGCTTACCGTAGTGGCGCCTGTGCGCGCTGAACTGGTGGTTTATACCGCTCATTTAATCCGCACCATGGAGCCCGCTTTGCCCACTGCCACCGCGGTCGCGGTGGAAGATGGGGTGATCGTCGCGGTGGGCAGCGAGGACACGCTGCAACCGCTTATTGAGGCGCGGAGCGGCCGGGTCGACCGGCAATTTGCCAATGACGTTCTGCTACCGGGATTCATCGACCCCCATGTGCACCCCGCCCTGCCCGCGGTGCTCACCCAGTTCCCGTTTTTGGCGCCCGATGACTGGTCGCTGCCCACCGGCGAATTTCCCGGCGAGACCACCCCCGAGGGATATCGCGCCCGCCTGAAAGCGCTGGCCGCTCAGCACAACGACCCGACCGTGCCCTTTATTACCTGGGGCTATCATCCTTTGTGGCATGGCGAGATCTGGCGCGAAGATCTCAACGAGCTGTTTGGGGAGCAGCCAGTAATGCTCTGGCATCGCTCTTTCCATGAACTCATTGGCAACGACGCCGCGTGGTCCATGCTGGGCGTGACCGA
>JAYOUT010000055.1:0-13265 GCA_038151055.1 Luminiphilus sp.
AGGTCAAAGGGACTTCCGACACGCATCCGCTGCTGTCGCCCAATGACGAGTGGGCGGATTTTGAAATTTATAAGTTCCGTGTCGGCACCAGCCTGCACAGTGAAGAAAAGGGCAGTTATGTCCGTGAGGCCTTGCGCAATGGCCTGGCGCTGGAGGCGCAGGGTGTCAAGAACCCCTATCAATTTGGGTTTGTTGCGGCGAGTGACACCCATGTGGCGGGCACTAGTGACGATGAAGAAACCTATTTCTCCAAAGCCGGTTTGCTCGATGGTTTACCCGAGCGACGCGGCTCGGTACCGGTGGATCCGGTATATGGCTTGATAGCTCGCTTTCTCGCGCCTGACACCCTGACTGAGGTTGACGGGCGCACCTATACCTACGGTGGTGGTTTTGAGAGTTGGAGTGCCTCAGGGGTCACCGGTGTCTGGGCCGAAGAGAACACGCGGGATGCCATATACGATGCGTTCCGCCGCAAGGAGACGTTTGCCACCTCGGGGCCGCGCATGCGGGTGAGGTTTTTCGCGGGCCACGATTACGACACCGATATCCTGACCTCCGACAACATGATTGAACAGGCTTACGCCGGCGGTGTGGCGATGGGAGGCGAGCTGAGCAAAACTGACGAAGCGCCAAGGTTTGTCGCCTGGGCCAGCGCAGATCCGCGCGGCACGGCGCTACAGCGACTGCAAATCATCAAGGGCTGGGAAAAAGAGGGTGAAACCTATGAGCAGGTCTACGATGTGGCGTGTTCAGACGGTTTGACACCCGACCCCGAAACTCACCGATGTGGCGACAATGGGGCCCGGGTCGACATCACCGACTGCAGCATCACTCAGGGCGTTGGGGCGGCTGAGCTCAAGACAGTGTGGCAGGACCCTGATTACGACCCAGATAGTCGCGCCTTCTATTACGTGCGTGCGCTGGAAAACCCGACCTGCCGTTGGTCTACATGGGATGCCAACCGCGCTGGGGTGAAGCCACGTCCCGATTTGCCGACAACGCTGCAGGAGCGAGTCTGGAGCTCACCGATCTGGGTGCGCTAATGGTCTGAGGGCGATGCTCTCGGACGTCGCAGGCTGACGCCGGGTGACTGGAGAGTGTTATGACGTTAGCAGCGCTCGAGTAACAGCGCGCTGCCACTGCCGGCAGCACCACTAGCGGCGACGATACCTTTACCCAGCTGTTGTCGATGAAGTTCATCGATCAATGTGCCGGCCATGATGGCCCCCGTAGCGCCCATTGGGTGACCCAAGGCAATCACGCCGCCATTCACATTGAGTCGCGTATCATCGATGTGTAGCACCTGGCGAGTTTTGATCACCGTCGCGGCAAAGGCCTCGTGAACTTCAAACAGGTCGATGTCCTCAACCGTTTTGCCTTCACTGGCGAGCAATGCCTCGGTCGCCGCCACACACCCGCTGACGACCTCCAGCGGTTCGCCCGACGCGGTAGCGCTGGCCACCAGCCTCGCCTTGGGGGTCAGGCCTAGCGAATTCCCGAGTGATTCATCACCCAATAACACCAGAGCACCTGCATCGCACATGGCGGGCGAGTTCCCGGCGGTATGGACATGTTCAATACCCGCCAGATCCGGGAACTTGGCCAGCTGAATCTGATCCGCCCCCTTGGCACCCAGTTCGGCGAAGGCGGGGGCCAGTTTTGCCAGTCGCTCTGCCGTCATGTCGGCACGAATACATTCATCTTCAGTAATGATGCCTTGGCGCGTCTCGATGGGGATGATCGACTGAAACCGACCCTCGCGTTGTGCGTGTGCCGCGCGGTGCTGGCTCTGTAATGCCACCCCGTCACACGCTTCGCGACTGGCACCAATGCGGGTCGCAATCAGGTCGGCGCCGCTGCCCATCAGCAGCATCTGATGCTGCACAGCGTAAGCGGTGTCACTGAAGACCCGTGCTTCGTCAGACAGCATTGGCACGCGGGACATCATCTCGATGCCGCCGGCGACGATGGCCTGAGTCTGGCCGGCCGCTACCTTCAGGGCCGCCAGTGCAATGGCATCAATGCTGGATGAGCAAAAGCGATGCACCGTTAAACCCGACACCGATTCGGGCCAGCCCGCGAATAGCGCCGAGGTTTTGGCGATATTGGCCGCTTGCTCACCATGTTGAGTCACACAGCCCAACACCACTTCTGACACTCGCGACAGGTCAAGCGTATTGCGCGACGCCAAAGCGCCGTAGAGCGGCTTAAGCAGCTCGGAGGGGCTTAGGGTGTGGAGGCCGCCATCAGACTTGGCTCGGGTGCGCGCGCTGCGAATGGCATCGTAGATAAAAACATCTTTCACGAACCCACGCCCACGACAAAGCTGGCACAGGTGGTGGTGCTGCCGCCGACATTGAAGGTGATCATATTTTCGGCATTGGCAACCTGATAATCGCCGGCCTGGCCAGTGACTTGTCGTGCACAGTCCAGCACCATCCGCACGCCGGTTGCGCCAACGGGATGCCCCAAGCCTATTAGCCCACCACTGGGGTTAATGGGGAAATCCCCATCCCTTGCGATGCGATCTTCTTCTACCGCCTTCCAGCTCTCGCCGGGTGCGGTCAATCCACAGTGGTCGATGGCCATATATTCGGTAATCGTGAAGCAGTCGTGGGTTTCCAAACCGTCCAGATCGGTAATGTCGGCCATCCCCGCTCGCGTTCTCGCATCGGTTAAAGCCTGTGCCGCATGGGGGAAGACCAGCGGCTGATCTCGAGAAGCGGCGAGCTTGGTCTCTAGGAGTATAGGGGCGGAGCGATGGCCCCAGCCTTTGATACGCGGCGCGTCTGCCAACGGCTGGCCCCGTGTTTGCCAGTGGGCTTTGGCAAAGCGCTCGCTGGCCAAAATGAGACAGGCCGCACCGTCGGTGATCTGCCCGCAGTCGAGTTTGCGCACCCGGCCTTCGATAGAAGGGTTGAGTGCGGGGTCGTTGCCAAAGCTACCCTCGGCAAAGGCCCACTCTCGTGTCTGTGCCCGAGGGTTCTGCTTGGCGTTGCCAAAATTAATCTCCGCGATACGCGTCAGCGGCTCGTCGGCAATCCCGTAGCGGTGGTCATACTCCTGAGTAATGCGATCGAACAGGAACGGCCACGGGAATTCGCAGCTGGTGGCTTCATGACCCTGCCACGCGGCGGCGCCTAGATACTCGGCGCCGGTACGGCCGTCCACATTGCGCATGAGTTCCAGACCCACCACGCAGGCCACGTCGTAGTGGCCCGCCTCAATGTCCCGCATTGCAGCCAGAATGGCCATGGAACCCGACGCGCAGGCCGCCTCATGACGTGCTGTCGGCAGGTTGCCGAGTTCCGGATAAACCTGGCCAAAGAATCCGCCGAGCAAGCCTTGCCGCGTAAAGAGGTCGCCCACAAAGTTGCCCACGTGGCCCACTTCGATTTGATCCGGGTCGATCGCCGCGTCCTTCACCGCCTCCTGCAGTACTTCGGAGAACAGATCGTAAATTTCGAGGCCTTCCCGCGCCCAATTGCGCGCGAAGTCAGTTTGGCTTCCGCCAAGGATATAAATGGGCGAGTGCATGGAGGCTCTCCTTCTTGATGCCCTGATCCTAGGCGGGGGGCGTTGGGGTGGCAAGCGCTACGCTGGGCCGGTTGCGCGTTGCGGCCAGCCATTTTTCCTTGCTAGGCTGTGGCCCCGATAGCCGCACAAGCGAATGGGCGGAGACAATAATGAATCAAGCACTGCACCTGCCGGCTTACCCGGTCACTGACGACTGTATTGGTGGCGTCGCAGAATTTGAGCACACCCAGCCGTGGATTTACGGGCTCGATAACCCGTATCTGCATGGCGTCTATGCCCCGACGACGCTGGAGCTGAACGAGTCGGGCCTAAAGGTCGAGGGTCAAATACCCAAGGACTTGTTAGGCACCTATTTTCGCAACGGCCCTAATCCGATTCACAAACCGGAAAACCGGTACCACCCCTTCGACGGTGACGGCATGGTGCACGCCGTTTCGTTTTGCGAGGGCGAGGCCGCCTACCGCAACCGCTATGTTGACACCGTGGCCCTCGTTGAGGAGCGGCAGTTAGGCCGCTCGACCTCCAACGGCGTGATGGGCCCCTTTGATTTCGATGCGTCACCTTTTGGCATCAAGGACACCTCCAATACGGATCTCTTTTACTACGCAGGTGGCCTGATGACCCTGTGGTACAACGCCGGTCATCCCTATCGATTGAACCCCCAGACGCTCGAAACCGAGGGTTACTTCGAGCTCGGGGGCAGGAGCCATCGCCGGCTGTCGGCACACTCCAAGGTCGATTGGACAACGGGGGAGTTGCTGTTCTTCGATTACGGCGATGAGCCACCCTACATGACCTGCGGTGTGGCAGATCCCTCTGGCAAGCTCGTGCATGAGGCGGAGATCGATCTGCCCGGCCCGCGCCTGCCCCATGACATTGGCTTTACCGCCAACTACACCATTCTTCACGATCTGCCCTTCTTCCACGATCCGAAGGTACTCGAGCGCCACCAAATGAGAGTGCTGACCTTCCATCGGGACATCCCGACGCGCTTTGGATTAATTCCCCGATACGGTCGGGGTGATGAGATCCGCTGGTTCGAGTGTGAACCCTGCTACATCTTGCACGTGAGTAACTGCTGGGAAGAGGGCGACTGGGTGGTGATGGACGGTTGCCGATCGATCAACCCCATGCCTTCAGCCGCCAATGGCGAGGGCGAGCTCTCCCACATGCTGGCGTATATGCGTCTCGAGGCAAATAACTACCGTTGGCGCTTTAATTTACGCACGGGAGAAGTGCGCGAGGGCGACATCGACGACCTCAATACTGAGTTCAACAAGACCAATCCTCTCTATGCTGGCGTGAAAAGCCGTTTCGCCTATCACCAGCGTATCCCGCTGCTGGAGGAGGGCGGGCATACCCTTCGTTTTACCGGATTGGTGAAGTACGACAATGAAACCGGTTGTCGGCAGCAGTGGGATTACGGTGAGGGCGTCTTCGGAAGCGAGGCGGTCTATGCGCCCAAGACCGGCGCGACACGCGATCACGCCGAAGACGATGGCTATGTGGTGACGTTGGTCACTGACAGCACCGACTGGTCATCTCATTGCCTGGTGTTTGATGCGACCGATGTTGCGGCCGGTCCTATGGCCCGCGTCACCTTGCCGCAGCGGGTGCCGTTCGGCTTCCACGCGAGTTGGGCGCCCGGCATCTGATCGGTGGTGTCGATGATGCTCAGATCCCGAAGAGCGCTCAGATTCTGAAGAGCATCAAGGCGGCCACCAGCACCATCAAACCTGCCGCGATCTTGTTCAGGTTAGCGAGGTGTTGCTCAGTGGTGAGGAATCGCCTGAGACCGCTCCCGCCCGTGGCGTAGAGCGTCATGGACAGAAACTCTGATGGCAGCATAACGCTCAGAAATGCAGCGAGCTGTTGCGGCGTTGAATACTCCACGGACATGAACCCCGGCAGTAGCGCAATCATGAACCCCCAGCCCTTGGGGTTCACCACCGCCGTCACGTAACCCAAAACGAGCAACGCGCTGGGCGATAGGTGCGGTTGGTTTTCGCCGCCCGAGAACCGGGCGGGCTGGGTCCACAGCCGATAGGCGATCCAAACTAAGTAGCTGCCGCCGGCGAGCGCCAGCAGGGTGAAGTAGACATCTGATAGCGACTGAATCCAGGCCAGCAGCAGCACGCAGGTCGACACCACTGTTGCCACGCCCGCCAGCTCTCCCCACATCATCCAGAGGGTCAGCCGATAGCCTTGCGACAAGCCCAGCGTAAAGGCCAGTGTCATGCACATACCGGGCGTCAGTGAGATAGCGGCAATCGTGGGGATAAAAACCCACAACAGCTCCGGATTCATTGGGGCGGCCTCAGTAGCGGATAAGCAGAATGATCAGCGCCGCTAATTGAACCATATTGATGATGACGGATAAGCGATGCAGTCTCGCGAATTGCGCCCCGGCGGCTTCATTACCCGCCAGCTCCTCATCACGCAGTTGGTTGATGCGCGGCACTAAACTTTGTCTCACCCACAGTGTCGATGCCGCGATCCCTAGGCACACGCCGGCTGCCCAGAGCTGAGTGCTCAGCCACAACAGCCCCGCCAGGCCAGACCCGATAATCAGTGCCAGGTAGTACCGGGGAAATAGTTTGCGTAAAAACAGTCCGGCTTGTTCGACTGGGAGTGCCTGAAAAACGGTGGGTGCTACGCCCACTGCGAAGAACAGCATGGCACCGAGGGTGGCCGCGACCAGATAGAGAGCAACGGTTTCCATGCCTATTTTGACCGCTGCTTGTACTGGGTTGCGCAATAGCCGCGCGACACCGCCGGGTCCCGGCGCGCGCTGTGTTTGGTCACGCGGCCCGAGACACGCTGGCGCCAGTTCTTGAACGCCTTCGGTTTCAGCGAGCGGCGCATCAGCCGAATCACCGCGGCCTCGGGCAACCCGAAATGACGCTTGATCGCCTCGAAGGGCGTGCGATCTTCCCAGGCCATTTCGATGACCCGCGAGTGGTCCGCCGCGTTGAGGCCAGTCGTGACGTCGATCGTGGCTTCTACGTCGTCATTGATGGGCGGCGAGGGCGCCAGATCAGTCATGTTGAGCCTGAACCTTGATGATGGTCATGATCAGTGAGCCTGCTTAATGAGGGCTCGCTTTGTGAGAGGGTGCACTCTAGCGAAAACGCGGGGTCATTACCGGCTTGTTCGACCAACGTTGACCGTAACCACCGCCCCCCCTAGGGTGGGCAGATGGATGACGGGTGCGAGTGATGCGCGTACTGCTGGCAGGGGCAACCGGCTACATCGGGCAGGCAGTGCTGCGCGAGTTAGTGGCTCAAGGTCACGAGGTGGTGGCGCTGGTGCGGCCAGGTCGGCGGCTATCTCCGGCTGTTGCTGATGAGAAACCCAATGAAACGCCGGATGAAGTGCCTGCCGCAGTCACCGTCGTAGAGGCGGATATCACCGCTGATGAGGGCTGGGCGGCGTCGCTGCCAAAAACGGACGTGGTGGTTTCCTGTCTCGCGAGCCGCAGTGGTGCGCCTACTGACGCCAGGCTCGTGGAGTACGAGGCGAATCGCCGGCTACTTGCGTATGCGGAGCGGACGGCGGTGCAGCATTTTGTGCTGCTCTCCGCTATCTGCGTGCAGATGCCACGCCTCGCGTTTCAGCGCGAGAAGCTGAAGTTCGAAGCGCTGCTGGATGAATCGTCGGTGCCCGCGACGATCATCCGCGCCACCGCGTTCTTTCGTTCACTGGTGGGGCAGATCGAGCGGGTCCGCGCGGGCAAACCCTTCCTGTTGTTCAGTAGCGGCAACACCACCGCCTGCAAACCCATCTCTGATCGCGATCTGGCGAGGTTTATGGTGTCGAAGCTGGCGTCGCCACCATCGAGCACCGCGGTGCTGCCCATCGGTGGTCCGGGCCCGGCGCTCACCCCGCAGGATCAGGGGCGGTTGCTGTGCGAAACACTGGGTCAGCCGTTTCGTACCACTTCACTGCCGCCCGAGATGTTCGATTGGATTCGCTGGCTGATCAGCCCGCTGGGGCTGGTGTCACGACGGATGCGAGACCGCATGGAGTTTCTCCGTATTGCCAAGTTCTATGCCACCGAGTCGATGCTGTGTTGGGACGCAACTGCCGAGCGGTACGACGCCGAGGCCACGCCTGAGTTTGGTGACGACACGCTGCAGGCTTTTTACGCCGGAGTAGTATCGGGTGAGGTCGCAATGCCCGAGCGGGGTGAGCACAGCCTGTTCTGAGACGGGGGTCGGCCTCAGGCGCGCAATAGCATCACCGTTGCCACGTGCGACTTGTTGATTTCCACTGTATGAATCGGTGCCGCATGCCAGGCTTGGGCTGCGCTGCGGGTTGGGGCGATGGCCAAGGTGTGCGAGTCGGTGCGCGTGATCTCGACGTCCTGAAAGCCCACCCACTCCTGTGTGAGCGGGTACTGGCACTTAAAGAAGCTCTCTTTGGCGCTGAAGAACAGGGTGGTCTCAAGCGCAACGGTATCCGGCGCAAGCGAGCTGAAGTAATCCGCCTCTTTCTCGGTGAACAGAGTTGGCCAAAGCTTCTGCTCCACCCGCCCGATGGTTTCAACGTCGACGCCGACCGACTGGACGGCGTTGCGTTTGCCAACAGCGGCAACACAGAGCGTATCGCAGTGCGACAGACTGCCCGTGCGATCGTTTGGCCATATTGGGGCACGGTCCTCACCGCGGCGCAGGGGAGCGGGCGGCAAACCAAGTTGACCAGATAACGCGCGTGCAAGCTGTCGCCCGGCGACGAATTCCTTTTGTCGATTGGGTGCGGCGCTGGCAATGTCCTCCCACTCGTCCGGGTGTGGATCACCTGACAGCGCCTCAAGCGGTGCCCAGCCGATCGCAAAATCAGGGCCCGTCAGGTCAGCGAGAAGGGGATGAATGGTCATGGCGCGATGGTAGCACCGCGGGGCTCAGGCACTGAGGCGCCTGGCCACCGCGGTGTGGTAACCCTGTCGTGAAGCTGCGTTCTAGACGGGTTGCTTAAGTCTGCCGGATCAGTGCTCGGGATTGTCGCTGGAGTTGATCGAGGGCGAGCGCTGCGATGCCCAACTCAAAATCGCCAATGCCACCGCCAGCAGTAGCACGGCACCGGCCTCAAACAGCAGTTTGCTGGGCTCGGCCTCTTTGCCCTGCAGGATAATCAGCCGCGTGATCCCGGTAATGGCGATCAGCACCGGTAGCGTGACGGGTACGCTGTGGGTGGCGTAGTAGGCATAGGCCATGCCGATCACTTCAAGGTAGATAAAGAGCAGCAGCAGGTCGGCGAGTCGAATGCGGCCGGCATCGAAAAAGGTCGACAGCTCTAACGCGACTGCCAGCATGGTCAGCAGGCTGATGATGACCAGCAGGATACGCTCAGCGGCACTAAAGAATCCCAGCACGCTGCGGTCGAGCTTTTCGGTTGCTTCCGGGTAGTCACTGCCAAGTTGATGTTTAGCCATGGTCACACTCCGCCTCAATATCGCGAGTTACTGACGGTGTATACGTTTCTCCATGGCAAACCGTTCACGCGCTTTGATTTGCAGTGACTTGGTCTAATGAGCTGTGGCGCGCGGCGGGCGTTTCAAACCTGTATACCGCGCCACGCTCCAGCCTAATCAAACGGAGGAATGACCTTCTCGGCTGGTATCCACGGAATGTCGACGACTTCGGCCTCTCGCCACCCATCTCCCGCGTCCAGCGACAGCGCTGTACCCGGAGCCGAGAGATCGGTGGGCACGTTAATCAACGCGATGTTATGTTCCAGCCGCGGCGACCAGCAGTAGCGCGTCACGTGGCCAACTACCTCGTCGCCCGACTTCACATCCATAAAATGTTGATTGGGAATGACCGGGTCGCCGCCAAAGTTGGCACCGACCAAACGGCGCTCAGGGCCTGTTTTGGCGATGGCCTGAAGCGCGGCTTTGCCGACATAGTCATGGGGTTTATCGATATCCAGTAGTCGATCCATGCCGATGCTGAAGGGGCTGTCGTTCAGGGTGATATCACTGCAGTAAGAGAGCAGCGCGCCTTCCATACTGCGTGCCAAGGAAGGGCAGGCAGCTTGGATGTTGAATTCAGCCCCGGCTTCCATGCATAGATTCCATAGCGCGGTACCCTTGCTGCCGTCCTTGAGGATGATCTCGTAGCCCAGCTCGCCACTCCAACCCGTGCGGCTGAGCACGACCGGGATGTCATTCAGGGAGGTGTGGCAGAAGTGGTAGTAGCCGAGCTCGATCGCCAAATCACCAAAGAGCTTGTGTGCCACCCGCGGTGCCAGCGGGCCCTGGAGCTGGAGTGGCGAAGCATCGGGTTCCCGGACTGTCACGTCGAGCCCACTTTGTGCGGCCACGCCCTTGGCCCACAGCAACACGTCGCCATCACCCGGTGACAGCCAAAAATGGTTCTCGGCGTGCCGGTACATGACAGCATCGTTAATGATGCCGCCGTTATCATCGACAAAGACCACGTAACGAGCCCGGTTGATGGGGCACTTGTCGACGTCTCGGGGGGTCAAAAGTTGGGTCAGTGCCAGCGCATCGGGGCCAATGATTTCCACCTGCCGTTCCGCGGCGACATCCCATAGTGAAACGCCTTTGACGATCGCCCAGTACTCGGCGGTGGGGTCGCCGTAGCTGGTGGGCATGAACATGTGGTTATAAATGGTGAACGCTTGGGCGCCGGCCTCGATGGTGGCGTCATAGAAAGGGGATTTGCGGACGCGGGGCCCAATGGTAATGGCAGGTGATGACATGGCGTGACTCCGTCAGCAGCGCAGGTTTTTATTTTGCGCCGCATTATGTAGCCGAAAACCCTGCTGCGGAATCCTTTTTGTCAGCCTTTTAGAGGGGCTTGGGTGTTGTCGGTAACGTCGCCTTGGCTAGCGGAATTGAACTCGGCGATTGCACTGCGTCAGCGCCCTAAATCGCCAATCTGGTCACGGTGCGAGGTCTACTGAGCTCGCCCTGCAAGCTTGATAAAAAAACGAGAACCTTTTGCCTCAATCTGCCGGCAAGACTTTTGCGTCCTTCAGCAGGGCCCAGCTGCTTATCATGCAGCGACTTTTGGAAACTCGGTCTCGGTAAACTCCAGCGGCGCCTCCAGCTCAGAATCGGGTGACACGACGGGCTCGTACTCCACCTCTTCATCTGAGCGCGGGTCCTGATCAAAAGCCGCCGGTGCCATGGCCGATGTCGCGGGGATAAATTCGCCTTGCTCTTCGACGGTGACGGCGGTGCGACCAGGTGGCTGCAGGACGATGAAGACGCCAGTCACGAGGCTCGCGACGCCAACAAATGCAAACAGCGCGCCGTCACCCAGAGTGCGCATTGCCCAACCGACAACCAAGGCGGCGCTCGCGGATCCAAGCGCATTCAGCAACAAGACAGAAGAACCAATCGTGACAAATTCTTCGCGCTTTGAATTATCAGCGGCCTTGGCCAGCGAGACGGCGTAAAGGGAGTTAGCAAAAGCACCGAACGCGAATGATCCCAGCAGTAATGTTTCGGGGGATTTCGCCCAGAGCAAACCAAAGGCTGACAAACCGCTGGCCGCACAGAGTGCAGCCAATACATAGCGGCGGTCGATACGATCCGAGGCCATGCCAATTGGGTACTGGGCCAAAGCGCCACCGATAATGTTGGCGGCGATAAAAGCGGGTACAAAACTCGGATCGTTAGTCTGCGCGAGTGCGTAAATTGCGCCCAACCCCCAGAAACTGCCCATGACCACACCCGATCCCAGCGCGCCGGCAAAGGCGGTGTGGGAGCGGCGGTACAGCTTGAAAAAATTAAACCGGGTGGCCGGGACTGGCGCCGGCGCCAGAGTGCGGGTGAGGCTCACGGGCACAATGGCCAAGCCCACCAGTAGCGACACCAATATGAAGGGATACAGCGGATTGGCTTCGGTAAGACCCAGCAGATACTGGCCTACCGCCATCGAGACGAGGACGATCGCGGTGTATACCGACAGTACCCGGCCGTGACGGCTGCTGTCGCTCTGCTCGGCGAGCCAGCTCTCAATCACGGTGTAGGAGCCGCACATCACGGCGCCCAGCACAAAGCGCACCAGCACCCAGAAGATGCCTTCATCGACAAGGCTGAGGAATAGAAAGCTCGACAGGAAGATGGCCAGCAACGCTGTAAAGCTGCGAATGTGGCCGACCCGGGCAATGATGGGCGGAATCATCAGCGCACCGGTCAGGAAGCCCGCAAAGTAGGCGGAGCCACTCAGCCCGATCAGCGTTTGCGACAGACCGAGCTCGCTGGCGCGGAGCGGCAAAAAGGTCATGTGTAGGCCATGGCCAGCCAACAGAAATGCCGTCGTAAAGAGCAGTGACGATACAGGCCGGAGGGTACTCATGTTGCGCGCTCTACTGTGCTGTGAGGTGATTCGGAAAGGCGCGCATTTTGCCTGCAAACCTATGGCTCGCAAGCGACAAATTCGTGAATTTTTGGCGAGTGTGGAGCGCCGTTAACGGCGTCTCATTTTTGCCCAGAAATCGGCCCGGAAAACTGAGAGCAGCGGGGCTCGATCAGGCCGCTAATTCGGCCCACGTCAGCTTCTGGTGCCCGCGATCCTGCAGCAAGGTGTCGAGCGCTTGGATGTGCTCGGGACCGACCTCGCAGCAGCCGCCAATGACGCTTGCGCCAGCGTCCAGCCACTCGGCGGCGAACTTCGCGTACTGCTCCGGGTCGAGGTCATGTCTGGCCTCCAGCACGTCAACCACGCCGCCCGGTTCCAGTGCATCGATGGCTGTAAAGCCATTGGCGAAAGCGCCATATACAAAGCGAGACTCGGCCAGCACCGGCATGGCCTGTGAGACGGCTTCTGGCTTGGAGCAGTTGATCACCACCGCGAGAGGTTGGAAGTCATCGATGGCATCAAGTGCCTCAGCGAGTGACTCCCCTGACCGGAGGCGTGTGCCGTCCTCGTCTGTGACTGTCAGTCCCAACATGATGCGGCTACCGGCCTGCTCTCCTGCCGTCAGCACGGCTTTCGCCTCGGTGACCGAGGCAATCGTCTCTGCCAGAAAGCCATGCACTCGGGGTGCCTGCAGTTCAATAAGCTCCCGGTACTCCTTAACCATCTGCTCAAAGGGGAGTTCTGTATCAGGTCGATAGCTCGCTACCAGCGGAGGCAAACTACTGATGAGGCTGACGTCTTCGGCGCCACTCGCCTCGATACCCGCTGCCGCAAGCTCGCAAGCCCTCTCCAGCAGGACCTCGAGAGGGGTCTCTACCTCGCCTCTGGCGAGGCGGGCGCGCGTGATGGCGTAGGTATTGAGGCAGGCAATGCCTGCTCCGGCTTCGCTAAACTCGCGATGGATCTCAGATACCAGATTAGGCTCGTCCATCATGACCTGCAGGGACCACAGGTGGTGTGCGGGCGCACTGCTTCTGCGAATGAGCTCCTGCCCCATACCGCCATCAAGCAACAAAACCGGTGCTGACACTGTCCACTCCTCAACTAATTAATCCGCGCAGTATTGCGGGATGGGAGTATAAGAGCCCGCTTCGCCCTCAGATAGACGCATATTCACAAAGACTTGATTGGGTGCTTAAAACGATGCGTTTGCGTGCTGAGTATCAGAACCCGGCGCAGATGCTTGCTTGTTCTGTTGAATGGAGAACAGCAGCGCGTAGAAGACCGGCACGGCGATCAGTGCCAGCACCGAACCGAAGGCCAGTCCGCCCATGATTGACACCGCCATCTCGCGGAAGAAGTCATCCCTCAAGAGCGGTGCCATGCCGACGA